>JANQQN010000454.1 GCA_028289325.1 Myxococcota bacterium | reverse complement strand
GGCGGCTTCGAGCGAGTGCGGGCGCTCGCCCTGTCGTGGGACGGGTTCCGCTTTTCGGGCAACGTGGTTGCGGCCGGCTTCGTCCACGGGTCCACGCTGCATTTCCTCGGCAACCTCGCTTTCGGCCTCCTGCTGGGCTTCGTCCTCCTCGGGACCCATGGCATCGGGGCCACGGCGGCGGTTTGGTTGTGCGCTTCGATGCTCGGGATTGCGGCGGAGGCCTACCTGTCTCCCGGCGCGTCGGTTCTCGGGGCGAGCGCAGGCATCTACGGCCTGGTGGGCCTGTGGCTACACGGTGAATGGGCGCGCGCGGGGCAGGCGGTCTTGCCGCGGCGAGCACGGCTTCGCGCCCTGGGGGTCATCGTATTGCTGGCCCCGGGGGCGATGACCCCAGTCACGAGCTCGGGCAGTCGGGTGGCGGTGCTCGCGCACTTGGTGGGTTTCGCCGTAGGGCTCATCGCAGGAACGATTTTTTCGCGCCGAATCGGGCCCGAAGACGTGCATCGACATCAAGCGCGGGGCCGGTGGGCGTTCGGCGTATCCGCCGCGGTGGCCTTCGTCGGGCTCGCCGCCTCATTTCTTGCGGTCGACTAGAAGACCCTCTAAAGACAGGAATGTTCGGCTAACGAGCCGGTTAACTTGGGAGTGAGACGAATGGGTACGGCGGACATTATTCCACTTTCGTCTTACGAGCTCGACTTCATGCAGTGGACGAAAGAGGCCAAGGCCGGCCTCGGCGTTCCCCGGGAACAAGATCCTATCAACGAGCTTCTCGGCGAGCACCACATCATGGACGCGGTCTTGGCGGCGATGGAGCGCGAAGCTCGACATCTCAGCGTCAACGGACCGCTGCGCCCCGATTTTTGGGAACGGGTTGTCGATTTCATCGGCAACTACGAAGACCAGTGCCACCGTAAGAAAGAAGAGGAGGCCCTCTTTCCGCTGGCGCAACGGTACGAGCCGGTCGAAGAAGGCCCGCTTGCCATGATCGCAAAGGACCACGGTCGGTCTCATCAGCTGACGTGGGACCTGGTCAACGGCATCAGCGACGGCGACTGGGAGAAGGTGCTGCGGGCCGCCCATCTCTATCTGCGGGTCTCACGAGACCATCTCATTCGAGAGGAGACCTACATCTTCGAACCGGCGCGAGAGCTGATGACGCCCGAGGATGTCGCGGACCTCCGCCGCAAGTTCGACGAGATCGAGCGGGTGTCCCTCGGGGACCGCGACCGGATGTATTACCTCAAGGTTGCCAAGAGCCTGTGCGACGATGCCGGCCTGCACCATCTGCTCGACCACTGACCGACGCGCCACCGTTGGGACCAGCTTCATCCGCCTCCTCGTCGCCGCGCTCCTGCTGGGGACCGCGGGGTGTGGCTATCGTGCGTTGCGACTGTCGACTCCGGTCATCCTCGAGGCCGTGCAGGGCGAGGTTCCCGCGGTCGACGCGCTGCCGGTGGTCGAACAGGCCCTCCATCGAGCGCTCCGAGAAGGGGGCACCGGGACCTCTACTCGGTCGGCGGTGAGGCTTCGGGTGTGGGTGGTGCAGGCCGAGGCGCGGCTGTCATCGTTCAGTGAGCCGGCGCTGCGGGCCGGCCAGTACGACGCGCAGATTCGTTTGATGGCCGAGGTCATCGAGCCATCGGGCGCGACTCGGTGGCGGCGCCACTTCGTAGGCACGACCCCGTTTTTGTCGCCACCGGGGGGGCTCGAATCGCTCGACGGCACGGCGCGACGGGCGCTGCAACGCGCGGCCGACGAGGCGGCCCGACGTGTCGTCGAAGCGTTGCGTGATCCTCCGGTTACCACCTCGTCGGTGTCGAGTCGGGCGTTCTGAACTACGGCCGAGAAAGGCCGTGTTTCTTCAGCAGACGGTACAGGTAGTTGCGGTCGATATCCGCGTCGCGGGCGGCGGCAGATATGTTCTTACCGTGGCGCTCCAGGAGCCGCTCCACGTACGCCCGTTCAAAGGACGCCACGATCCGTTCCTTGGCCTCTTTGAAGGGGAGGTCGTCGACGTCGGGGGGGCGGTCCGGCGCCACCGCGGCCATGGGCACCGCGTGTTCGGCGCCCAGATGAGCGGCGCGTTCGATCGCGTTGCGGAGCTCTCGAACGTTTCCCGGCCACTGGTATCCGAGCAAGGCGGCTTTCAGCCGCTCGTTTCGAACCAGCTCGCTATCGAGGCCGAGCTCCTCCAACATCTGCTCCGCGAGGCGGAGAACGTCGCCGCCTCGCTCCCGCAGCGGAGGAAGCTCGACGGTGACCACCGCGAGCCGAAAGAACAGGTCTTGACGAAACCGCCCTGCGCTCACTTCGGTCGTGAGGTCGCGGTTGGTGGCGGCGAGCAATCGAACGTCGACCGGGCGCCGAGCGCCGTCGCCGACCCGCTGCACCGAGCGGTCCTCGACCGCCCGTAGCAGCTTGGGTTGCAGATGGATGGGAAGCTCTCCCACCTCGTCCAGGAGCAGAGTCCCTCCGTCGGCGCGCTCGAAGGCCCCGACCCGGTCCGTCGCCGCGTCGGTGAAGGCTCCCTTGACGTGGCCGAACAGCTCCGACTCGATGAGGGGCTCGGGGATCGCGCCGCAGTCGACGACGACCAGGGGGGCGTCGACGCGAGGAGAAGCGGCGTGCACGGCCTTGGCCACCAGCTCTTTGCCGGTTCCGGTCTCCCCGCGAATGAGGAGGGTGGTGCGCGACGACGCGGTTCGCTCGAGGAGGGCGAATACCGCTCGCATGCTCTTGGACTCGCCGGTCAACGGTCCGAACCGGGTCGCCGCCGACGGCGCCAGGACGGGGGCCCCGTCGCTTTCGATGAGCAGTTCGGCGCCCTGTAGGCCCCCGACGCGAAAAGAGGTGCCCGGTCCGAGACGAGCTTCGGTGATCCGGGCGCCGTCGAAGAACGTACCGTTCTTCGAGCCGACGTCGCGGACGAGCACACACGTCGGTTCCGCCCGTAGCTCGAGGTGGTATCGAGAGACGCCCTGGCTTTCTAACACGACATCGTTCGAAGGATGTTTTCCTACGAGGAGGGTGTCGACGATCGGGATGCGCTGCACGCCGTCGGGCGCGGGGGCGACGAGCGCGAATCGCAGCCGTCCGCGGGATGCGTGCACCTCTAGCGTCTCGGTCACCGCGGCCACCAATAGCACCTTCGGCCCGGCGGCGGACGTTTACATCGGCGAGAGGGTGCGTATAGTCGCGGATACATGGCCATCTGGGATCGCATCACCTCACAGTTCATCGAGATCATCGAGTGGCTCGGCGATGGCAATGAGACCCTCGTCTACCGCTTTCCCGTGCGCGGGCAGGAGATCAAGAATGGCGCCCAACTGATCGTTCGCGAGGGCCAAAGTGCGATCTTCGTCAACGAAGGCAAGATGGCTGATGTGTTCGAACCGGGCACCTACACCCTGAACACGGAGAACCTCCCGGTCCTGGCCACCCTCAAGGGTTGGAAGTATGGATTCAACTCGCCGTTCAAGGCCGAGTGCTACTTCATCGCGACGACCCAGGTGACCGACCTGAAGTGGGGCACCCAGAACCCGATCATGCTCCGCGACCCAGAGTTCGGGCCCATTCGGCTCCGAGCGTTCGGAATCTTCACCCTCAAGGTCAACGACCCGGCCAAGCTGCTGCGCAACGTGTCTGGCACTGACGGGGAGTTCGAGGTCGACGAGATCGTCGGGCAGTTGAAGCGAACGATGGTGTCTCGGTTCAGTTCGGCGCTGGGCGAGGCTCAGGTCCCCGCCCTCGATCTGGCCGGAAACTATGACGAGCTCGCGAAAAAGGTTCTGCCTACGATCAAGACCGACTTCGCCGAGCTCGGTCTCGACGTGCCCACCTTCATCATCGAGAACATTTCCCTTCCCCCGGCGGTCGAGAAGGTCCTGGATAAGCGGTCCGAGATGGCGATTCTCGGCAACATGCAGCAGTACACGGCCTACCAGATGGCCAACGCGATTCCCGACGCGGCGAAGGCGCCGAACAGCATGGCCGGGGCGGGCATGGGGCTCGCGGCAGGGATGAACATGGGCAATCAAATGGCCTCGATGATGGGCGGCGGTCAGCAAGGCGCGACGCCGCAAGCCGGGGTTGGGGTCGGCGTTCCGGGGCCAGGGGGCGCGGTGATGGGGGGCGTGGTGCAGGGCGGCGGCCAGCCGGCCGCGCCTCAGCCGCCGGCCGAAGCGGCGCCCCAGGAGAAGCCGAGCATGGTCGATCGTCTCAAGAAGCTGGACGCGCTCAAGGAGGCAGGCGTCATCACCGACGACGAATACGCCGCCAAGCGCGCCGAGATCCTGTCCGAAATCTGATGGCGGGACGGGGCGCTTTTCGCGCCCCGTGGCGGCGTCGGCCGGCGCTGGCCCGAGTCTTCAAGCCAGAGTCTTCCCGCCCCGGGCGCCACCCAGGACGTCGAACCTACATCATGGCCGGCATCTGGGACTCAGCGTGGTTGACCCACGTCTTGAGCGTCGAGACCCGCTTGTCGTCGGGCGCCAGGTGATCGGCGCGGCTCACGATCGACTTGAGCACGGGCACCTTACCTTCCGCCGCGTAGGCGGGGTTGTAGTAGATGGCTCGAGCCAAGCCGATCAGGTAGACGTGCTCCTCCGCGCACAGCGCTACCGCGTCGCGAAACGCCTCCTCGGCGTTGGAGAAGTTCCCCTGGCCGAGCAGGGCGACGCCCCGCTGAAAGTGCTCCCGAGACAAGGATCGCTCCGGCGTCTCCATCGCGCTGCCGTCGGGACCGCGGGGGAGGGGCTTGGCGAAGACCAGCGGCCGCACGGGCATTCCGTCTTCGCCGTGGGCCGGCACCGGCATGAGCGGAATCTCCTCCCCGTTGGGACCCACGGCGGGGCCCGGCGGTGGGGGTGCGCTCTGCATCGGGGGCGGCACGTTG
>JANQQN010000372.1 GCA_028289325.1 Myxococcota bacterium | reverse complement strand
GACCCGGAGGAACAGATGGCTCGATCGACGAAGGGCGCGCGCGCGCAAAACACATCACCGGCCCGGTCGTCGGCCCTGAACACTTCGGCTGCGTGGTCGATGGCGGGCCTGGTGGGGGCCGCGGCGGCGTGCGGAGGCCTCGCGGTGTTCCAATGGATGGAGCTGCTGCTCGCCAACCTCGGCCAGGAGTCGTTTTGCTCCATCGACGAGGTCTTCAACTGCATTGCGGTCTGGGAAGCGCCGATGGCCAAACAATGGCAGGCCCTGACCGGGGTCCCGGTCGCCGGCTGGGGGCTGCTGTGGGCGCTCCTGGCCGTCCTGTCGAGCCTATGGGCGGTCAGCGACCGATTGCAGCGCGCGGACGGTCCGGCCTCGGCGGCCGCCGTTCAAATCGTCGCCTCAAGCGGGGTGGCGACGTCGGCGGCGCTGGCCGCCTACAGCCTGTCCCTTGGGCAGGTGTGTCTAACCTGTTGGACGACCTACGCCCTCGTGGGGGTGTACGGGGTCCTGACCTGGCGGCTGTCCGGCACCACATTCCCGTCTCGGCCCAAGGGGTCGGCCCTCCGGTCCGCGGTCGGCGTGCTCATGGCGGCGGGGATCGTCGGGTATCTCGCGCTGTTGGGCCCAGGCCGGTCGACGCCGGTGCCCGGCGCGACGGAGGAGGTGACCCTTCCCGAACCCGAGCCGGCGGCGGAAGCCGTATCGTCATCGGCGCCCGCCGAGGGGCTGCTGGGGCGGTACCTGGCCTCCTTGGCCCCTCCGGCCCGCCGCATGTTGGGGCAAGCCTTGGCGGCATATCGGGCGGCCCCCGAGCCCGCGCTGCCGGACCTGAGTCCGCGTCCGTTTCGCGGCGCCGACTCGGCGCCGGTTCGGATCGTCGATTTCAGCGATATGAAGTGCCCGCACTGCGCGACCCTGGCCGAGTCGCTGCATCGGTTGGCGACCCAGCTTCCCGAGCGCTCGTTCCGTCTCGAATCTCGACTGTTCCCGCTGAATGGGGCCTGCAACCCCGCGCTGCCCGCTCCGGGGCGAAAAGGTCCCCACGTTCGATGCGTGGCCGCCAAGGCCCTCATCTGCACGCAGGGCTCGCCGAAGCACGAATCGTTACGTCGGCAGATGTTCCATGAGCAATCGAGCTTGACGGTGCCGCGGGTCCACGAGCTGGTGGCCGAGCTGATCGGGACGCAGGCGGCGCGAGGCCTCGCGTCGTGTCTCGACGATGAGAAGACCGCCCTTCAGCTCCGCGAAGACATCGACTACGCGGCTCGGTTTGATATTCGTGGAACGCCGATGGTCGTGGTGAACGGTCGGCGAGTGCTCACCTACCCACCGCTGTTGATGGCCCTCATCCTGGCCGGCGGTGACCCGAATCACCCGGCGTTCGCGACGCTTCCCTCGTCTTGAGACTCAGCTCCGCAGTGGGATCCGCCACTGGCGACTTGACTCGGTCCTGACCCGAGGTATCGTCCCCGCCGCCGTGTCGGATTTCTTGGAGCTGTTCACCACACCGATCCTTTGGGGCGTGCCTATCTGGCGCCTGGCGATCGCCGCGGTCATCATCTTCCTCGGCTTCCTGAGCCGCAAGTTGATTGTCGGTCTTTTTAAGCGATCGCTGGCTTCGCTTGCCGAAGGAACCAAGGCGCAGTGGGACGACGACCTCGTCGCGATGATGCCGACCCCGCTGTCGGTCGCCATCCAGCTTGTCCTTTGGTACTTCGCGCTCGGGTTCCTCGAGCTACCGGAGGAGCCGTTCGACGTGCGGACGGTCGCCTTCCAGGGCCTCCAGATCGCGATCTCCGGCACCGTGGCGTGGGTGCTGTTCCGGCTGATCGACGTGGCGACGCTGGCCATGGCTCGGCTGTCCGAGAAGACCTCTTCCAAGCTCGACGATCAGATCGTGCCTCTGTTGCGGAAGACGGCGAAGGTGCTGATCGGGGTCACGGTCTTCGTGATGGTGGTTCAGAACCTCGGCTACTCGGTGACCAGTCTACTCGCCAGTCTCGGCGTCGGTGGTCTCGCCCTCGCGTTGGCGGCCAAGGACACCGTCGCCAACCTGTTCGGTTCGGTGGTGATTTTCACCGACCGACCGTTCCAGGTCGGCGACTGGGTCGAGTTCGACGGTATTCAAGGCGACGTGGAGGAGGTCGGCTTCCGCACCACCCGAATTCGGCGCTTCGACAAGTCGCTGGTCACCGTCCCCAACTCCACGTTTTCGACGACCGCGATCACCAACCATTCGGCCCGTCCCAAGCGCCGGATCGACATCACCGTCGGCGTGACGTACGAGACCAAGGCGGCGCAAATTCAGAAGCTGGTGGAGGCGTTGCGGGCGCTCATCGATAGCCACGAAGGTCTCGACCGCGGCTTTCAGTTCGTCCACTTCGTGGACATGGGCGCCACCAGTCTCAACATTCGAGTGTACTGCTTCACCGTCTCCACCCACTGGGTGACCCACTTGAAGGTCCAGGAGACGCTCATGCTCAAGATCATGGAGCTCGTCGAGGCCCACGGCCTGGAGTTCGCGTTCCCCACCCAGACGATCTACCTGCGCGACGAGAAATGGAACGGCGGGGCCCCCAACTAGCTTCTAACTTCCGCGTTGCGAAGATCCCCTTGACGTTGCGTCCGGCGACGTTCGCGCTGATTCGGGACGGTCGACAGGTCGACAGTCGGCAGTTGAAAGCGGGCACGATCGACGCGGCTCGGCTCTTCGTCAGGCCGCGAACGCAAACCGACCTTTTCGCAGAGGCGGTTCCGAGCGATGTCGACGCTCTTCGTGAGCGGGTAGACGCGCAAGACCAGAGCGTGGCTCCGCCTGCAGACTTCGAGATCTCGGTATCGCTGCAAAGGAAACGGCGCAGGGCGGAGATCTCGCCCTGCGCGGTTGAGGGCCAACGGCGCCTTATTCAGCCCGATTGCCTCAGGCCGGCGTTTGCTCTTTGGGCTGAGGCCCGTTCTCGCTGGGATTGCCCGTCTCGCTGAACGTCATCTCCAGCTCGGCGTCGTCGCCTTCGCCCTTCACCGTCACCTCGACGTGACCGCCGTTGGTGAGGCGTCCGAACAGGACCTCGTCGGCGAGGGGGCGCTTGATATGCTCCTGGATCACCCGGGCCATCGGACGAGCGCCGTACTGCTTGCTGTAGCCGCGGTCGGCCAACCACTGGCGCGCGTCGAGGCTGAGGTCGATGGTGACCTTCTTGTCCGCGAGCAGCACGTCGAGTTCGTTGATGAACTTGTCGACGACCTCGAGAATCACCTTCTCCGGCAGCTGGGCGAACTGAATGATCGCGTCGAGTCGATTGCGGAACTCGGGGCTGAACGTTCGCTCCAGGGCTTTGTTCGTGTCCGGAACCTCATCGTCTCGCTTGAACCCGATCTTGTTGGCCGCGATCTCTCTCGCCCCCGCGTTGGTGGTCATGATCAGCACCACGTTCCGGAAGTCGGCCTGTCGCCCATTGTTGTCGGTGAGGGTCGCGTGGTCCATCACCTGGAGCAGGACGTTGTAGATATCCGGATGGGCCTTTTCGATCTCGTCGAGCAGAACCACGGAGTGGGGCGTCTTGCGGACCGCGTCGGTCAGCAGGCCGCCCTGATCGAAGCCGACGTACCCCGGAGGGGCGCCGATCAGCCGCGAGACCGTGTGTTTCTCCATGTACTCGGACATGTCGAAGCGCTTGAACTCGACGCCCATGACCCGGGCCAGCTGTTTGGCGAGCTCCGTCTTTCCGACCCCGGTGGGGCCGGCGAACAGGAACGAACCCACCGGCTTTTCGGGGGACCCCAGGCCAGACCGGTTGAGCTTGATCGCCTGCGCCAGCGCTTCGATCGCCGGGTCTTGGCCGAAGATGACCAGCTTCAACTCCTTTTCCAGGCTCGCGAGCGCGGCCCGATCGTCGCTGGACACGGACTTCGGCGGAATCTGCGCGATCTTCGAGATGATCGTTTCGATGTCGCTGGGATGGATCTTCGTCTTGCGCTGATCCTCCGGCTGAAGGCGCTGAGCGGCCCCGGCCTCGTCGATCACGTCGATCGCCTTGTCGGGCAAAAAGCGCTCGTTGATGTGTTTCGACGACAGCTCCGCCGCCGAGCGCAGCGCGCCGTCGGTGTACTGGACGCTGTGATGCTCCTCGTAGTGGGGGCGAAGGCCCTGCAGGATCTGGAAGGTCTCATCGATCGTCGGCTCACGGACGGTGATCTTTTGAAACCGCCGCGCCAACGCGTGATCCTTCTCGATCGACGCCTTGTAATCCTTGTGGGTGGTGCTGCCGATGCAGCGCAGCTCGCCGTTCTGTAGCGCGGGCTTGATGAGGTTTGCGGCGTCCAGAGAGCCGTCTTGGGTGGCGCCAGCGCCGACCACGGTGTGGATCTCGTCGATGAATAGGATAGCGTCAGGCCGCTTCTTGATCTCGGCGAGCACGCCTTTGAGCCGCTCTTCGAAGTCGCCTCGGAACTTGGTGCCCGCGAGGAGCGCGCCCATGT
>JANQQN010000351.1 GCA_028289325.1 Myxococcota bacterium | reverse complement strand
TGGGCGACCCCTCGTGAGGAAGCCCTGCTGGCAGAGTACCTGACAGGAGTACTGCGAGATGACTGAAATCCCAGAGCTCAACGAATCCGACTTCGAACGTGCTATACCTGCCCACTTGCGGCGTCGATTTATCAAAGGCGATTTCCGTTCGGGCGAAGATATCGCAGCGCTCCGACGCTTCACCGGCCTCACGCAGGAGCTCTTCGCTAAGGCGATGGGGATCAGCGTTCATACGCTCCGGAACTGGGAACAGGGCAGGCGTTCGCCGGAGGGCTCAGCGGTCAGTCTGCTGCGCATCGCCGCGCGCCACCCGCGCATTCTTCGTGAGGCCCTAGAACAGCCGCCTGATCTTTTTAATAGCTAACGGTCGAGCGTCTCGGGGAGGAACCTTCGAAGAGCGGGAAACGGGACTCGAACCCGCGACTTCAACCTTGGGAAGCTCACACTGATCTACGGAATCACTGGTAAATAGCTGAATTGATTGAGCTTGAGTGTTCCATGCTGTCCCATTCCGTTCCGATTTGTCTCAGTTGCGGCAACACCCTTGGCAACACCCGGCTCGTCGTCTTCGGTGACTGCTATCGCCGACACTAAAGGGTATATGCTCCCACCGAGCGCTCGGTGGAGGGGCGAGTCGGGAGCGCTCAGGCCCGCAGCACTGCCCTCCGGATACGCCATGTGGTAGTATTTTGTACCACCACAGGCGTTACTGGAGGCGGAATGATCAAGAAGAGTATTACGGTCACCGAGCAGCAGGAAGCTTGGATTCAGGCTCAGGTCGCGGATGGCAGGTACGCGACGGATAGCGAAGTCATCCGCGAGGCGATCCGCGAAAAGCAGGAACGAGTGGCGGAAGTCGAAGCCGTCCGCGCCATCCTTATCAAGGCTGAAGCCAGCGGAATCTCGAACCGTACCCCAGAAGAAATCCTCGCTGCATCAAAGGCGGCGCTGCGCCGCGATGGGTCGCTTTAGGCTAACAAAACACGCCGAAGAGGATCTGATTCGCATCCACCAGTGGGGCGTTGAGCGCCATGGTGAAGAAAAAGCGGATGCCTACTTCATGGCGTTCTTCGAACACTTCGAACGACTTGCCGAGCACCCAAACATGTATCCGGCCGTCGACCACATCAGGAAGGGGTACCGGCGCAGCGTGTGCGGGGCGGAGAGCGTCTACTACCGGCTCGTAGGTGACGTGGTGGAGATCGTCGCGATCCTTCGTCATCAAGACCCAGAAAGGCTCCCGTAGTTGGGACAGCTGTCTTGCGTCTAGCGCCTCTTCGCCCGAACGAGGTTCGTGGCGAGGTTTCGCACCCCCACGGGAACCATCCTAGACTTGGCGACCATCTTAAGGTCGCTCGGGTTTAAGGTCGGGACCAGCTTCATCGCGTCGGGAAGCGGATACTTGGGATTCTCGACCAACGCCTTCTTGATCGAGTAGTTGCGGATCCAGTTCGCCTTTTTGTCCCGCCCGATGTGCGCGATGACGTCTTGATGCACGGTTCGCGACTGCGCGGCGGCGACGACCTCAGACTCGGTGATCGACGGGGAGGTGATGGCGGCGAGGGCCACCAGCCGATTCGTATCTCGCAGAAGGGCCGAGCGAGCGGAGCGGTTACCGTTAGTCGCGAGCGCGATCTTCTGAGCGGCATTCAGGCTGCGGAGCATGACGTCCAAGGATTGGTTGTCATCGAGCTCGTCGACCGCATCCTCGTCCTCGGCGATCAGGCGGCGCTCGGTAGACTCGTCAAGTAAGCGCTCGTAGCCCGCGGGCAGAACGACCGTTGCTGCGATGTCTTTGCGCTCCTTGCCACCGAGGCGGAAGTAAGCATCTTCCCAGGGTTTGAAGCCTTCGATGACCAAGCCGCTGCGGACGACGAAGTCGAGAACTCGGTCTTTGGTGCTGGCGAGCGCGTTGGGGTTGTCGTAGAGCGCGCACACGATCTCGGGCGCATCGAGGATCTTCTGCTGGTTATTGGCGATGATCTTGCAGATCCGCTCGGACGCAGCGCCCGCGATAGCCACGAACGCTTCGCTTGGGGCAGCGGGATTGAGCAGTAGCTGCTCGGCGAGCCCATCCTTGTTCACGACCCCACGGGCGAGGTAACCGAGGACGTGAGAGCTCACTGCTGTATCGCCGAGAACGGACCTGGCCAGGCGATCGTCGATCTTCAGCAGCGCGCTGCTGGCGCTGTTTGAGACCTTCGCGTCGGGGTCGAAGGTGAGCACAAACTGGGGCGTGACCACGTCTCTGGGAGGCATCGGCGAGATGCCTTTCGCCGCCATCATCCTCACCCGCGTCGGCGTAGATACGAGAACATATCTTCGAACGACCTCGCTCAACTCTGAAGTGGGTAGCGGGCACTCGTGAACCACGGCCGAGGTGCCGGTAACGGCGACCGGCTCCACCACGGACTCGGTCGGTACCGGGACGGCCACGGCAGCCAACGAAACACTCGCACACTCTTTGAAGCTCGCCAGGTACGCCGAACATCTCTCGCAGCCTGCAATATGCTCGATGATGGCTTCTGACGTTCGGCCCCTACCGCAACAGCGTCGAGCGCGAAGAAGGATGGGTGCTTTTCGCTCATGACCATTCCCCTATTCCGGCGGAAACAGACGCCGAAGGGCATCGTCCGCATACTTCAGGCGACGTCGAACCTCGCGCCCGCCGCCGCTCCGTAGTCCCATGACCTCCGCGATTTCATCCTGCTTCATCCCGTCCAAGCGACTAAGCAGGAGAATTTCGAGGTCATCGGACGGAAGCGCGGCGAACAGGAACTCCAGCAACCTGTGCGCGCAGACCCTTTCGTCGGCGCTAGGCTCCGACTGCTCGCGAGCAGGCATCAAGTCAGTCAGCCGGCCCTCAAGTTGGCGGCGACGAAGATGGTCGATCGCCGCTCGATGGGCCACTCGGTAGAGCCAAGACAGAATCGCCTGTGGCGCTCATAAAGCCCATCGCTTGGCCCATAGCTGCGCGAACACATCCTGGGCGAGCTCATCAGCTGCGGCGTCATCGCCGACAATGCGGCGGCGCTTGTTACGTATGACGCAGAAGCAAAGCCGATAGGCCTCAGTGAGCTCATCACCATCATTCATGATGCGAATCGCGCCTCCAATATGAAGACGAATGAGCACGCCCGAAGGGGCAAGAAAGTCGATTCCGCTACGACCGGCAGGCTATCGATGCCAAGCCGTACAGCCAAGCAGGGCCGTTGGTGGCTGCGAGACCGGTCAGCTGGAGATATGCTTGGCCCTCATATCTTCTCTTCCAGCCGACCCCTGGAGGGCCGATTGTCGGTGGTCGCACAGGGCCGGACGCCGACCAAAAGCACATCAATGGGCCCCTCGGACGCTTGGCACCACCGTCGCTCCAAGGCAAGCTAACACAGTGCAGATAAACCCAGCGAAACCGGATAGATACGATTCCGGGTGATGGCCCCGTTGGGCTCGAACCCACGACTATTGGATAAACCCCGGAGTCTAGTAACGAAGACGCTCCTGATCCGAACCCCTTAGGGAGCCCCGGACGCCGATTGTGCCAACAATGTAGCATGGAAAAGCTCAAGAGATCGCCGGACTTGAGGTCCCCAGAGCGCGCCGCCGAAGACAAAGCCCAGGCAAGAGAGCGACCGTGCAGTCGAGGACAGCGAGGCAAGTGAGGGGCGAGCGACCAAAGGCGTGCGCTCGACCGGTAGCCTAAGTAGTGCGGAGGACGACCGGCGTATTGGCCGTAGCGGACTCGCAGGTCCCCAGGAAGCGGGACCTTCGAATGACGTCGAAGTTCAACCACGCTCCAGTTACGTAGTCTCGATGATCAGGTGCTGTCGTTGGCGCGTGATCGTCGGTCCCGGGTTCTGCAACCAAGGTTTCGGAACTCATGCTCGACCCCGGCTGTACGTTCGCCCAGGCAACAGACTCCTATCGAAGTGGCAAGCACGCCTGCCTCAGTTTCGCCGGAACGCCTATGTGACCACAATCGTCATGTCGAACCTGACGAGAACCGTCACTCAACAAGAAAGCTCAAGTCGTTTCCATGTTTCCGCAAAACCTGCAGCGCAGATCGGCAATGCCCTGTGTCCATCAGTCCATACGAGTAGACAGTTGCACGCTGCCCAATTCGACGCATTCGCCCAACCTGACGACGCGCCAGATCTCCACGATGCGTCGGAGCCGCAGTCGTGACTGACCCTGTGACGTCGATGAGCACAACTGCTCCGATCCTCCCGAACGGGAACTGGCCATTCGCCCCCAAGAGCGGCGGTACAAAGCTGACCGGCATCATTCGACGAGTGGACGGCGGTCCCGTTGAGGGTGCTTGGGTTCACATCCTGCGACGCGCCGAGCCGCCCCGGCAAACAGCTCGTGTGGCCGCCCTACGTGTCGATGACGAGGGTACGTTCGAGACGCCGCTTTTGGAGCCGGACGCATACACCGTATCCGCGATCCTGTCGGGATTCGTAGCCGCTAACGCTGGGGACACTTCCTATGTCGCGGTGGATTTGCGCAGCGAAGCTCCTGCAGCCGTCAATCTGTGGCTTGTCAACGGGGGGCATTCGCTTCGCGGCGTCGTCCAGGACCCGGCTCGGACGGTCGTCGTTGGCGCCACAGTGTGTGCATACGCGACCAACACTGCCGACGGCGATGGTTTGCTGGCCTTTGGCGTGACCGACGAAGCCGGGCGTTTCGACCTCTGCGTGAAGCAGGACGGCCGTGCTGAGCTGCTTGCTACTTGTTCGGGATTCCTCGAGGCTGAAGAGGTGTCCGCCCCGGTTCCCGGTCACCGGCTGGCACTCACGCTTGCTCAAGCTTCGAGGGTCCACGGCCGCGTGGTGATGGCGACGCAGCAAACGCCTATCGAGGGTGTCGAAGTCACGCTGCTTCCAGCTCAGTACATGTTCATGACGTTGCTAACGATGGGAGCAGCGCTAACGGGTGGACACAGCCGGTTCTCCAACGCCGACGGCACCTTCTGCTTCGACGACGTCGAGCCCGGTCGCTACTCGTTGTGTGCGTCGAGTCTCGATTGGGTGGGCCATACGCAAGGAAGCTTTGTCGTCTCATATAGTGATGACGTCGGTCCCGTGGAGGTCCAAGTTCATCCCGGACATCGAATAGAAGGCATCCTATCGATCGTCGATTCAAGGGAGACGTGTGAGTCCGGTTACGTCACGCTGATTGCACAACGTCCGCCTTGGCGCTGGTCGGGTACTGTATCGAATGGGAGAGTCGTAGTTGGTGGGCTGTGGCCGGGAGAATATTGGGCCCTTTTCACCTGTGAAGGCTATTACCACCGCGGGTCCGAGCGCATACTTGTTACTGATAGCCCTAATTCAGAGACGTTTAACTGGCGCCTTCATCGAGGTCTTCGACTTACGGGGCGAGTCGTCGACGATCTCCACACCCCCGTCTTCAACGCTCGTATCAACTTGAGTTTAGCCGGGAAACAGCTCGAAACGGTGATCACCGACAATGATGGTCGATTCAGCTTCGATGGCCTCGCGCCAGGCGACTATCTCGTGTCAGCCGAGGCGGACGGGCTCGGCACTTTAGAGCCCATCTTCGTCCAGCTTCGCCCATCAAGGTGTTCACCGGACAACGTGCTCTTCGCCCTTCAGAGGACGGGGGCCATTGAAGGTGTTGTCCTCGGCCGCGAACGCCGCGGATTGTTCGGCGCGACCATTGAGCTCGAGCAACCTGACGAAACAATCGATGTACCCATATCTACGGACCGTCATGGTCGATTCCGTATCGACGGACTGCTGCCGGGCATCTACATCGTCAATGTCGTCAGTCCGACGCAGGGGAAGCTGCCCCAACTACCAAGCACATCTGACGCATTGCCGCTGGTTGCAGCGACGGTGGTTGCCGGTGAAACGGCCACTGTAAACGTCGTTGTCGACGTGCCGGCGCCTCCATTCGCCAGCAGAGAAGACGTAGTACGGCCCGATGAAAGGATCGCCGGGCGTGTGGTAGACGACGAGGGGCAGTCTTTGGCCGGCGTCTTCGTTGTCGGCATGCGCACCGAAGACAACAACGATCTGCGAGACACGATCACCAACATGATGCGACAGATTCCCACCCTCTTGGGCTTGGGTGTTTCTACTCCGACCATAACGGTCACCGACGGGGACGGCCGCTTTCAGCTCGAAAGCCTGTCTCGCGGCCACTATCGCATCTATGCTTTTCAGCCAGACGTAGTTTGCAGCATCGTCGACGACGTCACGGTTGGTAGTACTGACGTGGAGTGCGTCGTTGGGCGACCTGGATCACTGTCCGGCGTCCTTCTCCTCCCAGACGGAAAGCGCCCGTGCCCTTCCTTCCTGCTTTCCTTGAACGGCGGAGGTTGGACCAACTCACACGCCAGTTACTTCTGCAGAGAAGATGGAAGCTGGCGAATCAGCGACATCTCTCCAGGCAAGTACTTCCTCGAGTTCCAATCCGAGTATGGCTCCCGCTATATGCGGACTCAAGTCGAATCTAACGAAGAGACACGACATTTGAAGTTGGTTTTGGCACCACCAGCAACGATATGCGGACGCATAATTGATTTTTTAACGGGCAATGGTATCGCCGGCACGGAGATCACGGTTTTTGGCCGTGACAGTGCCTGCGGCTTCGACAAAGTCACAACGGATAATAGTGGGCGGTTCGAGCTTCAGACGACGGCAAGAAGTGCAAAGATGTACATTCCGAGCCGCCACTGGGAGGAGCCTATAGCTGGTTATGCCGGCGGTTGGGACGGACTCGATATCGACGTCGTGCCGGGCCGAGTTCTCCAGATTCCCGATGTGGAGCTGTTTCCATTCCATCGCCAGAACACCCATGTCGAATGGGGGATGGAGATTTACTGTTCGATGTCGCACATATCGATGAGAACTGACAAGAACGACGGCGCTGATGACGAGCCACGGTGTCCGTGCGTATCTCACGTAACCCCTGGAAGCCCGGCCGATCAGCTTGGCCTTAAGGAAGACGACCACATCGTCGAAGTGAACGGGATCGAGGTCACCAACGAGCACCAAGTCCGCATCTTCGGCCTTCTCGAAGCCTCGGATCGCCTTCATCTTAAACTATTAGACGGCCGTCAAATCTCGCTTGCTAGGCCCGCGAAATCGTAGTCGTACAGTCGCTCCGTGCACCGGCAGATGTCGTACTAAGCATCTATCTGTTGTCGCGACCGTCACTGTTGAAGTCGCTGCACCATGGAGCGCATCGCCAATGCAGTCCCGATCTGTCATCTCAGGCCATGGGTTCCGGGCATCCGATTATCACGGCTGACAACAGTCACACCTTCATGTCCATCGCGCCAGCCATCTAGAGTGCAACCGGGCTCCGAAGTGTGGAGTGCAACCCAGGTTCGACCACACCCTCGACCCTTACAACCGATTGGATTCCCTAGGGAATTGAGAGCGGGAAACGGGACTCGAACCCGCGACTTCAACCTTGGGAAGGTTGTCGTAGGCTACGGAATCACTCGTAAACGGCTGATATGATTTGGGTTAGGCGTTCCAAACTGTCCCATGCTGTAGCACCCTGTACCGCCAGGTGTTCGTCCCTTCTTGTCTGCAGACACAGCAGTGCGACAAGAGAATGTGGTGTTAACCCGCATAAACATCGAGCTCGCGGGACACCCGCCCTCGCCGTCAGCAGACCGAATGTGTGGAGTCATGTAGGGTTGAATTGATGACGAGCGCGCCGGTCATTCATCTCCGCTACGGCCTCGAGGAGAACGAGCGCTGGTTCATGGAGCTCGAGGACGTGCCCGAGACCTTCCTTCACGACGCGATCATCGAGTTGCTCAAGCTGACGCTCAGATACCGATACCGCGACCGCAATGCGCTGGTGACGAGCAACGTAGCGTGCCGATGGGACCCCAACGACGCCCGCGTGGGCGTCGACCCTGATGTCATCCTCGTCGAGCCTGCACCGCCGGAAAGTGAGGCGCTCAAGTCGCTACGGGTTTGGCTGCCGAAGCATCAGCCGCCGAAGCTGGCAATCGAGGTCGTCAGTGAAACCAACGCCACGAAGGACTACAAAGAGGGACCGGCCCGGATGGCGCGCCTGGGGGCTGAGGAGCTTTGGATCTTCGATCCCGAGCTTCATGGTCCAACGCTCGATGATCTTGGAGGGCCATTTGAACTCCAGATCTGGCGCCGCCTCGCGGCGGGCGATCACGTAGATATGGAGCGGCTGCACGCGGGCCCGGCGCCAGCGTACAGCCCGGCCCTCAAAGCATGGGTAGTAACCACCGATGGTGGCAAGCGACTTCGGGTCGCAGACGATGCCGAAGGAACATGCCTCTGGCCCACCGAAGCCGAAGCAGAAGCCGAAGCGCGGCACGCTGAGACCGCCCGTGCCGACGCAGCCGAAGGCAGAGCAGCAGCAGCCGAAGCCGAACTCCAAAGGTTGCGCGCTCAGCTCGGCAAAGACAACTGAACCTCGCCGAGCGCTGCCACGTACTCACAGCTCGGTCGCGACTTCTGCAGGGGTGTGCAAATGCGTCCG
>JANQQN010000311.1 GCA_028289325.1 Myxococcota bacterium | reverse complement strand
AGGCCCGATCGAATGTCCGGCCGTCGACCGCCAAGATCTGGTCGCCGACCCGCAGCCCGGCCCCAGCGGCCGGGCTTTCGGGCTCCACCGCCGCCACCTTCAGACCTCGTCCCACCGCGTCGACCCGAAACTGCAGGGCCGCCCGCCGGGGCAAAGGGGCGCGACCGTCGGCCCCCCGGCCATCTTGACCACCCGCGTCATAGGCGTGGGCGGTGGGTTCGGTCATCCCGCACGCGGTGAGGGTCGTGGCCAACAACAACGATGCTCGAATCACGGATAGATCCTCCTCGAGCCCCGACGATGGGTCCCGAGGCGACCATCGGTCCGGATCGCGCGCCGATCGAAACCTGATTTTTTGCCGAGGACGGCCCTTCGGCCCCGGGGCTGAGGGTTATGGCTGTCCGCGGCGGGCGCGGCGTGCGATCACGGAGGCGATGGTTGCCGCGGTCGAATCGGACGAGGGTCTTCGGCTCGGTGCGTGGTCGGTGGAACCGTCGCTGGGTCGGGTTCGGAACGGGGACGTCGTCGAGCGCCTCGAGCCCCGGGTGATGGCCGTCCTGATCGCGCTGAGCCGGACCCCGGGCGAGACGGTGGGGCGCGAGGCCCTGATCGAGAAGGTCTGGGACGGCGCCGCGGTCAGCGACGACGCGCTGCAGCGGTGCATCTCCATCCTCCGTCGAACCTTGGGCCGAGGCGAGCATGGGGTGCGGATCGAGACCATTCCCAAGGTCGGCTATCGGTTGGTCGTCGACGAGCCGACCCCACCGCGCGCGGCGCCCGGGCCCGAACAGCCGGCGGATGGGCTCGGGGCCCGGTCGCGATGGGTCGGCATCGGAATGGGCGTCGCGGTGGCGCTGGCGGCGATCATCGGCGCGATATGGCCGCGTCCAGCGCCCGAACCGCCGGTGGTCATCCGCCCCCTGACCACCACCCCGGGCCACGAAATGAACCCCAGCCTCTCTCCCGACGGGGCCCACGTGGCGTACATCGGCCGCGACGGCGGAACCCAAGACCTGTTCGTGACCGTGGGCCGAGGCCAGCCCCTGCGATTGACCGACACCGACGACCGGGAGCACAGCCCCGCCTTCTCCCCTGACGGCACGGAGATCGCTTTCGCGCGAACCGAAGACGGTCGTTGCGCGGTGTACGCGGTGGCCGCGACCGGTGGGCCGCCCCGCCGGCTGTTTCGCTGCCAACACGCCGCCCGCACCGAGATCGCGTGGTCTCCGGACGGGGCCCGGCTCGCGTACGTCGACCGGTTGAGTTCGTCGACGCCCCGGGCGATCCGCGTCATCGAGCTCGGGTCGGGCCGGATCGACGGCCCCCCGCCGCCCGACCGCGGCCCGGGCGACGGCGACCCCGCGTTCGCCCCCGACGGCCAAACGCTGGTCTTCAGCCGAAGCCCGGCCCTGGGGGTCGAAGACCTGCATCGGTTCACGCTGAAGTCGGGGCAGCTGGCGCGCCTGACCGTCGACAACATCAAGGTTCACGGCCTGACGTTTCTGTCTTCCCGGACCGTGCTGTTCTCGTCGAACCGCGCGGGACCGTTCGGCCTTTGGACCCTCGATCTGGGCCGCGGTCGAATCGCGCGAGTCCCGGCGGCCGGGCGTCATCACGACGCGCCCACCGCCGCGGCGGGGGTCGCGGTGTACGAAGCGTGGCGAGCCCAGGTCGACATCTTCGCCCTGCCCGCGAGCGAAGGGGGGTGGCGCCTTCGGCCGTCGGGGCCGCCGGTGGTCCGCTCCACCCACTTCGACTGGCATCCCGACGTCAACGCGGCCGGCCAGCTCGCGTTCGTCTCCGACCGATCCGGCGCGGCCGAGATCTGGACGTCGGCGGCCGACGGCGGTCGCGCGGTGCAGCTCACCCGCTTCGGCGGCCCGTACGTGCAGGGGCCGCGGTGGTCGCCGTCGGGGGACCGGCTGGTGTTCGCGGCCCCCGTCGACGGCGACTACGACCTGTTCATCGTCGATGCCGGCGGAGGACGGGTTCGCCGGCTATTCGAGGACCCCGCCCGCGATCGCACCCCGGCCTTCAGCGTCGACGGACGCACGGTCTACTACGCATCGGACCGATCGGGAGGCTTCAGGGTGTGGGCGTTGGACCTGCGCACCGGGCAACGAATCGATCTGTTCGAGGGCTACGCGCCGCGGCCGGTCGGCGAGTGGCTGTACTACACCAAAGCCCGGCAAGACGGTCTGTACCGCCGCCGGGGGCCACAAGGGGCGGAGGCGGTGGTCGTTGCCGACCTCACCCCGGTCGATGCCCGCAACTGGATCGCCCACGGCGACCACATCACGTTCGTCGAGCGCGCGGTCCCCGCCCGCCCTCGCCTGGCTCAGCTGGACTTCACCACCGGAACGCGAACCATCCTCGGTCCGCTCGACCGCTTCCATCACCACTCCGGGCTCGCCCTCGGACCGGACGGCCGCCTGTGGCTGGCCCGCGTGGTGTCCAGCGAGACGGACCTGTACCGCATCGAATGGGCCGACGACGACCCCATCTTTCAGTAGCGCCAGCTGGTGAGGTCCGCGCCCTCGGGCGCCGTCTTGCGGATCCGTTCGAGGATCTTCGGCAGGTACATGGTGTTGTAGCGGAGCCGGGAGATGTGGTTGGGCTGGTTCGGATCTCCGTTCCAGCAGTGCTCGGCGCGGTCTCCGTAGGCGACCTCACCCTCGTAGGCCGGCGCGGTGGTGGTCTTCAGAAAATCCTCCATCAGATACACGGCGTTGTTCAGGTAGTAGTTGTCCATGTCGCCGCAGTAGATGTGGAGCTTGCCGACGAGCTTCGGACCCAACGTCGCCCAGTCTCGCTCGAGGATGTAACGAAGGTCGAAGTTCTCGCGCCAATAGTTGGCCACGTTCTTGTCGATCCGGCCCGTCCGCTTATCCCAAATCCGCTGCGGATAGCCGTCGGGTCCCATCGGCGAATAGACCGCCTCCCATATATCGAACTGATCCCCGGACCGACTCTTGTCCCCCAGGGCCAGCTCGAGGTGATTGTAGTCGCGCACCATGGCCTGCAGGTGGCCGAGATAGTCGCGATGGGCGGGGCGAGGAATTCGGTGAAACGGGCCGTCGTCGTAGTACGCGTTGTCGTCTTCATAGATGTCCACCGACGTGAAGGCCCGAAAGTCGATGGGATCCGGACAGGCAGCAAAGCAGCCGTTGTATTCTTCTGGATAGAAGACCTGGACCGCCAAAGCTTCCCATCCCCCCGTCGAGCCGCCGTACAGAAAGCGAGCCCATCCCTCGCCGATCCCTCGGAAAGTCTTTTCGATGTAAGGGATGAGCTCATAGGTGAGAGCGTCGCCGTAAGGCCCGAGGTTGGCCGAGTTCACGGCATAGGAGTCGTCATAGTACGGATTGGGATGCTGAATCTCGATGATCAGGAAGCGGGGGAAGTCATCGCTGACCCACTTCTTGTAAAAGTCGTGAGCCTCCTGCTGCTGGATGAGGTTGTAACCCTCGACCTGGAACCGTTCGCTGAACACGGGCTCGAGGTCGGGATCCGGCGGTTGGGGTCGAAAGCCGTCGAAGTCGGCGGGGAAGTGCCCGTGAAAAACCACGAGCGGATAGCGCGCTTCCGGATGGTCGTCGAAGCCGTGAGGCACGAGGACGTGCGCTCCCAGATACATGTCTCGGCCCCAGAACTTGCTCAGCCGCTCACTTTTGATTCGAACGTGGCGAACGTATTCCGTATCCGCCGGCGGCTCGATGGGGGGGATGACCTGGTCGAGGGTGATCTCGATGGGCTTCGACGTCGCGGGATCGATCCGGATCTTTCGAGGTGCGCTGTACAGGTTGCCCGGCGCTCGGTTCCACCGCTGACCTTCCCCCCGGTCCATCGGCAGCTTCACCTGCTGGCCGGTGGCGAGCTTGAACGTCTCGTAGCGGTGAAGGACGGCTTGGACCACGTATTCACCGGGAGGGAGCGCAGCGAGCCCCTCGAGCGGATATCCGAACGCGTCGCCGTCGATGGTCGCCACCTCCGCCGGCTTGAGTCCGTCGACGTTGGTCCCGAAGACCTGGATGGCTTGCGGCCCGACCTTCACCCGAAACCGCGGCTCCGCCTCAGCCTCATCGGCGGCGATGAGAAGGATGACTCGGCCGTCGATCGGTCCTTCGTCGACCGACCGCGGATACGAAACCGCGAAACTCACGACGTCCCTCGAGTCGGCCGGGCCACCGGCCCCCGCCGCACACCCCAAAGCGACCAGCGCCAGCGCGGCGAATCGTCCCCAGGCCCCCGTCGGCACGCGCCAACGTAATGATACGACTGACCTTTCCGGGACAGCGGGGATGGGATCCTTTCCGAGAAGTGTGGACTCACCAGTATGGAGTAGAGGCACCACCGAAACAAACCATGCAAGCCCCCCGCCGCCAAGCAGGTGCGCAAGCGACACCGACCGGACATTGTCTTTCCCGCGCCACGCCTGCACCGTAATCGGGGGAGGTTCCGATGCCTTTCGGCGACTTTGCGGGGACCGAGCGCTACCGGATCGTCAGGCGCCTCGGCCACGGCAGCATGGGCGTGGTGTACGAGGCGCACGACGGGGTTCGACGAGAGAACGTGGCCCTGAAGACGTTCCGCACCGACGACTCGGACTCGCTGTATCGACTCAAACGAGAGTTTCGGCGGCTGGTCGATCTCGACCATCCGAACCTGGTCAGCCTCTACGACCTCAACGTCACCGCGGAGGGATCCTTCTTCACCATGGAGCTCGTCCGCGGGGCCGACTTCAGCGTGTACTGTCGGCGCGACTCGGAGTACCCGCCGCCGCTGCCCAATCGAACGCCGGTGGACACCCACCTCCGATATCTCGCTGCCCAGACGTCCAGCCTCAACGGACACCACGGCACGGACACCGGCCGCGACATCGACGTAGGTCCCAAGAGCAGCAATGGGGCCACCGACCACGACGTCCACGTCTTCGGATCGCTGGAAGACGACGCGCCCACCGAACGGGTCGCCACCCCGATTTTGGCTTGCGACGAAGTCCGACTGCGCCGGGTCTTGCCCCAGCTCGTCGAGGGCGTACGGGCCCTACATCTCGCGGGCAAGCTCCACCGGGACATCAAACCGTCCAACGTGCTCATCGACGACCGAGGGCAAGTCAAATTGCTCGACTTCGGACTGGTCGTCGATATGCGGTCCATCGAAGAAGAATCGCTGAAGGGCGGCATCGTGGGGACCGTGGCCTACATGTCGCCCGAACAGGCCGCCGGCGAGGTGGAGCTCACGCCCGCCTCCGACTGGTATAGCGTCGGGGTCCTGGTCTACGGCGCCCTCACCGGCAAGCTGCCTTTCGGCGGTGAGGCGTGGAAGATGGTCCTCGCCAAACAGGACCGACCGGCGCCCCCGCCGCGGCAGCTGGTACCCGAAGTCCCCGAAGATCTCGACGCGCTGTGCGTGAGGCTACTGAAACGACGACCGGAGGATCGACCGACAGCCGAGGAGATCCTCGAGCGGCTGGGGCTGGGCTCGACGCCGCCGTCGCTGTCGTCGAACACCTCTTCTTCTTCCACCGCCCAGCGGACCCAGTTCACCGGCCGCGCGGCGGAGCTGTCTCGGCTGTTCGCCGCGTTCGAGCTCGTGAAGGCCGGCCGCACCGGGGTCGTGTTCGTGACCGGCCCTTCCGGAATGGGCAAGACGGCCCTCGTTCGGGAGTTCGTGGCCCAGGTCCGTCGGCAGCTCGACGACATGGTGCTCCTCGAGGGGCGGTGCTTCGAACGGGAAACGGTGCCGTACCAGGCGATGGACGACCTCGTCGACGACTTCAGCCGGGTCTGGCACCGCATGGCCAACGACGAAGCGGCGGCTCTGCTTCCCCTCGACGTCACGCCTTTGGTGCGGCTGTTTCCCGTCTTGGGCCGGGTGCCCGCCGTCGCCGGCGCGCCGGCGGAGATGGAGGTCGAAGACCCGCAGGAGCGCCGCAGCCGCGGCTTTTCGGCCCTGCGGGAGGTCTTCTTGCGCCTGGGCCGCCGGCAGCGGATCATCCTGTTCATCGACGACATGCAGTGGGTCGACGCGGACACCGTGACCCTGCTCATCGATATGCTGCGGCCACCGGAGCCGCCGCCTTTGCTCCTGGTGCTCGCGGCGAGGTCCGACGCCCGCCCCAACCCGCAGCTCGAGCGGCTGCAGAGCGCCCTCGGGGTGATCGCGGACCACGTCCCGGTCGCCCGGCTGTCGTCGAGTGACGCCGCCGAGCTCGCCCGCCGCCTCCTCGGGCCCGGCCAGGCCGGGCTCGCGGAACGCATCGCCTCCGAAGCGTCGGGGTCGCCGTTCTTCATCGCCGAGCTCGTGCGCTACGCGAGCACCGTCCGCCTGGGGTCCATGACCGCGATCGCCATCGACGACGTCGTTCGGCAGCGACTGGAGGATCTGAGCACCGCCGCCCGCCGTCTGCTCGAGCTGCTGGCGCTGGCCGGCGAACCGCTGTCCATCGACGTCGCGACCACCGCGGCCGGCACCCCCGCCGCCACTCGCGATCGGACCGTCCGCACGTTGCGCCAGCGGTCGTTGATCCGAAAGGCCCAGCGGGGCCGCCGAGACGGAATCGAGATCTACCACGACCGATTCCGACAGGTGATCGTCGCCCAGCTGACCCGGCGGGCGGTGAGCGAGCACCACCGAGCGCTGGCGATCGCGCTTCATCAGTTCGAGGAAGGCACCGCCGCGCAACTGGCCCGACACTGGGGAGCGGCGGGAGACCGGGCGCGCGCGGTCGAGTTCACCCTCAAGGCCGCCGAACAGGCGAGCAACGGTCTCGCGTTCGACCGCGCAGCGGCGTTCTTCACCAACGCGCTCGAGATCGGCGACTTCGACGACGAGATGCGACGGCAGGTCCAGCTCGCGCTGGCCACCACCCTCGCGCGGGCCGCCCGGGGCCCGGAGGCGGCGCAGCTGTTCACCGAGGTCGCCCAGGGCGCCCCGCCGGCCACCCGCCTCGCCTGCGAGAAGCGCGCGGCCGAGCAGTGGCTGATCAGCGGCCACATTCAACCGGGTCTGGCCGCGGTCCGACGACTGCTCGCCGAGCTCGGGGTGAAGCTGCCTCGCTCCACGTGGGTGGCCATCGCTTCCGTGGTGTTCAATCGGCTCGCCCTTCATCTCGGTGGTTACCGGTGGACCGAGCGGCCCCTGGGCGAGCTGACGGACCGGGTCGCGACCCGCCTCGACGTGTATCGCTCCGTCGGCCTGGGAGTGGCGTTGGTCGACCCCCTGCGAGCGGCGGACTTTCAGGGTCGGCTCCTTCGGCTGAGCCTGCGCACGGGGGATCCCGTCCACGTCGCTCGCGGGCTGCTGTCGGAAGCCAACTATCGGTCCACCCGGGGCCCGAAAGCTCGACCGCTGGTGCAGCGGCTATTGAGCGAAGGCCGCAAGGTCGCCGACCGCGTCGGCGACAACTATCTCATCGCCTTCACCTTCGGCAGCGAAGGCTTCGTCCACTACTACTTCAGCGAGTTCAAGCAGGCCCTGGAGCAGCTGAAGCGCTCCGACGAGCTGTTCAGCGAGAAGACGGTGGAAGCGATTTGGGAACGTAACACCATCCGGCTCGTCCGGCTGTGGGCGCTGATGCGCACCGCGCGCTTCGGCGAGCTGCGCATCCTCTTCGACAAGTATGTCCGCGAAGCCGCCCGGGGCGGGGACCTGTACACGGAGACCACGCTGCGTCGGTCGTGCAACCGGGTCTGGCTCGCCGACGACAACGTAGACGGTGCGCGCGCCGACCTCGCCCGCACGACGTGGTCGCCCCCGGAAGGTCGCGTTCATCTTCAGCACTGGTACTCGATTCGCTCCACGTCGGAGCTCGCGCTGTACGAAGGCCGAACCGGGATGCTCGAGATCCATCGAAACGGATTCCGGGCCCTCGAGCGGTCCATGATGACCCGCGTGCAGATCATTCGGACCGAAGCCCAGTGGCTGCAAGCAAGGTTGCTGCTGTCCGAACAGCGAGACCCGCGGCAGGTCGAACGAA
This sequence comes from Myxococcota bacterium, assembly GCA_028289325.1. Lineage (GTDB taxonomy): Bacteria > Myxococcota > Kuafuiibacteriia > Kuafuiibacteriales > Kuafuiibacteriaceae > JANQQN01. Next base: position 32,686 of record JANQQN010000311.1, on the reverse strand, counting down.
TCGGGCAGCGGCTGCGAAAGGAAGGGGCCGGCTACGCGCGCGTGTGGGGCCTTCTGTCGTCGGCGGCCGCGGCCCAGCAACGCGGCCACGGCGACCGGGCGGCCAACTTCCTTCGCGAGGCGGTGACCGTGGGCGCCGAGCAAAACATGCATCTGTGCGCCCAGACCGCGCTGCATCGGCTCGGCGCGCTGCTCGGGGGCAACATCGGCGCCCAGATGGTCAGCGATGCGGAACGCCACCTTCGGCATATGGGCGTTCGAAACCCCAGCGCGATGATGAACGTGATCGCGCCCGGCTTTACCGGATCCGATTCGGCGGGAGGATGATGGTGGCGCGAGACTCTGAAGACCAACCGTGGAGCTGGTTCGTGGCCCTCGACGGCGGCGAGCTGAACGGGCTCATCGGCAAGGCGGGCCTGCTGAGATTCGACTGGCCGGAGCGGCGGTGGGACCACCGGTTCTACGATGGGGTGTCCAGCGGCCACAACGTGACCCTGTCGCCCCGGGGCGACCGCGCGCTCCTCGGCAACTTCTCTCAGCAGTGGGTGTTGATCGACACCGAATCGCTCGACGTCGTGGACCGGAAGACGACGATGGGGCTTCAGCCCGCCGACTATCCGCTTCGCGCCAACACCCACCACCTTTGGGTCGACGACGCGACGTTCATCGGCGCGGTGGGCGACAATCTGTACCGCTTTCGGGCCGACCCGCTGGGGGAAGTGGTCGAGGATCTCGGACCTCACCGGCTGTGGAACGCGCACGAGCTTCGGTGGACCGCCGACCAGCGATACATCCTGATGGGCGACCTGGGCCCCGAGAACACCGGCGCCCGTCAGGTTGCGGTGTTCGACGTGAATTCGCGTCAGTCGGAGCTCATCCGCTTGCCGGGCACGGTCTGGCACACCTGCGTTCACCCCCAAAAACCGGTGGGCTACGCGGCCAGCTACTCGTTCGTCCCCGACAACGAAGACTACGTGAGCTGGTCGCCGGCGTACGGACGCGAGTACCTGTTCGAGATCGACCTGCCCACGGCGACGGTCTCTCGCGTGTGGAGCAGCGAAGCCGCGTTCCCGATCCACCTGAACAGCGACCTCGAGCTGTACCACGACGGCGAAGAGACGAAGCTCTACGTGGCGTCCGGCGGCAGCCACACGGTGGTCGAAGTCGAGCTGAAGACGTTTCGCGATTCGCGGGTGGTGGAGGTCGTCCCGTCGTGGTGGCAGCGGTTCATTCAGTTTCGCCAGCGGTGGTACAACTTCTCGAGCGGCCTGATGCGCGCGTCGGCGTTCACCAACTTCCACATGATCGTGCACGCGCTGTTCGTCTCCGGGGGCCGATTCTTCGACGGGGTGTACTGCGCCCGGGTGTCGCCAGACGGCAAGTACCTCATCGCGGGCAACCGAGGCTACAACTACATCCGGGTCATGCGACGCGACACGCTGCAGACGGTTTACGAACAGCAGCTCCCGACCCTGCGGCGCTTGGTCCCCAACGACAAAGGGCCGTACCGGGCTCGGACCGAAGACAGCGGCCTGCATCTAGGCTTTCATCATAGCGAGATGTTGGCGCGGAGGTCGTCCTGATGGGGGGATACGGATGGAACTACCTGGTCGTCACCTACGACCCCGCGACCGACCCCACCTACCAGAGCCGCGACGGCACCGCGTTCCGAGACGAAGCCGAGATGCTCGAGGAGCTCGGCGTGGCCGGATGGGAGCTGCTGTTCATCCGCGAGCCCGGCGGCGACCGGCTTCTGTATTACTGGCGGCGCGGTCGCGCCTGAGCGCGCGCCAAAAAAGTCCGCCCGGACGGCCGCCAGCTGAGTAATGTCCAGACCGGTCCGCGCGCCCGCGGCGGAAGGAGCCCCTACCTTGAGAGCTTTGATCTATGATGTCGCGATTTCTTTGGACGGATTCATCGCCGGTCCCGGCGGCGATGCCAGCCGATTCTTGGCCGAAGGCCCTCACGTCACCGCGTATCACGCTCGCCTGCAAACCTACTCCACGGTGGTCATGGGGCGATCGACCTACGAGTTCGGCTACGCGTTCGGGCTCAAGCCCGGTGATCGCGCCTATCCTCACATGGAGCACTGGATCGCTTCTTCTCGGCTCGAGCTCCCCACCTCGTCGGCGGTGGCGGTCATCCGCAATGATGTGCCGGCCCGGGTGCGTGCGCTCAAGTCGGAGGCGAAAGATGGAGGCATCTATCTGTGTGGCGGTGGCCACCTGGCGGGGCAGCTGGCCGGGGCCGGTCTCATCGATCGCCTGGTGTTGAAGGTCAATCCGATCCTGCTCGGCGACGGCGTTCGTCTATTCGGGGAGACCTCGAGCCTGCCCGCGGCCACGCTGACCCGGTGCGTCGCGTACGATTCGGGGGTCGTCGAGCTCGAGTACGCGCTGGCGCATCCCGACTTGAACGATAACGGCATCGGCTAACAACCCTGGCAATAAGAATTGCGTGACCACCGCCATCGTTTGAATACACGGCATACGTTCTTCGTCGAAAGCCCGGCCGCGTCCGTGGCCCCAAGACCGGACCATGGCACTCCGGTCTGTTTACCTCATGACTCGAGCCTTCCGCTCACGACGGACTCCGCTATCGGATGTAGCCGTCATGTCGTTTCGATCCTGTTCGGGGCTCAGGGACCGACGATGGCGGCTTCAAGCCCATGAACACGCTCATCTTTCCTCTCTGGAAGCAGCCAAGATCGATGGACTTAGTCCGGTGACGCCCGGGCTTAGTCCGTGCCACCATATCGGCGTGAGCAAAGCCGGCGACAATTCCAAGGTCTACACGGTGCACGCGGCCAAGACCGAGTTCTCCAAGATCCTGAGGCTCGTCGAGGCCGGCCATGAGATCACCGTCGCCCGCGGTGCACATCCAGTCGCGAAGATCGTTCCGATTGCGTCTCCGAAGGTCCCCGCGCGCACCTTCGGCCCGCTGCACGGCCTCATCGTTTCCGAGGAGCCAGACGCACTCGAGCCGGACAACGAAACAACGGAGCTCTTCGAGGCGACGCACTTGCAACCGTCGTGAAGCTGCGGCTCGATACGCATTCCGTGCTCTGGTGGGCAGCCGGCGACGAGCGCATCTCGAGCGTCGCGCGCACCGCGATCGCCGACACCGACAACACGGTCTTGGTGAGCACCATCAGCGCTTGGGAGCTCGCCATCAGTGTTCGCCAGGGCCAGCTCGCCTTGTCGCAGACACCCGGTGCGTTGATTCGTACGCTGGTCGTCGACCACGGGTTTGCGCATCACCCGGTCCGCCTGGACCACGTGGATCGATATCTCACGCTGCCCAAGAACGAACATCGTGACCCTTTCGATCACCTGCTCATCGCGCAGGCATTAAACGATGACCTCACGCTCGTCTCAAAGGACTCCCAGCTCGTACGGTACGGCGCTCAGATGCTCTGGTAGGGTCGCTCGCTTCGGGCGATAACTGCAGCCATCGCCCGTGACCGAGGAACGCTAGATCGGGGACGGATACAATCAACGGGTGGACCCTCGCCGCAACTTTTCTTGCACCGGTCGCCGGTGGCGATGTTCCAGCCTGGGGCCCGCTCCGCTCGGGCTCCGCCCGTCCCCTGGCTTCCACCACCATCTGCCTGCCTATCGGCCCTCCGGGCCGCCTGCCGGGCCATGACCTCGGGACAACCGAAACCCGTAGTCCGAGTACCGGTTCGAAGGGTCGACGTCGGAGCGGTACGCTGCCCGCACGTTCTCGGCAGGAAGGTTCCAGCCGCCGCCCCGAAGGACCCGGCCCGAGCCCTCTGCGGAGCCTATGGGGTCATGTGCATGGCCACTATCATGGTCGCGATACCAGTCTGCACACCACTCCCATACGTTCCCCAGCATGTCATAGAGCCCTGCAGGGTTGCGTCGTCGGGTTCCAACTTTCCGGGTGCCGGTCTTGGTGTGGGGATGCTGCCTCTCCGGCCAGTTGCTGCTGTCTTCACCCTCATCGAGGTCGAAATCGACGCCGCTGTTGCCCCCGTACCAGGCAATCGCGTCCAGGACCGGCGCATTGTTCAGCCCCCAGATCTCCATCGGTCCCGCGTAGGTCGCGTCCGTGGTGCCCGCGCGGCAGGCGTATTCCCATTCGGCTTCGGTCGGCAGCCGCATCGACAAGCCATGTTGCGCCTTGAGGCGCGAAAGAAAGGACTCGGAGTCTTCCCAACTGACGGTCTCGACCGGCCGCTGCGGGTCGACGAACCGGCTCGGGTTGCTGTCTGCGCCCATCACGGCCGTCCACAACGCCTGGGTCACCGGCGTAGCGCCCATCCAGAAGCCTCGCGTGAGCGTCACCTCGTGTTGGACTTCGTCGTCCTGTCGACCGGGTTCGTCTTCCGGCGACCCCATCACAAAGGTGCCGGGCGGCATCCAAAACATCCGGTACTCGACGTCGCCCACCGCAAACGCGACCCATGGTCCATAGCGGCTATCGCCCCAAGCGCTGGCCCAGGAAGGGGGCTCACCGCGGTCGAGAGGATGCCCAAGCAAGTGGCTTTGCGTGCGGCCGTTCATCGGCTGCCACCGCGCAGTGAACGAAAAAAGACCCCCGGCGAGCGTTCGCCGAAGGACTCCGCACTTCGCACTACTAACACGCCGGGGGCCGCGGCCTTTTCGCCGCAAGCTACGCCTGCGGACAGGATGGCGGCCGGGTCATCGACGATGCCTCCGCATCGCCGGTGCGCTCGGGACAACCGGAACCCGTAGTTCGGGTTGCGGTTCGAAGGGTGGTCGTCGTTGCGGTACGCTGCGCGGACGTTCTCGGCTGGATTGTTCCAGCTGCCGCCCCGAAGGACCCGGTTCGTACCCTTGTGGCCGACACCCACCGTCGATTCGTATGCCAAGCGCAGCGTTTGATCTACCTGAGCCCACCGCTTCACATCCAAAACCTCGTGCCTATGCGTCGACGGCCGGATGGCGCGCGAGGTCATCGGCTCGAAAACCAAGACTGTCGGCGTGGGCAATGGTCGCGAGCGGGCTTTCATACTGACGCTGCCGGTTGAGCGCATCGATGAGCCGAAGCCGCTAGGTGACACAGAACGCCCAGACGTCGCCGCCAGGTCGCTGAAGCAGCTCGCGCTCAACCTGCACGATGACATGGCCGGCCAAGAAGGCATTGAGCTGCTCGGTCGCTCTCTCCGAGTCGAAGACCGGAATGGTGAAGAACTGAAAGCGCATTAAGACCCCGACTTTGGGCGACGACCCAAGAGTCGCTGCCACCACGATCGCGGTCGATCGTCGCCTTCGGCGACGACGGGGTCGGCACCTGGCGCGCGTGTCCCGCGCACGCCGGGCCGCCACCCTCCCGGGCTGGCCTGGCTGGGCGCACCAGGACCTCGGGACAACCGGAACCCGTAGTACGCGCTCCGGGACGAAGGGTGGTCGGCGTGGCGGTACGCCGCCCGCACGTTCTCGGCGGAATAGCTCCAGCCGCCGCCCCGAAGGACCCGGTACGAACCCTCGGCAGGCCCTATGGGGTCGTATGCATGGCCACTGTCATAGGCCTCATACCAGTCTGCACACCACTCCCATACGTTCCCCAACGTATCGTAGAGGCCCCACGCGTTCGGTTGCTTTCGACCAACGGGATGCGTCTGCTCCTTCGCATTATCGTCGTACCACGCGACATCATCGAGCTCGCCGTAGCGCGGCATGGTCATCCCTGCCCGGCAGGCGTACTCCCACTGCGCTTCCGTCGGAAGTCGTAAATCCAGCCCGGGAACCTGCGCATTGGCCGCCTTGAGGAACTGCCCGATATCCTCGAAGCTCACGTTCTCGACGGGCCGCTCGAGGTTCCCTTCAAAGTGAGATGGATTTATGTCCATCACCGCCGTCCACAACGCTTCTGTGCAAGGCGTCTCCGCGAGCCAGAAGCCCTTAGTCAGCGTGACTTCATGCTGGGGACGTTCGGAAGGAAGGCCTTCCGAATCATCTTCGCCGGCCCCCATCGCGAAACGTCCGGGCGCGATCCACCGCATTCGGAACATCACCGGCACGAACGCTTCGGTTTCAACTTCGGCGAACAAGCCGTAGCGGTCACGACCGATCAGCGATGCCCACTCCGGTCGGTGGACGATGTCTAAGCCGGCACCGGCGCGATCGGTGAGGAGCGTGATGCGGGACTGGAGGGTGGTTCTGGCTGCGCTTGCCTGAGGTCCGGCACCTTGCCCACGCGTCCCGCGCGGTCCGGGCCTCCCTGCCCCGCTCCGCGGACCGGGCGCACCGAGACCTCGGGACAACCGGAACCCGCAGTCCACGTCCCGGAACGAAGGGGGGGCGTCGAGGCGGAACGCTGCCCGCACGACCTCGGCGGAATTGCTCCAGCAGCCGCCCCGAAGGACCCGGTACGTACCCCCCGTAGTACCCCCCGTAGGCCCTATGGGGTCGTATGCATGGTCGCTGTCATAGGGGCCAAAGCGGTCTGCACACCACTCCCATACGTTCCCCAACGTGTCGTAGAGCCCCCAGGCATTCGGCTGTCTTTGACGAACCGGACGCGTTTCATCATCGGCGTTGTCGGCGTACCAGGCGATGGCATCGAGCTCGCCGTACCTCGGCGTCGTGGTTCCCGCCCGGCAGGCGTACTCCCACTGGGCTTCCGTCGGCAGTGAGAACGCCTCGGACTCGGGGAGGTCTACGCTTAGTGCTTGTATGAAGGCCTGCGCGTCATCCCACGACACGTTTTGGACGGGGCGCTCCGTGCGTTTTATTCTCGACGGATTAGTGCCCGTGACCGCCTCGTAGAGCGCTTGTGTGCACGGCGCATCCGCGAGCCAAAAGCCTTGTGTCAACGTCACCTGATGCTGGGGCCTCTCCCTTTCTTTCCGCCCCTCTTCCTCCTCCGGCGAACCCATCAGGAACGTGCCGGGTTCGATCCATCGCATCCGAAACAGAACCTGCGTATCGAGCCACACGACATCGGCGTACGCACCGAGCTGGTCTTCGCCCTCTTCCCAGCCCAGTTGTTTGGTCAATCGCCCGGAGGCGCTTCGGCCAGTCGCGGGTGTCTGCGAACGCTGGGTTTCCTCAGTCGAGACCTCCGGTGCCACACCTGTTTCGCTCTGCCGCACAGGGCCCGCTCCGCTCGGGCTCCGCCCGTCCCTGGACGGCGCCGCTTCTCCTGCTTGGCCCTCCGGGCCCCTGCTGGGCGCATCATGACCTCGGGACAACCGGAACCCGTAGACCGAGTCGCGGACCGAAGGGTGCTCGTCGACGCGGTACGCGGCCCGCACGTTACGTGCGGAGTCGTTCCAGCTGCCGCCCCGAAGGACCCGGAACGTGCCCTGGTCTGTATCGCCTATGGGGTCGTATGCATGGCCGCTGTCATAGGTGCGCATACCGTCATGGCACCACTCCAAGACGTTGCCCAGTACGTCGTATAGGCCCCATGCGTTCGGCACCTTTTGACCAACCAGGTGCGGCTCGTTATTGGCGTTCCCGCGATACCAAGCGATGGCATCGAGATCGCCGAGATCGCCGTACCGAGCCTGCGTTGTCCCCGCACGCGCGGCGTACTCCCACTGCGCCTCCGTCGGCAGCCGCATTCCGAGCTCTGGGTGAGCCGCGTTGACCTTGGCGATGAACTGCGAGACGTCGTTCCACGACACGCCTTCGACGGGTCGATCGTCGCCCTTGAACTTGCTCGGGTTCTCTCGCATGACCGCTGTCCAAAGCGCCTGTGTGCAGGGCGTCTCCGCCAGCCAATAACCTTCCGTGAGCGTCACCTTGTGCTGCGGACCTTCATCGTCGTATCGATTCGTCTCGTTCTTCGGCGACCCCATCACGAACACGCCGGGTTCGATCCACCGCATGCGGACGGGAACACCGACGATCTCGATGACCGACCACCGGCCGAATTCATCGAGACCTTCCGTCGCGCGCTCCGCCCAACCCGGAAGATCCACCGGTAGCAGCTCGCCCGGCGGCAACGGCCGGAGGCGATTTCGAATCTTGAATGTGCCCCCCTCCGACGTGCCATCGATCGCGACCACTGGGCTTCGGTCTCGCCCAAGCTCGCCATTGGGATGTAGCTCGAGACCTTGGCCCCCTTGGCACAGGTGTAGCGGCACCGCGGTGGTCTTTTCAGCCAAAGTCTGAGCGATGCCGAAGAAGTAGCCCCCCTTTTTAGACCAAGACTCGCTCGGCTCATACAGGCGCACGCTGGCCATCCACGCCCGCATCTGGTCGGGATCAAGGCCGTCGCGCATCGCCGGCAATCCTGCGCTCCTCTGGAGCTGCGCAAGATACCGCTTGTTCGAGTCGAGCCATCCGCGCTGGCTGAGGAAATCTTCGACGCACGCCGCATGCCCCCGTGGAAGACTCTTCGCAAGCGTCCGCCAACTGGTGATTTCCGCCTGCCAAACGTTTTCCGAGCTCCACCATACACACGCCCCAGGCCGACGGGCGTCTTCGAGAAAACGGTACTTCGCAATACACTCAAGCGCCTCACGCAGAACGTCGACGTTCAGCCACGTGTTCGCATGAGCCGCCGCAACGAGCTTCGCCCGGAACCCCCGAAACGCCTCCACCGTCCAAGCAGCGGTCGACATGGATCCGTGCAGGAGTTCCGGATGCCGCCATGCCTCCATTTCGATGACGGTGTCTTCGAGTCGAAGCGTCAATCGTAACTCGCGTAACAAGTACGCCTCGACCTGGTATGCTAGCGAGGCGAGGATAAGCACCCGTTCGAGGTCTTCGCCGTCAACGGCGCGATTCGTCGTCGGCTTTGGATCGCTGACGACATGGCTCCATCCCGGCCACTTCGACGCCGAAGCCCCCAAGACCCAAAGGACGGTTCGCTCTCCCGCTGATGCTCGTCGTCGCCCTTCGGCCGCCCACGCGGCGCGTTGCGCCGGTTCCGAGAAGCACTGCGCGTCGGTCACGACAATCGTCGCGCCTCGCGGATCGGGCGCCGGCCACTCCGGAGTGCCCCACGACGCCCGAATGACTTCGACGTGGGGAACCGGCCCCCACCGCAGGCACCATTCTGCGATGAGGTCGCCGTCGGACCACATCGGCGCGATGGCGACCGCGCGCTCGAGCACCACCCGGAGGTGAGTCACCGATCGACGTCGCGGGCGGCGAACGACGTTCTCGAGCACCCGCCCTTCACCGAGTTTCCGTATCAGGCGAGGCACGTCGATATCGCCGACGGGCGGATGCGTCGATATCGCGTGGTACAGTCGGGGCCCGATCACTTCCGTAGGCCATCGGGCTGGCGCTTGAGGCAGCGGGAGCCTGGGAAAGATCGGCACTTGGCTGACCCTTGGCCGAACCCCAGGTGCCAACGACGGCGGAGCGACGTCACCGAAGTACACGGCCTCGATGGGTCGCAAGAAGGGCACTGGCTGGAACGTGGTGACGCCATCTGTTGCGCCGGGCTCGGGCGGCTTCCGATCGTCATCTTTATTTGAGACCAGCTCCTCGGGTGCTACCGACGAAGGCGCCTCGAGCGCGGTCAGGCGGTAACCAAAGCATCGCGCGATGGTCGTCAGCTGCGCGTCATCAAGCGCCGTTCCGTCTTCGGACTGCAAACGAACCAGCGCGCGGGCCAAGTCCGCCGGGCCAACCTCACCCCTCGGCCGAAGTATCTGCTCACCAACAGATGGCTTCGATCCCGCCTCATGACTCATGGCGCGTTCGCGTCCAGCGGGTCATGTTTGTGCATCACGAATCGTTGCAGCTGATCCAGCAAGGCGAGACGCTGCGACTCATCGGTGGTCAAGCCGCAGACCGCTCGCAGTAAATCCAGAAACTCAGCTTGCCCGGGCGGCGGCTGGGTCCGGTCACGTGCGCGCTGTCTTGCGTCAACGAGGAGTCCTGCGCACCGCTCGAGAACAACAGATGTCGGTGCCGTCTCGAACAGTACGCCATGCTGTTGCCCACGGACGATCATACGTTCCGCAAGCTCGTCATCTTTGGCGGGCAGACGAAGGTTCAGCACCGCGCAGCGCCGGACGAAAGCATTAGGCAGCGCGCGCTCTCGGTTGGTGGTGATGACCACCAGCGGCTCGGGTGACACGGCCGCGACCACACCACGACCTTGCGGACCGTCAAAGCGGCCGGTGCCCAGCGCCTCCAGCAACGCGTTCGGTAGAACGGGGTCGGCCTTGTCGATCTCGTCGAGAAGCACCACGCTTCCCGCCTTCTTGTCCTTCCGAACCCACCGACCGGCCTTTCGTCCGTCACCGCCTTGGCAATCAACCTCCTGTTTAGCGGCATCTTCCCAATCGAACGCCCACCACAGAACGCCGGGCCGAACGAACCGTCTCTCGGCGAGCTCTTTTTCAAGAACGTGTCGGTCGTATTGCGGAGCGGTACTCACCTCCGGTGCGGGCTTCGCAGCGTTCTGAGACGACGCTTCACTGACTCGAGTGAGATGAAGACCGGCCGCGGTGGCAGCGAGGAGTTGAGCCTCCGCCAACCGCCGAACCGCATCGAGCGTCCAGAAGAGGTCACGAGCCTCCGTGTGCGCGTCGAGGGTCTGCGAGACGAAGTGTCGCTTCAGGGCCACGGCCGCGGCGCGGGCGAGCTGGGTCTTACCGGTCCCCGGTTCTCCGCGAACAAGAAGGGGGCGCCCGGCCGCAAGGGCGGTCTTGAGCGCAAGCGCTTCGTCCGGCGACAGTTCATGCACGCTGTCAGGCCAGCCTTCGTACGGTTCGAGGCGAAGGGTGCCTGTTACCAGCTGTTCGAGTTCCGCCAGCTTCATGCCGCCGCCTCCGTCAAAATCCGATAGGCCCTCTTGAGGCGTCCTATCAGCCGATCTGGGCTACCTTTGTCCTCCTCGTAAATGGCCCCCTTGAGGTCGCGAAGAAGGGCATCGAATACCGGCCTCTCGATCGTATCGGCGGGGACACGAACATAGAACGGACGTGGTACGTTCTCGAGCGGAAGGCCGAGGTCCAGGTACCGTCCGGAAACATTTCTGTAGGTCTCAAATCCCTCGCTGAGCTCTGAGCGCGCTTCATCCACGGACCACCTTTGAATATCTGCGATGACTCGATAGAAGGGCCGCAGCACGTCTTGAGACTCGAGGGGCGCGAGGCCCGCTTTCGGCCACACGATCGCCTGCAGCGCCTTGAGCGCTCGCGCCTCTCGAGGCGTCTCCGTCGTGGCGGTTTCGCCGAACCCCAGCTGCAATGGGCCGCCGGTGGCGCGGGCCGCGCGAATCTCAATCTCGAGCGCAGACCCACCGACCGGCGATTGCTCGTGCAGAGGTATCAGACTGCACATGACACGGTCGCGAACGGCAAGCGCAGCGTCCTTGCGACCTTCTTGGGCTTCTTTGACCAAGAAGTCGACGAGGGCGATCATCGTCTGGAGCCGGAAGTCGAGCTTCTGATCGGTCTTCCACGCTTCAAGAACGTCCGCCTCGCGCGCGTCCTCAAGCTCGGAGCGCCCGAACCAACGCGCGAAGCACCGCTGGTGCGCAGGCTCGCGCAGCCATCGCAGAAAACGAGCCTCGTGAACCTTTAACGACACGGGCTCGTTTGGCCGGGCAGCAGCGGGCGCCGAGGCTGGTCCGGCCTCATCTGGGCCACCAAACTCGACCCTGGTGGAGGACGATCGTGTTGCGTCAACAATTTGCTCGGCCACCAGCTCGACGCCACTCGACGCCAATGCGCAGGCCCGCGTCGCCATAAACGGAAACTGTCTTATGAACTCGTCCCAATCCAGATTGAGGACCACGGGCAGAATGCGCTTCGCGCCGTCCACCGATTCGAGGATCTGCAGAACACTCAGCTCCTGCTGCGGCCAGTACTTCAGGAAGCTTGGACTGAGGATAACGACGCCAAACCGGGATTGCAGGAGTCCCTCTTCCATTCGGCGACGGAAGTCGTCACCGATCTTAATCTCTGCCGCGTCGTACCAGACCCGGAGGTTCAGGGCGGTGAGGGTGTCGTAAAGCGGCTTGACGAAAGCGTTCTTGTCCTCCGAGGCATGGCTAAGAAACACGTCATACTTTGACGTCGCGAGATCGGTCGTTTCGGCGAAAAGGGTCTGATCGTCGTGAGTCGCCGAGGCATCGGCGAGTCGGGCTAGACGGTGGCGCTGCTGGGCCGACAGACCGTCGATATCTTCGTCCACCACGTGGAAGGGAGAATGCCACGGTTCTTGCGCGGACTCGACCAAAGTCGCCTCCCGCCCGCGCCTTTAGCCCGCGCGATTTGGCCACAGTTTGCGATTGAATTCGGCCAATTGTCTTGTGAGGAGTTATCTGGCCACGTTAAGCCCCAAATGTGGCCAAATCGCATCGGACGCCGCCACGAAACCGCGCTGCTGGACGAGGTCCTCCGATCGGATCGCGCGGAGCTCGTCGCTGTGTATGGCCGGCGGCGCGTTGGCAAGACGTATCTCGTCAGGAACCACCTTCAGCCCGCGGGGACGTACCTCGAAGGGACAGGCACGCTCGACGGCTGTGCAGCCCTTCAGCGACGCCGCTTTCAAGAGACCCTGGAGGTCCCCTTCACCGACAACCTAGCGTTGCCTGACCTGCCCAATTGGGAAGCCGCCCTCGCCTACCTCACGACCTGACCGAAGCCCGTGCCGAAGCACGCCCGCGGGAAGAGATCGTTCTCTTCTTCGACGAACTGCCTTGGCTGGCGACCCCGACGTTCCCGGTTGCTTGAGGCTCTCGGCTATGCGTTTGAGAGTCTCTGCTACAAGCACGCCCGCTCCTCCAAACGACAAGGCGCCCCGGTCGATCTGCTGTTGGAGCGCCGGAACGAAGTCATCCACCTCTGCGAAATGAAGTTCGTCGGCGAGCCCTTCGTCGTGACCCGCGCCTACGCGCAGTTGTTGAAGGAAGAGGTGCAGCTCTTCGAGGAACACGCCAAGGTTCGCGGCCGGATCATCGTCACGCGGGTCGCGCCGTTCGGTCTCCACGAAAACACATGGTCCAAGGACCTGGTCGAACTTGTCGTGGACGGCAAAGCGCTGATGGGGAACTGATCGTCGGCCTTATACCAGAACACCCGAGTCAGACCGAAAAGCCATGTGAAGTCGAGGCTTTGCGGCGGGAATCGGGACGGAAGCCTCGGCGCTACGTATCCACCGGGCGGCGGTGCGGTCGTCCGCTACGATGTGCCGGTCCGGGTGCGTGCACTCAAGTCGGAGGCGAAAGATGAAGACATCTACCTGTGTGGCCGTGGCTACCTGGCCGGGGCCGGTCTCATCGATCGCCTGGTGTTGAAGGTCAATCCGATCCTGCTCGGCGATGGCGTTCGTCTATTCGGGGAGACCTCGAGTCTGCCCGCGGCCCCGCTGACCCGGTGCGTCGCGTATGAATCGGGGGTCGTCGAACTCGAGTACGGGCTCGCGATTCCTGACGTGAACGACAACGTCACCGGCCAACAACCCTGACAATACGAATTGCGCGATCACCGCCATCGTTCGAATACACGGCATACGTTCTTCACCGATAGCCCCACCGCCTGCGCTGGCCCCCAAGACCGGACCATGGCACTCTGGTCCGCGTACCTCATGACTCGAGCTTCCGCTCGAAGGAGCCGCCCCTATGACGACGAGCTGGTCGAATCGAATGTCCGACCGGGTCTTCGGACTGAAGCCCTCGGCCATCCGCGAGATCCTCAAAGTCACTCAGCAACCGGAAGTTATCTCTTTCGCCGGTGGATTACCGGCGCCTGAGCTTTTCCCTGTCGAGCGCATCCAACAAGCGACGGACGAGATTCTCCAGAGCGACGAGGCCACCCGCGCGCTGCAGTATCATCCCACGGAAGGCCACGTCGGGCTGCGAACGTGGCTCGTTAAGCGAATGCGGGGACGAGGGATCCCGTGCGGGCTCGACAATGTCCTGATCACTTCGGGTTCCCAGCAATCCTTGGACTTGATCGGCAAGGTGTTGATCTCGCGCGACGACGTCGTCGCGGTGGAGCGCCCCACGTTCCTGGGCATGATGCAGGCGTGGGACGTGTACGGCGCCCGCTACGACGGCTTGCGGATGGACGACGACGGCGTCGAGCCCGATGATCTCGAGCGTGCGCTCAAGGGCGGCGCGAAGGCTGTTTATATCATTCCCAACTTTCACAACCCGACCGGCATCACCACCAGCGCCGCACGGCGTCGAACCCTCACCGAGATCACGGATCGATACGGCGTCCCCGTCGTCGAAGACGACCCGTACGGACAGCTGCGCTACGAAGGTGACGCGGTGGCCGCGATGGCCGCCTTCGACGCGGAGCGTCTAGGAATCGACCCGCGGTCCGCCGACGGTCCCGTCGACCGCGGCAACGTCCTGTTCCTCGGGAGCTTCTCGAAAGAGCTGTGTCCGGGCCTTCGCGTGTCGTGGATCGTGGGGCCCACGCCGATTATCAACGCGCTCGTGCAGGCCAAACAGGCCGCGGATCTTCACACCAGCACCCTGGCCCAAATGATCGTGGCGCGCGCGGTTCAAGACGGATTCATCGACGCCCACATCCAGACCCTCACCGGGGTCTACAAGCAGCGCCGCGACCTGATGCTGGGGTACATGCAGACCCACTTCCCGTCGTCGGTGTCGTGGACGCGCCCCGCGGGCGGCCTGTTCATCTGGGTTCGTCTGCCGGAAGGGACCAACGCGACGTCGTTGCTCGACCGGTGCCTGGAAAAGAAGGTCGCGTTCGTGCCCGGACACCCCTTCTTCCCGGACCGCGCCGGCGAAAACACCTTCCGACTCAACTTCTCGAACGCACAGCCTGCGCAGATCGAGGTGGGCATCACTCGGATCGCAGAAGTGCTCCGTCGACACCTTTAATCCCGGGGTGGCCTCGGTGGGCCCACAGACGCGCTTCGCTCAGTCGCCCCGAAAGGACGGCGGATTGGGGTTGAACGAAACCTGGTCCGGCCCGCCCGAAGCAGCCACCCCGATCGCCGCCGCCGCGCCGCCGGCCACGACAACCGCCCCCACGACCACCCAGATCCAGTTGTCCTCGAACCACGACGAGCCGCCTTCGACCGGGATCGCGGTGACCGAAGTCTCCGGGCTCGCCGGCGCTAGTGGGGGCGGCGGCGGTGCCACCGCCGTCACCACCACGTCGACGGATGGGGGTGGCAACGCCGGCGAACACGTCGCCCCGACCTCGGCCGCGACGAGCCGGGTCGTTCGTTCCCCGGCCACGGTGACCTTGGTGTCGCCGAAGCGATATCGTCCCACGGGCAGGAAGAATCGCTCGCCCTGCTTGCGGATCAGGGCTCCGGCTTGCCAACCGGGAACGGCATCGAGCAGGGCCTCGCGCGTCTCGCTGGCCATGGGCGCCTCCAGCTGCGCAGGAATGGTCGGCGACGCGCAGTCCCCGCCGTCGAGGGTCACCGCCCCCACGTTCCTCCGGTATCGAGACAGAAACGTCTTGGCCCATTTGCGCGGCCCGATCGCGGCCCGGACCCCCAAGCTGAGCGCGCGATCCATCGCCCGCCCCGCGTCGTCGATCCGTCGTTCGAAGTAATAGGCCTGACCCAATGCGAGCCACGCGAGGGGATCGGATCGGCCAGGGGCCGTGGCCACCGTTTCCGTGAGCACCTCCCGCGCGCGGTCGGGCAGCTTCATCCGGAGGTACAGATGCGCCTGCTTGATGTCTTGACGCACGCGACGACTCTGAAACGCGGACGCGGACGTCGGCGCGACGGAAGCAAACAGACCGCACAAGGCGAAGACAAGAAGCATTCGGTTACGGCTGGGCATCGTGAACTCCATGGCGTGCGCATAGGGATCATCGACCGGATTCGACGAGATAGACCCGGGGTGAGCCCCGAAACCCGTTCTTTCGCCCCCCGCCGCCCCGACACGGAGCTGGCCCGCTGCGCATAACGCTCCGGCTCACCCCTCCGGCGGCGCCGCCGGGCTTGGCCTTCGCAGAATTCTGCCCAGCGGCGCCTCGCGCGCTTGACCTGGCCCCTGATCCTGGGCGGACTCAGGCCGCGGGCAGGATTGCGCCCTTGACGGCGCGGGTGGCGATGAACGTTGGCATCACCGCGTCGAACGCACGGGCGTAGACCTCGTTGCCGCCAAAATAGTCTTCATAGAATCCGGTGATGACCAGGCCCGCGGCGAGCTGGCCCCCGATCTGATCCTCCAACGAATGACCGAACTCCATCGCTCGCCCTTCGGCTTCCCGCTTCGCGCGAACCGCCGGGTCGTCGGCCTCCGCGTAAGGAATCCGGTTGACGAGGACCAGTTCGCCGGCGTCCGACTTCGCTTCGTCGGCGGCGAGCAGCACGGGATTAGCAAAACCCGCCAGCAGCGCGCCGCCCGGCTTCAGCACGCGGGCCGCCTCCCGCCACACCGGTCGCACATCCGGGGCGAACACGTTGGAGACGGGATGAAAGATGAGGTCGAAGCGGCCGCTATCGAACGCCGACAGGTCGTCCATTCGGCCCTGTACGGTGGCGATGGCCAGGCCCTCTCGCTCGGCCACCGCGCGATCCTGGCCCAACTGTCGATCGGACAGATCGAAGATGGTGACCCGAGCGCCTGCCGCCGCGAGCACCGGCCCCTGCTGACCCCCGCCGCAGGCCAGACCCAGCACCTCGATGCCCGAGAGCGATTCGGGAAACCAAGCCCGGGGCACTGGTCGTTGGGGGGTGAGGATGACCGACCAGTCCCCGGCCCGGGCCCGGGCGACCGTCTCGGTATCAACGGGACAGGTCCACCGATCGCCTCGTTCGACCAATCCGTTCCACGCCGCGCGGTTGTGATCGAGAAGTTTACCTTCGGGTACGGGCATGCGCGCATCGTACGGCGAACACGCCATCGATGGGATCGAGATTCGGAGGTAAAAGGCTGGGGCTGTTCGCAACGGCCCAGATGGCGATATGGGTGTCGAGGAGGAGATTCACGAACGCTGGGTCTCGAAGAGCGCGCGTACTGAGGCCTCGAACTCGTCGCCGACGACCAAGTCCTCAAAGAGCCCTTCGGCCACGCCCAGCCGTCGCCCCGGCGCTGGGCGCTTGTAGGCGACCAGCCGCGCCACCGGTCGGCCATGGCGAGCCAGAACAATCTCCTCCCCCTTCTCCACGGCCTCGACGAGCCGCGAGAGCGAAGTCTTGGCTTCGTGCATGTTCACGATGCGCATGCCGCCATTCTAGCTAGTGTTAGCTAACCTGTCTAGCAGCGAGCTACAGAGCTCAGCACGATTGAGCTGATTGGTGATGAACGGTTCGGTGATGTCAGCTAGTCGTCGCGGTCGGGCCCCGATGCAATCTCGGTTGCCAGCATCTCCAGGGCGTCGGAGAAGTTCTCGTCGACGACCATGGTCGCGAAGTCGCGCGGCTTCAGCTGGGCCCCCCGTTCGGCGGCGACCGCCTGCCCTTGCGCCCACAGCGCCCGCAGCTGGTCGCGAACGTCGTCGGTGAAACCAAACTGCTCGGTGAGCACCTGCCGCCACGGGGCCTTGGTCTTGAATACCGCGCGCACGGTTCGGCCGGTGATCGCATCCTCTTCGGGAGTAAGCGCCCCGATGGCGTCCAGGACGTAGTCCTCGAGCAGTCGAAACAACGGTGTGCGCCGCGGCGCGGCTTTTTTCTGCAAACCCGACACTCCGTTCGCTCCTCGTTTCGGCCCGTCGACGCTGCCGCGTCGAGGCCCCATATGGCCCCGAGTGAGCGTCGGGAGGCAAGAAGGCCGTCTCAAACAATCCAGCGGGAGGGGAGCGAGCTTCGCGGTGGGGCTGCGCGCTTGGAGATGAGGGGGGATGACCCGCCCTGGTTGGTCCAGGGCGGGTCATCCGGGGGTACGACCCGGTATGCCGGGTCGAGGGATACTTACTCGACTTCGTCGTCCTCGGCCACAACTTCGCCGTTGCTGAGGGTTACAACGTACCGTCGGTCGCCGTCGAGGACGAGTTCGGCGGTGCCGTCGGGTTGGAAAGTTACGTTGACCTCGACCTGGAAGCTCGCGTCGATGTCGCGGAACCGACGGGACTCCGTCCGCGCGGCGTCGACCCGGTATTGGATGGTTCCGCCCACGGGGCGCCGCATCGTGCGGTCGAACTCGACGTTGTTGTACTGCGCCGAGTAGTCGAACATGTACGTGCGGCTGACGGGGCGGTCGAGAGCCTCGAACTCAGAGTCCTGCGAGAACGTGCCCGTGCCGTTGAACTCGACCACGCTGCTGGTCAAGCTCGATAGCGTCCAATTGCCGGAGCGCTCGAGGTTAGCGTAGCGGCGCGCGGTATCGAGCTCGCCGCTCCATGACAACACCGCGTTGGCTTGCTCGGTGTTCTCGTCACAGACCTCTTGCACCTCGCCGTTCGCGTCGCTGCAGGTCAGCTCGAAGCTGTAGTCGAAGCTGAATCCGATCCCGGAGCGAACGCCGGTGTACACCCCCGCGTTGTTCAAGGCGTACCGAAGCGGCGGCCGGCCGATGGCGATGTCCGTAACGTCTTCCATGCCTTCGATCTCGCCGCCGTCGTCGGCGATCAGGGCCGCGGTGGCGGCCGCGACGTCGTCGTAGTCGGCTTCGGTGGCGCCATCGCCGCAGGCGACGACAGAAGCGGTAAGCAGAATTGCAGTTCCAAGACGATGCATGTTCAGTCCTCCAGTTGAGCGCCCGAAAGGGCGATCCATTTGCCCCTTCGAACCCCGTCCGAAGCCGCGAGTTGCGCTTGTCTTGGATCACGAGACGATTTTTGGGCCGCCCGACGAACGGGGCGGCCCTCATCGTCGGTCGACCGGTTAATCGGCGGCGAGCTGGTGGATATGTTGGCGCATGGCTTCGGCCATGTCTGCCGCGCTGGCGAAGGCCTTGGGATCGACCGGGTCGCTAACCTTTAGCCGAACCGCGTGCATGGGCATCGCGCCGAATCGAATGTAGTGCTCCAAGAAGCCGTCATCACCCGTCCAGCAGTCTCGAGGATCCAGGAAGTCCATCCGCGATGGGACCACCGGAACGTCAGCGATGCGGGCGAGTCCGAATACGCCGCGTTTGAACGGCATGATGTGGTCACCGCTGGTCGTCGTCCCCTCCGGGAAGTTGATCACCGCGAGACCCGCGTTCAGGGCGCGATGGGCCCGACGGAGGATCGTCGCGCTTTGATGCAGATTGCCGCGATGGACGAGCATGACCCCCATCTCGAGCAGCGCCGGCCCGATCGCCGGCCAGTCGCCGAGCTCCCGCTTAGCGATGGGCGCGCACGGCTGAATCGCCGACAGGATGATCGGATCCATGTAGCCCAGATGATTGCAGACCATGATGTATGGCGGATCGGGGAGCTTCGCCCCCGACACCACCATCGCCATGTCGTGCACCTTCATGCAGCGCTGGCACATCTCCTGGAGCAAGGCCGCCCGGTCATGAAGGATGCGAGGGCTGGAGACATCGAAGTCTTCAGCCCGCTTTATAATCTCCTGAGTATAACGGTAGATGGTCCATGCGCGCTGGGCGAGCCGGAACGGACCTTTCAGGTCCAGCTCCGGCTTCGTCACGATGGCCGACGCCGTCATGCCGCCTCCGTGTCGCCTTCGTCTCCTTTGCCGTCGGCGACCAGCCCTAGGCGAGCAAAGCGATTGCGAAGCTTTTCGAACGACGATCGTTCGATGCGAGAAACGATGCGAGACCGCCCTGGGCCATAGAAGTCCTCGCGGACCTCGGATTCGGTAGCGCCCAGCATCTTGTGCATCGCGCGGGCGGCTTTGTTGTCATCCTCGACGGTGAACCAACAGACGTCCGCCTGCTCACTGGCGACCTGCACGAACGCCCGGAGCAGCTGAACGAGAACCCGGGTGCCCTGATACTCCGGCCGGATGGCCACCGTCGTGCAGTACGCTTCACGATTGCGAATAAACGACAGCAGATACCCGATGGGACGACCTTCGATCTCCGCCAGGAAACAAGAGTCGCTGAAGAAATCGCAGCACAAGCGAACGTAGTAAGGACCGAGCGTCCCGTCGTTGTAGCTGCCGAACATGTCTTCTTCGAGCCGCATGAGGGCGTCGAAGTCTTCGCTCTTCAAGGCGCGAATGTTGTACCGAGGCATGGCGAGCGGAGGGTGCGACCAGACCCCCGCGTAGGGAAGCAGAAAAGACGCCTTTTAAAGGTTTCGCCGAATAGCTGAAGATCACAGTTTGGCCGGCGAAATCTGGGGAGTATTCGAGCCCCCCCGGCTCCCGGGTTCACCAGGGGGTCATGTACAATGATGCCTTGGCTACACCAACGATGACTGAACCCGTTGCCCAGTTTCTGCGCCGTTTTCCGCCTTTCAACCGCATCGACGAGGCCACGATCGCCGATCTCGCCGGCCACATCCGTATTCGGTACGTCGAGCAAGGCGAACTCATCTTCGCGCAGGGCGCCGAACCGCCGGACGCCTTTTATGTCGTGAACAAGGGTCTGGTCGCGCTGCATCGAGGCGACACAGCGGCCGGAGAGCTGCTCGATCTCTGCGATGATGGTGACCTGTTCGGCGTCCGGGCGCTTCTGGCCGGCGGCCCGTACTCGGCCACCGCGGAGGCGAGGGAAGACAGCCTGCTGTACGTGGTGCCGTGGTCGACGTTCAAGAGACTCCTCGAACACTACCCTCAAGTTTCGTTGTTCCTCGCCGCCGGCTTCGCGTCGGAGCTGCCGAAGGTCCGGGACCAGCTGTTGGCCGCCACCACCGAAGCCCGCCGCAGCTTGTCGATGGACCTCGAGCCCCACGAGGACGACGACGCCGACGTTCGGCCCATCGATCCCATTCGAAGCGTGCTGACGTGTCCACCGACGTCGACAATCCAGCAGGCCGCGCAGAAGATGGCGGCTCGCCGGGTCGGTTCGATCATCGTCACCGACGAACGGCGCCACCCCGTCGGCATCATGACCGACACCGACCTGCGCGACAAAGTCGTCGCGCGCGCGATCGACGCCGCCAAGTCACCGATCGCCGACGTCATGACCTCGCCCGTCACGTGCGTCATGGAGCCCCAGACCGTGACCCAGCTGGTGGGCCTGGTGATGCAACGAGGCCTGCACCACTTCTGCTTCACCGAAGACGGCACGACCAACTCTCCCGTGGTGGGCGTACTGTCCGAGCACGACCTGATCACCGCCCACGGAAACCATCCCACCGTCCTCCGTCAGAAGATCGCCCGCACTCAGGATCCCGACCAGCTGCTCAAGCTCCGAGACAAAGCCGAGCGCTTGGTCCAGCAGTACCTCGAGCAAGAGGCCAGCATGGGCTTCATCTGTTCGGTGATCTCGGGCATCAACGACGCCCTGATCCGCTCCGCGATCACCCATGCGCAGTCCGCCCTGCACGAGGAGGGGCACCCCGCGCCCCAGGAAGGCTTCTGCTGGCTGTCGTTCGGCAGCGAGGGCCGCGAAGAGCAGCTCCTGCGCACCGACCTCGACAATGCCATCGTTTACGAAGACCCCCCTGAAGACCGAGCGAAGGCCGTCCAGGCCTACTATCTCGCCCTCGGTACCAAGGCCATCGAAGTACTGGTCCACGCCGGCTTCTCCCGTTGTCCGGGAAACATCATGGCCAGCAACCCCGAGCTGAACCTTCCCCTCAGCGCCTGGAAGTCGAAGTTCTCCAAGCTCATTCGCGCTCCGGAACCCATGGCCCTGATGTACGCCAGCATCTTCTTTGACCTTCGCGCGGTGGACGGTCACGATTCGTTGGCCGACGAGCTCGTTCGCCACATTCTAGAGGAAATCGCGGCCGAACCGATGTTCCTGACCTTCCTCGCCAAGAACGCTCAGAACAACCCTCCCCCTCTGTCATTCTTTCGTGGCTTCGTTCTCGAGCGCTCCGGCGACCACGCCGACACGTTCGACATCAAGGCGCGCGCCATGATGCCGATCACCGACGCCGCCCGAGTGCTGGCCTACGACCTCAAGATCAACTTTCAGGGCTCGACGTCTGGCCGGTACGAGCGAATCGCCCAAGTCGAGCCCTCGCTGGCCCAACTCAGCGCAGAGGCGGCCATGGCGTACGACATCCTGATGCGCATTCGGGCCGAAGAGGGCTTTCGGAACGGGAACAGCGGGCGTTACGTCAACATCAAACGTCTGAACAAGCTGGAGCGGCAGTCCCTGCGCAACACCTTCTCCGTCGTCGAAGACCTCCAGCGCAAGCTGGCCTCCCGCTACCGAACCGAGATGCTGCGATGATCCCGAACCTCCGCCGATACCTCGCCGTTCGATCCCTCGCCCGCATCGACGCGGATCCGATCCTGAGCGAATACGCCAGCCGACGGTTCCGAACCCCGCGTTCGACGCCGATCGCCGACGTGCGGTTCGTGGTGTTCGACACCGAAGCCACAGGGCTGGATCTGGACACCAATCGAATGCTGTCGTTGGCCGCGGTCGCCGTCCGCGGCGGAGAGATCGATCTTTCGGACCGCCTCGAGCTCACGTTCGCCTCCGACGACGTCGGGGGTCGACACGCGGCGGAGATCCATCAGATGGTGCTCGCCGACGTCCGCGACGGCCTGTCCGAAGAGATCGGCGCCCTTCGATTTCTCGCTTACCTGAAGGACAGCATCCTGGTCGCGCACCACGTCGGCTTCGACGTCGCGATGATCAACAAGGTACTGAAGCGCATGGGGCCCGTTCGGCTCTACAATCGCTGCCTCGACACCTTGGCCCTCGATCGACGACTGACCCACGGCCCGCACCAACGCGACGACCACCACCGCGACGAAGACCGCAGCCTCGACGGCCTGTGCAACAAGTTCGATCTCGACATCTCGTTTCGCCACTCCGCGGCTGGCGACGCGCTGGCCACCGGTCAGCTACTTCTTAAGCTGCTGGCGTGCGCGAGAAAGCGAGGCATCGCCACCCTCGGGGCTCTGATGAAATCCTGAACTCCGCCGCCGTTGAACAACGGCCTGACGTGGACGCCAGCGACCTACGCCGGGGCCCGTGATTCAAGCTCAACGATGTCTTCCGTCAGCCACGCGGCCGCGGCGCGGGCGACGGGAGTGACCCGCCCCCCGCGCTCGATCTCCACCGTCCGCGCCGGGCGCTCCCGATCGACCGCCGCTTCCGCGAGCTGGATGAACGCTCGACCCGCGTCCCGCAGCGACCCCGCGGACAGCAGGCGCCCCAGGCAGTGCGCGGCGGTCTCCACCTCGAGGCGCTCGTCGGGGCGCCACTGTTCGGTTTCGAGGTCCAGCACCGCCTCCCACAGCCAAAACGCGAGCTTCGCGTCGGCGGACCGGGTCGCGGTCCGCGCCGCGAGGGCGTATAGCCCCGCCTCGGCAAGACGGCGAGCCATGAGGGTCCGGGCGCCGCGGCTTCGCCATCGTCGGATCAGCTCGGGGAAGTCGTCGGGGTGGACGCGCTCCCAGGTCGCGCTCAGCTCCGCCATCCATAGACGAGCCGCGTCGGCCTCGATCGGACCGCCGGTTCGAGCTTCATCGAGCCGGCTCAGCCAGTGAACATCCTGCGGCGACGGCGAGGGATCGATGAGGTACTGCAGCGCCCGCCCGTACTCGTCTTCACGTTCGTCGTTTTGCGCCTGCGCCAATGCCAACAGCCGACGAAGACGCTCTATCGCCGCCGCCCGATCGCCGTCGAAGTCGGCCTCCTGGAGCATCCGCTCGTGCACCTCGATCAGCTCCGGGGCGATACGCACGAACCGCTCGAAGGCCCCGCTGGCCACCGAGGCCGGAATCCCGTAGCCCTGCAACCGGCGTTTCACCGCCGTCGCGAAGTCCGTGTGGCCGTTGTGGACCACCTGTAGATCGGCCTGGGGGACCCTCAGCCGGAGATCCTGGCGCAGGATGTCGACCGCCGTGGCCGAGAGCACCTGGTTGAACCGAAGACGCACCCGCGCCGCCCGCTCGAGCGTCGGCAGCGCGACGTGGCACAGCAGCCGGTTCTCGGCCACGGTGACGCCTTCGTCGACCTCGACCAAGGCCGGCCACGCCAAGCTGGTGAGCCAGGTCGTACCGCGGACGGTGATCGAGCGGGCGGCAACGAGGCCGGGCATCGCGAGCTCCTCGAGGTCCGGAAGCGCATCCAGCACCACGTCGCCCCCCACATCGGCCAGCCCCGGCAACTCGATGCGCCGAACCTCGGCGCAGCTGGTGATCCGGAGGTCCCCCGCCACCCGGGTCAAGCGCTCCGCCCGCAGTACCGCCGGACCATTGATGCCGTGGATGCGCAGGTCTCCCGCGACCAGGGTCAAGCCTTCGAGGCGTTCGGCGTCGTTGGGCGTCAGCACCACCGACCCCGGTCGCGCGGGGGTGTCGGCCGTCGCCCGCAGGAGGAACGAGTCGGGGCGCTGACTCAGGAGCAGCGGCGAGCGCCTCACCTGCTCGGGCACACGATGCTGGGCGTCGAGGCCTTCGATCAGGACCGTGAGATTGAACGGCTCGGTCGCACCGGGTCGGCACCACGGCGGAAACGGCCCCAGCTCGATGAGGTCCGCGTTTCCGATCCGACGGCTGTCGGCGATCACCACCCCATTCACCCGGGTGAACGTCCCCGGCAGCGGCTCGAGGTTTCGAATCCACAGGCTCAGATCCGCGTGGACCTCGAACTGGGCGTGGCGGTCCGGGCCGGTGTGCAGACCGAGGTCCCAGTGGGCGGCGGGCGTCGCGCCCACGATCAACGGATTCGGCTCCAGCGGCCGTTCTTCGTCGCCGATGCGCAGGCGAACGTTCATGGACGGCTCGATAGCTCGCTGAACGGAGGGGCCAGGTGGCCAAGGGTTCGGCCGCCGGCCACGAGCACGCGACCGTCGGCGAGCGCGACCGCCGCGTGGTCGATTCGGCCCACGCTGAGCGTACATCCCCGTGACCATCGGGTGCCGTCGAAGTGCTCGACGAGGGCCACGACCTTCGGGTCGAGCGCCTCCCCGCCGATCAGGAGTGCGTCTTTCGCCCCCCACGGCGCGAGCACGGGTCGAAAGCGAGGCGTGGCCAGATAACCGGCGGGCCGCCAGACGTCGGCATCGAGATCGTACAGATGGGTTCCCGGCATCAGCACCGCGTCCGAAGACACCGCGGAACGACCGCCGACCCGCAGTACCTGCCCGTCGTTGCCGATCGCCGCCGCGCCCACCCGCGGCTCGGGCGCCGGACGACCCACCGTGGCCGGTCCGGACGTCAAGGACCAGATCTCCGGCGGTTCGCTGGCGCCCGCCGGCCCGAGGACCACGAGCATGCGACGAACCACGACCACCAGCGGATCGGGGCGAGGAACGGCCAAGGTGTCGACTTCGGTCGCCCCCTCGGCGGTCACCCGCTCGACGACCATCGCCGGCCGGCCGTCGCCAACAATGCCGCCGACGACCCACGCCCCGCCCTGATCGTCGGACACCACCGCCGCACCGTGGCGCTTAAACGCGAGCGGGGGGCGGGCCTCGAACTCGTCCGCACCCGGGACCCAGCGATACAGCTGATCGCCCGACGCGCCCGCCCCTACCACCAAAACGGAACCGTCGCCGAGCCGAACCCCCGGCGCGCCGTAGGCGGGCCCCGGCAGCGCGGGTCCTGCGCACCACCTCGGGGTTCCAGTGGGCGGCACCGTCCAGCGCCGGGTGGTCTCGTCGTCGCCCCACGCGATAGCCCCGCCATCGGCGAGCGCGACGACCCGACCGTCTCGACTCCCAGGCACGATCCGCGACCGTGCAAAGACCAGCGGCCCGCGCTGAACCCGCAGCCCCGGACGGGAACGGGGGGCGACGACGTGGGCACTGGGGCGACGCAGCACGGGACGCGGCGCGGACAGCGTGTCCGAATCCGGCGACAACAGCTCCGGGCTCGACACCGGACCCGCCCAGCCGAGCTCGCTCGCGGACCGCGTTTCGAGGGCGGCGGGATCGGCGGGGGCGCGTCGCCGGCGCCGGCGAATTCCCGGTGCGGAGTCCACGCTCACTGGGTTCAGGGTACGACGTCCGTGGCGGTTTGAGAAAGCTCGAGGAGCGCCCGACTGCGGATGACCGTCTGCAGCGTTTGGGCCCCCGGCGCACTGATCGCTTCCGCCCAGCTGGGGGCATCCCGGGCGATGATGAGCGCAGCGTCTGCGGTTTTGAGCTCGATACCGACACCCGTGAGCCACTCGATGGCCTCCGACCACCCGGGCTCGTGGCCGAGCAGCATGAGGGTCTTCGAACCCGACTGCCGGGCGATGGCCGCACGAACCGGGTCGATCCCACCGTGATACAGCGCGGGGTCGAGCTCGACCTCGACCCCCGCGTCGAACTGCAGCCCCTGCAAGGTCTCTTGCGTTCGGACCGAGTCACTCAAAACCACCTTGTCCGGACGCCATCCGAGGCTCGGTAAGGCCTGGCCCACCGCTCGCGCGCTGCGGCGGCCGCGTTTGTTCAGAGGGCGAGCGTGGTCGCTCGGCGCGTCCGACGACCAGGAGCTCTTCGCGTGACGCATCATGATCAACCGACGGTCCATGGATCCGGTACGCTACCACGTCCATAATCGACCTTCGGTGATTCTCTCGACGAGCCCGGCCCCATCGGGCCCCACCTGCCCGGGTTGCGGCCGTGAACGGGCGGCGACGGCGGTCGAGTGTCCCTACTGCGGGATCATTTACGCGCGGTTTCGGGGCCGCCCGCCGCCGTCCCCCCCACCGGCATCGAACCGACCGAGATCGACCCGACCGCCACGGCCGCCGGCCCCCGCGGCGGCGACCCCGAGCCTGCGTCCTCCCGAAGAGCGGGCGTGGCTGCTCGAAGGCCTGGCCCAGTGGCTCGAGGCAGGACGGGATCCGTGCGCCTTTTGGACCGGATCCCTCGTCGAAGGGCTCGGCCGACCCGCCCGCTCGCGCTTGCGCCGCATCGCGGCCGAGCAGCCCGACCCGGTAGCGGTGCTCGCCGCGTCGGGATTCTTGTCGGGCGCCGGGCACCGGCTGGTGCGCGACGGCCAAGCTGCCGGCCGACTCGGCGAGTCCGTGCGGCTGGTGGCGATGGCCGACCGCCATCAAGCCGAACGTCGAGCGACGTGGATGGTTTGGATCGCCACGCCGGTGTTGGTCGCGGGGCTGATGCTGGCCGCCGGGGAAGCGCCGCTGGTCCTCGCCGGCCTCGCGTCCGCGTCCGTGACCAGCCCCGGCCTGATCGTGGTCCTCGCCGGAGTGGGACTCCTGGTCAGCTTGGCCCGCACGGGCCGCGAAGATCCGATCGACCGGGGGCTGCGCGCCGCGCTCGCGGCGACGCCAGGCGTCGGGGCGGGATACACGAGGCTGGCGCAGGCTGCACTGCTCGAGGTCCTCGCCTTCGCCGAGGCCCACGCGCTGCCCGTGCCGTTGACGCTGGCCGCGGCGGTGCTGGCCGCCGACCACCCGGCGGCGCGACGACTCCTGCCGACCGCGACGTCGTCACCCACTCGGTCCGCCGCCGTGACCTTCGCGCCGTGGTTCAGAGCGCGCGACCGGGCGGTGCTGATCCACGCTCAGCAGCTCGATCGAATTCAGGACGTCGTTCCAGGCCTCAAGGCCCGGCGAGTGCGGGCGGCGGCTCTTGCCCACCGCATCACCGCGGGGACCATCGTCGGCCTCGCGGTGATGGTGTCGACCGCGCTCACGGTCACCCGAGTCACGGACGTGTTGATGCGCTACTGGGGCACGTAACCTTCCGGCCGCTTGAAGTCCCCGCTGCCGTACAAGAACTGCTCGCACTGCTCCATCAACAGCTTCATCGCCTCCGGGTCCGAGGAGTTGATGCGGTACTCGTTGATGATCATCTTCGAGTGTTCCACCCACTCGTCCCACGCGGCGGCGGAGATCTCGCGGAAGATCCGCTCCCCCAGATCTCCCGGGTACGGCCGTCGCTTGAGTCCCGGCAGCTCGCGACCGAGGCGGGCGCACTGCACGCGTCGCTTGGCGCTCGCGAAACGATTCATCCCCTCGGCGTCGGGCGCGTTGATCGTCTCTGCGGCCTCCGCTGGCGCCGGCGCTGGCGCCGCGGGCGGCGAGGCGTCGGGCCGGGCCCCTTGGCTCAGGTCACGGTAGCTGCGGCCGCTGGGCTCTCCGGTATCGGTCGGCAGCGCCTGCTCCAGCCATCCGGCATTCACGGTGTTGCCGTCGTCGTCCTTTTCGGAGCTGAACCCGCCCTTCATGTCCACGACGTCGGTGTAGCCGAGGTCCGCGAGCGCGGCCGCGGCCCGCGCGGACCGAGCGCCCATGCCGCACATGGTGATCAGCTTCTGGGCCGGCTCCGGGAAGGTCGCCTTGACGACGTTGACGAAGTCCGGGTTCGCCACCATGCCCTGCGGCGTCTTGTGCATAAACGGAATGTTGTGGGCGCCTTTCGCGTGCCCTTCGACAAACTCGGGCATCGAGCGGACATCGAGGAGCACGTAGCCCTCTTCATCCATCAATCGTTTCGCTTCTTGGGCATCGACCCGCTTCAGTTCCATTTCGCGTCTCCCTGCCCCGTTGGGCGTCCTTGATCGGCCATACGAAAGCTTTTCGACGATGACCAGATCATTCAGACCACCGGGGGGCGCCGAAAATGCCGACGTTGACCCGTTAAAGGGCAAACGAATGCCAGCTGATATGCGTCTAACGCCAACCGAGAGCTCGGGCGAGCACTGGAGCGGCCATACAGCGGATCCCCGAGGATCGGCGCCGCGAGGCCTATCGGATGGGCCGCGTGAAGCCGCAGCTGGTGGGTACGGCCGGTCTCGGGCACGAACCGGACCCGCGTCCTGTCGAACGTCCGGTCGAGGACCCGAAATCTGGTCACTCCGAGACGACCATGCACCGGATCGAACACCTGTCGGGGTCGATCCGCCGGATCCAGTCGGAAGGCGAGCGCGATGGTCCCCTCGTCGGCCGAGACCTCGCCGGCCAGGCAGGCCAGATACGCCTTCGCGACCTGCCGCCGCTGGAACTGCAGACTCAAGGCGCGGTGGACCTCGGGATCCGTCGCCACCACCATGAGCCCCGACGTGTCCATATCGAGTCGATGAACGGCGAGGGCCCGGCGGCCCGACGCCTCGAGGCGAGCGGTCACGCTGTCCGAGATGAACTTCCCCGGCGTCGACAGAAGACCCGCCGCCTTATCGACGACCAGCCAGCCGGGTCCTTCGGCGAAGACTTCGAGCGCCGACACGGCCTCGTTTCAGATGCCCAACCGCGGGATGCCGGCCCCGTTGACCCGGATGGTCAGGCTTCGATTGGCCCTCAGGTCTTCGATCACGATGCGATCGGGCGTCGCGAGGTCACGAGTGCCGTCGCGTCTAAAAACGATCTGCGCCGGCGTGGTCGGGAACGTAATCCGCAGCTCCGACTCGGGGAACATCTGCGTCAGGGAGACGACCTGGACCACCTGGCGGGTCCCCGTAGAGTCTTCTGAATAGACCTGAAGCTGGGTCGCGTCGGGGATGTCGATCCCGGAATTGACGATCGGGTCGAGGTTGACGGTAGGCGGTGTGGGCAAGATCGGTCCGCTGGTGGGTGGGGGCGGGGCGACCGTCACCAGCTGGGCCCGGCCCGTCACGCCGAGGGCCCGGGCGCGACGAATCGCGGCCATGACGTTGCTCGCCCCCCGCTCGAGCTTACGCGTGTCGGTCAACGATCGGACGGCCGCGACGGCCACCGTTCCCAACACGGCAGCGATCGCCAAGGCGGCGATCAGTTCGGTGATCGTGAACCCGCGCCGTGGCGCGCGCGGTCGACGTTTCGCCAGCATCGGGGCCGGACGTTACCACAGGGCGCTCGGGCGGACCTACGGGTTTGGCACCCTCTGCCCCTCGATCACCGCGCGATACGGCCCTTCGAAACCCATGAGCCTATCACCGTCGAGAAACAGAGACTTCTTGTCGAAAAGCGTGAAGCCCATCGAACTTCGGCCCTGGAAAAGATACGCGCAGTCCCACAGCAGCAGATGATTGCCATCCCGGTACCCTTCGGTCTTCACCCGAACCCCGAGCCCCGGCCAGTCGCTGTACCCCCTGACGGTCAACGGGGTGACCGACTCGATGACCAAGGTGAATCGATAGCGTTCGGGCCGATCGGGAAACTTCGCTTCCCCCCGCCAGTACCCCGGCTCCACGGTCGCGGCGGGGTCATGGCGAAGACCGCGCTGGCGCCACACGTCGGCGAAGTGCATTCGCCGCATGGCCAGCGACCGGCGAATGAGGTCACCGGTCTCCGGCAAGCGGGCGAAGAAGTCGAAGTGCTCCAGGGCGTAGCTTTCCGCGGCACCCCACGCGTCGATATCCACCCGTCGCGTTAGCTCCCCCACCGAGGGTCCGGCGCTGCTCGCCCACCGCATCAGGAACCCGCCGCCCGCCAACGCGCTCACCCCGGCGACAATGGCCAGCATTCGGCGCCGGGGGCCCCGGGTGAAGTCCGGCGTGTCGAGGGTCCCGGTGTCGGTATAGAAGGTCTGAACCCCGAGGCTAGGCATCGGGGAGGCGGACATGCCGCCGTGGCTACCGCTGATGTTCGAGGCCCGGCTCCTCAGACGGCCGGGGGGCGGAGGGGCAACCGCCGCCCCCCGGCCGACGGCCGGGGTCGGGGCCGGCGGCCCACTGAGCGCGGGCGGCGGGGCGACCGTATTCGCCATCGTATTGGGTATCGGCGTGGCGGCCATGTTCAGGCCTCGGCCGCTCGATTCGATCACGTGCTGCAGCGCCGCTCTCATCTGTTGGGCGGTCTGGAAGCGATGTTCGGCCTGCTTCTGCAGGGCACAGTGGATGATCGCCTCCACCCGAGGGTCGACGGTCGAGATGCAGGACGAAACCCGCGGCGGATCCACCGAGATCACCTGCTGTAGGAGCCCGACCAACGTTTGGGCCCGAAACGGCTTAATGCCGGTGATCATGTGATACAGCGTCACCCCCGCCGAGAAGATGTCGGAGCGAGGATCGATCCGCTCCCCGGTCGCTTGCTCCGGCGACATGTACGCTGGCGTCCCGACCACCGCTCCAGCGCGGGTGAGCGTCATGATCCCGGTCGGGTCATCGGGACTGAGGGGATCGAGGACCTTGGCGATGCCAAAATCCAGGACTTTGACCTGCTCCTCGCCGGTGTCGCCCTTCACCAGCATGACGTTCTCGGGCTTCAGATCCCGATGGATGATGTTGTTCCGGTGGGCAGCGACCAAGGCGTCGAGGATCTGCACGCCGATGGCGAGGGTGCGCTTTTCGCTCAGCCGTCCGATCCGTTCGAGGAGCGCGTCGAGGTTTTGGCCTCGCAGATACTCCATCACCATGTAGAGCATCCGGCCCGGCGCCTCGCCGAAATCGAGCACACGAACGGTATTGGGGTGAATGAGACGCGATGCGGCCATCGCCTCGCTCTTGAAGCGGCCGATGACCGTTGCGTTGGTGGACAGGTTCGCGTGGACGACCTTGATCGCGACCGGCGCGCCGCCATTGACGGGCATTCCGCGCCAAACCTGACCCATCGCCCCTTCGCCGATGAGGTCAACGATGCGGTATCGGTTCGCCAGGACCTGCCCCGTCAGGTCACGGCGCTCTGAATTGTGCGGCGGCTCGGCCACGCGACGGCCATGGTAAAGATCACACGGCGCGGAGGAAAGGTCCGACGTCGTTATCGATGCTGAGCGCGACCAACTCGAGGCGTTACAGCGGGAAGCAGGCCTGAAGCGCCTCCCGCATCTTTCGCGCGGATGGGTACCGTTGTTCGGGACTCTTCGCGAGCGCCAGCGCGACGACGTCGGCCAAAGCCTCGGAGGTGACGCTGGGCAGTCCATTGACCCTCAGCCGCGGCGCGGGCTGGGTCAGAACGCGCCGCAGGATCTGAACGGTGGTGTCGCCATCGAACGGCAGCTGCCCCGACAGCAGCTGGTATAGGATGATACCCACCGCGAACAGATCCGAACGGTGGTCGACCGGTTCGCCCGCCGCCTGCTCCGGCGACATGTACCGGGGCGTTCCGAAGACCATCCCTGCCTCGGTGATCGGCCGACTGCCGATCTCGACATCGCCGAGCTTCGCGATCCCGAAGTCGAGAATCTTGACTTCGGTCGGCCCGGACTCCGTCGCCACCAGCATGATGTTGTCGGGCTTGAGATCGCGATGGATGACCCCTCGGCCGTGGGCGTGTTCGAGGCCGGTCAGAATGCTGACCACCACCCGCACCGCGGCGGTGGGCGCCAGATACCCCTCGCGCTCGATTTCATCGGCCAGCGAGACGCCCTCGATCAGGTCCATGACCAGGAACAGGGAGCCGGTGTTCGATTTGCCGAAATCGATCACCCGCACGATGTTGGGGTGGTCGAGCTGAGCGACCGAACGTGCTTCACGATGGAACCGCTCGACCACGGGCGGCATGGTGGCCAGCTCCGGTCGCAGAACCTTGATGGCGACGTCCTTGCGCAGGAAGCTGTGCGAGCAGCGGTAGACGACCGAAACGCCGCCCTCGCCGATCACGTCTTCGATCTTGTAACGCTCACCGACCACCGTCCCCGACGGCAAACGAGGCAGGTCATCGCTGAAGATCGCCTCCGGGGGCATCGGCTCCGGCAGCGGAAGGCCTCCCTCTTCCCCCCGGCTCGATGCGTACGTGTCTTCGACGCTGATGGGTTGAGGCACCGCGGGCGGAACCCGATCCGCCGGTTCGCGCCCTCCGCGCCACGGGAGCAAGTTCGGGGGCGTCAACGACGGCGGCTCGATCCGCTGGTCCGGCGGCGGGGCGAAGGCGCGAGGCGGCGTCGATGCGGGGCGCGGGGGCACCGATTGGGGGCGAGGCGGCGTGGCGTGCGGGCGCGGAGGCACCGATTGAGGGCGAGGCGGCGTGGCATGCGGTCCGCGCCGCCTCGCCCG
>JANQQN010000310.1 GCA_028289325.1 Myxococcota bacterium | reverse complement strand
CTGGACCGGCGCCTCGGGGGCGCGTTCACCGTTTCGTGCATCGATGGCGATCACGTGAGATTCCGCTCGGCCGCGCCGCACGAGGTCGGGCGCGGGCCGCGTCAAATCATCTCAACCTCCGCCGTGGCGTGTGTCTAGCACCGCCTTTTCCGGCGGAACCCTCGGTTGCCAGTCCAGCGTACGCCGGATCTTCTCGTCGGAAACGACGCAGGGGTACTTGAAGAAGTTTACCAGGTAGGGCGGCAAGGCCCGGGAAACCAGGCCCGTGAGGCGCAGGTAGCCGATGGCGGCGGCGGTCGGGACGGGGACCTGAATCGCGCCCACGGCGTCGATCGCCGACCGCCAGGGGATCGGGTACGGCCCCGCGACGTTAAAGACGCCGGTCGCTTTATGAAGGGTCATGGTCGCGATGGCATCCACGAGGTCCGCCTGGTGGACGAATTGGGTCATGGGATCGAAGCCCATGATCACCGGGATTCGACGACCGCGCAGGGCTTCGCTCATCGCGTTGTTGATGCGAGGTCCGACCACGTTGGTCGGCCGCAAGACCACGGTCTCGAGCTCGGGATGTTGATAGACCCAGGTCACCGCCTGATTATCGAGCTGGATCGCGTCGGCGATCTGCGGGAACTCGACGCCGGCGCGCAGCGGCTCGTCTTCGTAGATCGGGATGTGGTTGGCGTGATGGGCGCCGTAGATGTGAAAGGTGCTGAGCACCAGTAGGCGCTGGGCGCCGTAGCGGATCGAAAGATCCATGACCTTGCGGCTGCCGATGACGTTGAGGTCGAAGCGCTTGTTGACCTGGTCCTTGAGGTTGCCGACGCGCCCGAGGTGGAGAACGTGGCTGGGCGGGTGACGCCGAAAGATGTCCTCGATCTTGGTCTTGTTGTAGTTGGCCCGGAAGGTCGTGGCCGGATAGCCGAGGTCTTCGGGCGGCGCTCGGTAGTCGACGCCGACGATCTCGAAGCCATGTTCGTGGAGGCGCCGCCCGGTGAGCTGGGCCAGCCCTCCCGCGATCCCGGTGATGAGCGCGCGTCTCATCTCAGAATACCGACCGACGGGACTCGAGCCGGCGCCGAAGCATCTCGTCGATGCGGTTTCTCACCACGGCCACCTTGCTGTCGATCGCTTCGTCTTCGTCGTCGAACGGCCCGTCGAACCGCATGGGCTCTCCGAAGTCGACGTAGAACTTCGTGGGCAGAGGAAAGTACGACAGGGGGCCGAGCACCGGCAGCAAGGCAGGGACCGGGATGTATGGGACCCCCAGCCGTTTGGCGACCGGCCGAAGGTCGGACACGCTCACGATCGATTCCTCGGCTCCGACCACGGACACGGGCACGATCGGCGTCCCCGTCTGCAGCGCGAGCCGCATGAAGCCTCGCCCAAACGGCTGCAGGCGGTACCGCTCGGACCAGGGCTTGCCGCTGCCGCGGGCGCCCTCGGGAAACACGAGGATGGCGTTCTCCTTTTCGAGGAGATTGCGGCAGTTGACGGGATCCCCGACCACCGCCCCCGCGCGAGAGAAGAAGACGTTGATGAACGGCACCGTCGGCACCCAACGCTCGACCATCGTCCGAACCCAGCGGGGCGGGGTGGCCTTCAGTAAGCAGGCGACCCCGATCACCAGCCCGTCGAACGGCAGCTGGCCGGAATGGTTGGCGATGAGTAAGACCCGACCGGAGGGGAGATGTTCGATACCCGTCAGCGACGGTCGGAAGTACCGATACATATTCAGGGCAAACGTTCCGAAGCTCTTGCTGTGTTGCGGGCTGAATCCCCACTCGTCGAACTCCCGCCCCGCGGTGTCGATCATCGACAGGCGGGTCGTGACCTCTTCGTAGCCGGTGGCTTCCTTGAGCCAATCGCCGATCATCTCGCGGGGAGCATGGCAGCTTTGCCGAGACCACGGAAGTCACGCCGGGGGAAGCTCGAAGCGCACCGCGAGACCACCCTCGGGGTGATTTTGGGCCGAGATCTCGCCGCCGTGCAGGAGGACGACCTGCCGCGCGATCATCAGCCCTAAACCGAGCCCGCTGCCCGACCCGGCGCGGTGACCGCGATAGAACGGCTCGAACAGATGACCGAGCTCGCTCGGGGGCACCCCCGGTCCGCGGTCGCGGACGGTGACCGAGGTCTTTTGCAGGTCGACCTGCACCTTCGTATTCGGCGGCGCGTATTTGCCCGCGTTGCTCAAGAGATTGCGGACCACTCGGACCAGCCGGGCTCGGTCCCCGTTCACCGTCGCGCCCGACCCCGTCACTTCGACCTCGTGTCGTTCGAGCGGCGTCCGATCCACGGCCTCCGCCACCACGTCGTCGAGAGCGACCACTTCGCTGGCGAGGGTGCGGGTCCCGATCGACAGCCGGGAGAGATCCAGCAGCTCGCCGATGAGGTCATCGACCTCCCGAAGATCGTCTTCCATCGCGTCGAGCCGGCGCGGTGGCGCGTCGCTGTCTCGAAGCAGCTCGATCTCCAGCCGCAGGCGAGCGAGGGGCGTACGCAGCTCGTGGCTGATGCCCGCCATGAGCTCCCGTTCGGTGCGCAGGAGCGATTCGACCCGGTCGGCGAGCGCGTTGAAGGCTCGGGCCATGTCCTTGCCCTCCTTCGGGCCGCTCTCCGAGAGCCGGAATGACAGATCGCCGGAGGCGATGCGCTCCATCGCAGCCACGGAGGCGCGGACCGGCCGCAACGTCCACGTCGCCACCAACGCGCTGAGCCCAAAGATGACCACCGCGACCAGCAACAGCGCGAATCCGAACCGCCGCTCCGGGTCGCGCACCGGAAGGTCGCGCCGAACGATCAGCCAACCCTCCTCGGTCTGCACCGCGACCGGACCCGCCGGGCCCCGGCACAGGTACATCGTCCGCATCCGGTGAATGACCCGGCGGCAACGGCCGCGGCGCAGGCTTCGGCGGAGGGGGGGCGGGGGCCGTTCCCTCAGCTGCGCCTTGAGGTTCATCTGCTCCGCGAGCTCGCTTCCGTCTTGGCCGTTGTCGACCGCGTCGGCCAGGAAGGAGATCTGCTCGAGATGACTGGTCAATACCGCTTGCGCGAAGGGGTGGAAGATCGTGCGGCGGGTCGCCCCCCACACGACGATGAGGGTGATGGCAACGACGAGGGTCAGCAGCAAAGTGAGCCGGATGCTCAGGTTCATGCCGGGTCTCGGGGCACGGTGTAGCCCACCCCGCGCACGGTCTTTACGTAGATGGGCTTGCGTGGGTCTTCGCCCAGCTTCTTTCTGATGTGGCTGATGTGGACGTCGACCGAGCGGTCGAATGACGCGAAGTCTTCTCCCCGAGCGAGCTCCATGAGTCGATCCCGTCCGATGACGCGGCCTGCGTTGGCGACCATCGTCCTGAGGATCTCGAACTCGGTGGTGGTCAGTTCGATCGGCCGTCCGTCGAGCTCCACGTGTCGGCGATCGACATCGATGGTTAAGGGCCCGGCCCGTAGTCGTCCCGTGGTCGGGTCGGGGGTGCTGTCGTCCGTCCGCCGCAAGACCGCCTGGATGCGGGCGAGGAGTTCGCGGGGATTGAACGGCTTCGGAAGGTAGTCGTCGGCGCCGAGCTCGAGGCCGACGATTCGGTCGGTGTCGTCCCCGCGGGCGGTGAGCATGATGATGGGGATCTTCGAGTCTTTGCGGATCTCTCGTACGACCTCGAACCCGTCTCGGCCGGGCATCATGACGTCGAGGACGACGAGGTCCGGCGCCGCGCTGGCGATGCGAGCCAGCCCCGCGTCGCCGTCTTCGGCCGTTTGAACCGAAAAGCCCCGCGTCGACAGATACTCGGCCACGAGTTCTCGCAGCCGCTCGTCGTCATCTATGACCAAGATCGTACGCACGTCGTTTCTCTTACCAAGAACCGCGCGCGGGACGAATCCGGGAGGGCGACCCGTCCCGCGCGCCCATCCCCGTCAGTCGCCGCGGAATCGACGCCGGCGCTGCTCGTGGCGCTCCTTCATCTTCTCCATCATCCGGCTCAGCTCCTCGCGCTGCTCGGGGGTGAAGGTCTTGTGGAGGGTCAGGAACTGGTCCACCGCCCCGTGCATCGAGGCTTTCATCTGCTCCGTCGCGGCGTCGACCGCCGCGTGCAGGACCTGGGGATCGGGCTCAGCCTTCGCGAGCTCGAGACGGACCCGATCCATGGTGTCCTTCATCTGCTGGCGGGCGGCCTTACGCTGCTCGCGCATCGCCCGGCGCAGCTTGACGGCCTGAACTTCCTGCTCTTCGGTCAGGTCCAGGTGGCGGAGGATCCGCATCATCGGGAAGCCGCCGCCGTGCCCGAAGCCCTTCGCGGCCGCGGTGCCGCCGAGCGCGATGATCCCCACCAACGCCGTCGCGGTGACCAGGCCCTTGTTCGTCTTCAACGTGTTCATGATGCCCATTCCATGTCTCCTTCGTGCGCCGGGGGGTCGACGGTCGACCCGTTCCCCCCGTCCGCTGTGTTGTTGAAGGCACTCTAGGCTCGGCGAGTAACGAACATGCCGTCGCCGCCCGAAGGATTGCTCGGGATTGTTAACGAAGGTTAAGTCGCGGGCCCGGACAGCCATTCGGTCAGGGTGGTGACCGCGACCCGCTGAGGCGGGATATCTCGTCGAGCGAGCTCGACCCGCAGCGTCTGTGGCGTCTCGAGCCCAAGGACGGTGAGCCGGCGAACAGGACCGGTGTCCATGCCCGCAAAGCCGTCGAGGGTGCGAAGCAGCACAGGGTCGGGGCCGGGGCTTGCGGAGAGGTCGAGCCCGACCTCCTTCGCGCCCGCTCCCGCCGCGGCGCGAAGGAGCCGCCCCAGCACGCCATCGATCACATCGGGGTCCGGCGGGCCCATCAGGAACCCTAGCCACCGCCCCTCGATCGGCACCACGGGCGTATGGTCGGCGAGCAGTCGGCGATGGGCGGCCTCTCGAACGCCCATCGCCCCCAGCGCGTGAGCGTCGGCGGCCACCCGCACCAGCAGCCGGGTCAGTCGGCGGACCGCGTGCGGCGGTTCGGGCCACGCTTCGTCGAGGAGCATCGACTGCGTGACCACCGTCGACGCCGCGCGAGACTCCTGGGCGAGGTTTCGCGCGTCGAGGGCCACGATCCGGAGGAGCTCGGCCTCCGCGGCGGGATCCCCGCCCACCGCGGCGACGATCCATGGCACCCAGGCTGTGAGTCGAGCTTCGGCCTCCGCCCGGCTGCCGATCAGCGCGCGCTCGCGCTCGAGTGCGGACAGCCAACGCTGCAGCAACTCCGTCACCCGCCTGGCGTTGCAGACTTTGCTCGCGGCGGCAAGCGGCGTCGGCGGTTGACCCGGCGTGCCCCCCGCGTCAAGGGGCGACCATGGGCATGACGTTCGTATTCCTCATGGACCCCATCGCGTCGATCGACATCGACGGCGACTCGACCTTCGTCTTGATGCTGGCCGCGCAAGACCGAGGGCACCGGGTGCTTTATGCGCACCCCAGGCAGCTCGAGCTTCGGGCCGGCGATCCGTGGGTCGTGGGCGCCCGGCCGATCACCTTGCGCCGCAAACAGGGCGATTTCTTCGAGCTGGGGTCGGCGGCCGACGTTCGCCTGAGCGAAACCGACGCGGTGTTCATGCGCAAGGACCCGCCGTTCGACATCGAGTTCCTGATGTATACCTACATCCTGGACCGGGTGGACCGCGCACGAACGGTGTTGGTCAACGATCCTCAGGCGCTGCGCGACTACAACGAGAAGCTGGCCGCGCTGTTTTGGCCGCAGCTCATGCCCCCCACCCTGATCACCGCGGATCGCGCCCAGGCGCGGGCCTTTATCGCCAGCCATGGAAAGGCGGTCATCAAGCCGCTCAACGGAGCCGGTGGGGCGGGGGTGATGCTCATGACCCCCGAGGATCGCAATCTGGGATCCGCCCTCGACATCCTGACCAACGAGGGGCGGCAGCTCATCGAGGTGCAGGGATTCGTGGCCGCGGTCGACGCGGGCGATAAACGGGTCATCCTTCTCGATGGGGAACCGGTGGGGGCGGTCAACCGGGTCCCGACCGGAGGCGACATTCGGGCCAACATGCACGTCGGGGGGCGGGCCGAGCGAGCCGAGCTCTCTGACCGCGACCGAGAGATCGCCGCCGCGCTGAAACCGGAGCTCGTTCGTCGAGGGTTGATCTTCGTGGGCATCGACGTGATCGGCGGGTTCTTGACGGAGGTCAACGTCACCAGTCCGACAGGGCTACAGGAGGTCGATCGCTTCGACGGAGTTTCGCTGGAAAATCAAATCGTTGAGCGGGTGGAGGAAAAGCGCGTAGCCCTCGGATGACCTCGGTTCGGCGGGTCTCGAGCATAGACGCCCCCTCGAGACGTTCAAGTCTGAGAAGCCGGTTTGAAAGCTCTCCTGCACTTCAACCGCGCCGGCGGGGGTCCGATGACTTGCACTGAAGGCGAGGTTATTCGTGCGAGCATCCAACGTCCACCGCTTGTTTGACGCGACCGCGAGCGGTGACCTGTCGACCATGCGGGCTCTCCTCGAACGTGGCGTGCCGGCCAATGTCCGCAACAGCTGGGGGCAGACGCCGCTGATCATCGCCGCCCGTACCGGACGTCACGAGGTCGTTCGGATGCTTCTGGGGTACGGAGCCCGGGTCGCGGCGCGGACCGATCCCCTTCTCGGCCTGAGCGAGCCGATCCTGTCCCATGAAGTCTACGCCACCTTCGATCGGGCGCGGGCATCGGTGATGGTGCAGGAAGTGTTGCGGTTGGGGGGCACGGGCTCGGACTTCGTCGAGCCGGACACCGCCGACCTCGAAGCGATCGAGCTGCTCGACAGCACCGACGACCTCCTCAGCGAGGCCGGGCCGCTGCTCACGGCGGCGGTGTGCGGTCACCCTCGCGTGGTCGATATCCTGCTGGCGGCAGGGGCGGCCCCCGACGCGACGGACTGGGCGGAGACCCCGCCCCTCGTCGGCGCGGCGGCGCAAGGACACCTGGAGATCGTGGATCGGCTCCTCGCCGCAGGGGCCGAAGTCGACGCCGGCACCGGGTTCACCCCGCTCGAGGAGGCGGTGGTCAACGGGCACGAGTCGGTGGTCCGGCGGCTGGTTTCGGCCGGCGCCGACGTCGACCGGCGCAACGAGGACGGCGGGACTCCGCTCATGATCGCGGCCGCCACCGGCCGGCTGAACGTCGTGCAGGTCCTGGTCGAGGCCGGGGCCGACGTCGACGTGGTGGCCGACGGGGAAGCGGCGCTGAGCTGCGCCGCGGCCTACGGTCACCTGAGCGTGTACGCGTATCTGTTGCCCCGCTCGACCGCGTCCGTGCAGGCGCGGGGGGACATCGCCCTCGGCGCCTATCTCGAGTACGTCGCCCAGTTGTGAGGTAGACTCCGGGCGCCATGGCCTTCGTGGATCTGAAGCGCGACGTCCTCGTCCTCAAGGTGGTCCTCGCCGGTCCCCCGGCGGTCGGAAAGACCGAGCGGCTGGCGCAGCTGGGGTTGGAAGGGCGCAGCGCGACTTTCGGCACCACGGCGCTCGGGCCCCAGCGGATGGCGGTCCTCGAGACGCGGGCTGGCGGGCCCACCGCGCGCGACGAGCGCAAGGTCGAGGTCGAGGTCTACGAATGGCACGGCCCCGAAAAGGCGGACGTGCGGGCCAAGGGACTGTTCGTGGGGCTCGATGGGTTGATCTACATGGTCGACGGGAGAGAGGACCGCTACATCGACACCGTTAACCACTTCGATTTCCTGGTGAAGAGCGCGGGCAAGAGCAAGATTCAGCGCTTGCCGGGGCTGATGGTGCTCGGTCATCTCGACGACGGGCTTTTGCGCAGCTCGCGTTTCGTCAGCAAGCTGCAGGGGCCGGCGTGGAGCGCGCCCATCGAGCTGCCTCTCGATGATGCGGACGGTTTCGTGGAGGCGGTTCGGGTGTACGCGGAGGCGATGCTCGCCAGAGCGCTTTAGGGACCCGGGGAGTGGGTTCCCGCGCCAAACAGCCGCCCGTTCGGTCGGATCTGGTCCGCGGGCCGGTCGGCCGGGGGTGGGGTCGATGGCCCCCGGTCTCCCCTTGGGTAGCCGGAAATGCTGATATGGCGCCGATGAATCGAGAAGCTCATCGGAGCTCGGTGCACAAGAGCTGGCTTCCCGGGGCGGGGCACGGTCTCGCGTGGCTCGCGCTGGTCGTGGCGGCAGGGTGCAGTGACGATGTCCAAGA
>JANQQN010000308.1 GCA_028289325.1 Myxococcota bacterium | reverse complement strand
CGGTCACCGTCGCCACCGACGGCGGACCGCAGACCAAGCTCGCGTATCCGCGCCCTTCGCGCATGGTGCGGGTGGGAAGAATCGCGATCGTTGGGCTGGCCCGGCTGACCTTGGGCTTCGACGGCGCGGCGCCCGGGGCGGTGGCGATCGTCGACCTCGACGCGCGGTCCGCCCGCCTGTTCGAGCTGCCGGCCGGGGTGGCCAACTGCGGCCGGGTGGTGCCCGTTCCCGGCCGACCGAACCGGGTTGCGGTCGCGTGCGGCGGCTTTTCAATGCCCTTCGACGACGAGCCGGTCGTGCGCGAGACCTCCGGCCTGTTCATGCTCGACGTCCAGGGTTCGACGGTGTCCGTGGCCCTCGCGTGGCGTCCCAACGCCGACGCGGGTCGACCGGTGGCCGTCGCGGAAGCGGTGGCCCTCGACGAGCGAACGATGGTCGCGGTGGATTACGGCGCCGGCGTCGCCCCCGACGGCTGCCACCTGGTCGATCTGGTGAAC
Source organism: Myxococcota bacterium (assembly GCA_028289325.1). Classification (GTDB taxonomy): domain Bacteria; phylum Myxococcota; class Kuafuiibacteriia; order Kuafuiibacteriales; family Kuafuiibacteriaceae; genus JANQQN01. The sequence continues at coordinate 16,817 of JANQQN010000308.1, read as the reverse complement.
GGGCAGACGGAGCGCCTGTTCGATAGCGCAGGGAGCTTTCAGATCGGGTCGGGCGCCCTCGGCCCCGGCGTGCTGTTGGTCCCCGACGTGTCGGTCGGGATCCGCCGCTTTCGCCGAGGTGGCTTCGGCTTCGACGAGATCGATCCGGTGTTCATCGACGGGGGAGGCGTGGGCCTCCCGCCTCGCCACGTTTATTCCATTGAATAGTCGCGTTGGTCACTGTCGCTGTGCCACTCGAGTGACACGCGCGCTGACACACCGATTCGGCGAGATCGAGACGCCCATGCGACGGGGTGTAGCCCCGCCGCGACACACCCGGATGGAGGAGAGCATCGAGCTTCGGATCTGTAGTGCGGCACGGAACCTGCAGCCATACGGGCCATGTCGCTGCGAGAGAAGCTCCCCCAGTACTTGATCGGGCGTGAGATCGGCGCCGGCGGCATGGGGCGCGTGTTCCTCGCCACCCACCGGCCCACCGGACGTGATGTGGCGCTCAAGGTGACCTTCGAGGGGCTGCCGGAGGCGTTGATGGCCCAGCATCGCCTGGAGGTAGACCTGCTGATGAGCACCAGCGCACCCCGGGTGCCGCGGGTCCATGACTACGGCTATCTCGAAGACCAAGTGTGGATCGCGATGGATTTCGTCGAGGGCGAATCGCTGTCCGTCCTCCTGGCGCAAGGAAAGCTATCGATGCACCAGCGCCTCACCATCTTGCGGGATATCGCGGAGACCCTCGACCAACTGCGCCTCGACGGGATCGTCCACGGCGACGTCAAGCCCACGAACATCATCATCGATCCCGAGGGCCACCCGTGGCTACTCGACTTCGGTATCGCCATGCGGGAGGGGGCCAAGCCCAGCTGCGTGTTGGGGACGCCCCACATCATGGCCCCCGAGCAGCTGCAGCAGGCCCCGATCACCCATCGCGCCGACGTGTTCCAGCTCGGGGTCCTCGCGTACGACCTGTTTGCGTCTCGGCGCCCATGGGCGGCATCGATCCTGGCCGCGGTGGCCCTCGCCCTCGCGCACCGGCCGCCCGCCGACTTTCTTTCGGTGCTGAGCGACGCGGCGGTGCCCCACCGCGCGGAGCTCGCGCGCCTGGCCCCGGTGGTCGCCAAGAGCCTCGACGTGAACCCCGACCGCCGGCCGTCGTGCGCTCGGGCCTGGGTCGGCGCGGTGGAGCGCATCATGCAGTCTTGCCTGCCGATGGAGGCCGTGCAGTGGATAAACGAGGATGGCCCGGTGAGGCTCTGCGACGCCAAGACGGAGATCGTCGTCAGCGCGGCTGGCGCCTGACGGCGGCCCCGGGCGCCTGTATCGGCCATGATTCCATCAACCTGGGTTGAGCTGGCGCGCTTTGTTGCCGAGCGCCGCTGGCTCGATCTCGATGACGGCCTCGACGGCGGCGCTCGTGCGCTGCTCGTCAACTTGCATCGGCATCTCGCTCGCCAAGCGTTGGTCGAGCGGCTCGGGCGAAGTCACGGCGAATACGTGTCGCCGCTCGACCGGAACATGAACGCGACGCCTACGCTCACCCGATGGGTCAGCCCGGCAAACTCCCCCGACGGTCCTCCGTTTTCGCCATCGAACACCGTCAACGTAAGCTGCGGGTAGTACGCGACGCTGGTCGACAGCGAGATCGAGCCCAGGTGAATGTTGAGGCCGATCGACGCGCCGACCGCGATATCGACCTGCGCCGTGTCAGTGTCGACAGCGATGCCCGGCGATCCCGTGGTGGCGGAAAGCCGGAGGTCGGGTCCGATGTACAGCCGGAAGAGTCGGCTCCGCCAAACTCCGAATCCAAATGTATTGGTAATGCTGCCGCCGTACAAACTGAAGCTCTCCACGCCGCTCCAATCGGCGGCGCCATACTCAAAGCCGCCGACCACTCGATAGTTGAAGAGGCGGTTCCGAGCGAGGTTGGTGTCGAGGATGAAGCCGACTTCGAAGCCACGAACCATCAAATCGATGTCCGCGAATTCATCATCGACCTCCGATAGCGTTCCTTCGGATTGGCCGTACTTAAGAGAGAGGCCGTAGCCGATGGCGCTCGCGATCCCGGCTTGCCCGAGCAAGCTGACTACCAACGCGGCGACCCCCACGCTTATCTTGTGCCCAGGTCTTCTTCTTCGTCTCGTCATGCCCTCCACGATGCACCTCCTCAATCCCTAGTGCCGAGCCCTTCGACCAAGTAAGCCGTCAACCCTGACTACGCCTTGAGGCCGGACACTATCGTCCGGCTCTGCGTCCCATACCCTCCCTGTTGGCGGCGGACCAGGTGGGCCATTGGTCGATACGGGCGATACTCGAAGGTTCCGTATGCTGCCGTGTTCAGCGAACGGTCGAGGCTTCGGGCCGAAACGCATATCTCCAGGCGGTTATCGATAGCTACTCGCCGCGATTTCTCGCTTGACGGATCAGTTCACGTCTCGAGCCGGCGGCAACGGTTTAGTTTCAGCGTAAGCCGCCGTGCCGAGCTCGACTTGCTGGACATCGCGACGTTCACGCTTGAGCGATGGGGCTCGGCGCAAATGGAGCGGTACCTGAGAGAACTCGATCAGCGCCTTGGATTCCTGACGAAGCATCCCAATGCTGGCCAGAGCAATTCGGAAGCACGTGGATGAGGAATAGCTTCGAGCCGATGGTTACTCGTCGAGCAACCGCGCGACGGTGACGACCGGGGGTCCTGCGAGTAGGGCCATGAACGCTTCGAGATCACCTCGCCGCTCCCGCCATTCCATGTAGGCCGTCCGTTGCTCAACCGAAGCCCACTGCTGCACTAACAAGAAGGCTCGCGGATCCTGTTCGTCCTGATACGTCTTCGACGAAAGGCATCCGGAAGCCCGTCGAGTCACCGGAATCACCTGTATGAGATGTCGAGCCAATACAGCCGCGTCTTTAGCGCGCAACCGCAGAGTCACGAAGACCGGCTCTACGCCGACCGGCGCCGGCACGCGAGGAGGAATCGCAGTCGACCCAGGGTTTCGGTTGATCGCCTGCAGAACTGCCCTAGCGACGCCCCGTGCCGAGGCGGGGTTCTGTCCGGTGACCAGCCGACCGTCGACGACAACGTTCTCGGCAAACTTCGGCGCGGTGATGACGCGCGCCCCTCGCGCCTCGAGCGCCGACTGTAGAAGAAACGGCACGACGGTATCCTTTTCGACGGCCTTCTCCTCCTCGTTCGTGAACGCCGCGACGCGTTTGCCTGCAATGAGAAGGCGGCCGTTGGGGAGCGACACGTTCAGCAGCCCGGCCGGACCATGGCAGACCGCAGAGACCACGCCACCCCGTTCGTAGATATCGGCGACGAGACGCTGCAATTCGACGGCCTCAGGCAGATCCCAAACGGTACCGTGGCCACCTGCGAAGTAGATCGCGTGGTAGCGCTCGGCGTCTACGTCTTCGGGTGAAAGGCTGGCGTTAAGGCGACGCATCAGTCGCGGGTCGCGATAGAAGCGCTGGGTTTCGTCGTCGGCATCGACGCCCTCGAGTGAAACGGCCCCGCCCTTCACGGACACGAAGTCGACTTCCAGTCCGGCAGAAGTAAAGACTTGGTGGGCATGAACGACCTCGGGTAGGTAGACTCCTGTCTTCTGACCGGTATCGCCAAGCCATTGATGGCTAGTGAGAACGATAATTCATCGTCAAAGACGCCCACCGACGCGAGCGGTAGCAGACAGCGACGTGTGCCAATGCCCCTTGAGTAACTCGCATCGCGTCCGAGGATCACGAATCTACGCCTACGCGGGCGAACGAATGAAGCTTGCAAAGTCCGGTAACCCGCTGCCCGACGTATCCACCCCGAGCCCACCCAGGGCCAGCGCGTAGGCGTGGCGCTCGGTGAGATGGGTTCCGGGGTCCGGCGTCCACTGCGATGAGCTCGCGCCATACGTCTCGAGCGTCGCCGGATCGACGCCGCCGATCACGGCGTTTCCGCGCAGCAGAGGTGAGATGAACAGTACGCCATTGTTGAGATTGTGGCCTGAGGAGAAGACTGCGACGCCGGGAGGACGGGTCTTGCTGCGGCCGAACTCCGTCGCCACCATAATGAGCGCACGGTCCCACATCGATGTGTTTGAGTTCAGCGGCTCGTTCTTCAGCAGCGAGATGAGGCGGTCGGCAATGCTCAGCACGCGGTCCCACATCCAAAGCTGACCCGACCAGTGGTCGGTATGAGACGCATCGAAGCTCAGGGAGAGTTGACGTAGAAAGTCGGGCTGGTCCGGCGTTCCAACAGTCACGCCGGTTGCATTGGGCCCGAGAGTGACTGCACACGACACGCGATGCTTGAGGAGCAGAAACGCAAGCGCGGCTTGGGCCTCCACCGGGTCATCGTCCAGGCTCGGGAATGCTTGCCGTAGGGCGTCGCTCTCAGGGGCCGACGAGAGGCCGAACGTTGAAAGCGGAAGAGCCGAGCTGTCCTGGCCCAGCAGCAGCCGTTCGGTCAGGTTCGCTTGCTCGATCGCGGCCTGCCGCGTAGCACGACGCTCCAGCCACAAGGTGCGGGCCGCGCTGCTCCGGAACACTCGACCGAAGGCCGTATCGTCATCCAGTCGGCCGCGGATCTCCTGTGCGCGTGCGACGTCGTCTGCGCGGATCCATGGTCGGATGCCGGCAGAGCTGCTCAACGCCAGTGGCCACGTGACCGGGTCGGCGACAGCCTCACCGATGAACTCGGCGGGCAGCGAGTCGTCGAGGCCGCGTCGCAGGAAGCCGGCGCCGCTCGTCAGGTGAACGTTGGGGAGCGGGAGTCCGGCGCCCAACGCCGCGGCCGCTTCCTCCTGCAGGGTCCGTCCGCGCCACGCGCCATTGCCGTTGACGCTGCGGGCCTGCGCTACATCGTGGTTCACGCTGGTCACGGTCTGGGTGAGCACCAGCATGTCGTCCCGGTTCCGGCGGATGACATCGTACAGGTCGATTGTCCGGGTGATTGGCTGGCCGAAGTTGACCTCTCCCCGCCAGCTCGGTGCCCTAAAAGGCGAATCGGGCACGGGCCGGACGTACTGAAAGCTCGCGCCCGACGGCGGATCAACGGGATAGTCTGCGAACGTGATCCTCGTGTCCGGGTCTCCGCCGGCCCCCGCACACTCGCTCCGAGACACCGCCAGCAAACTGTCGACGATGGAGGCCCCGCCGTATGCCGTCAACACGACGAGAAATCTGGGTTCTGTAGGCGACTGAGCGATCGCACGATGAGGGATGACGGCGCCGCCCGCGGTCAAGGCGGCGCCCTTCAGAAGGTGACGTCGAGTCAAATACACGGTGGGACTCCTAGTAAAAGAGATTTTCGGTCAGCGTGGCGAGGGCGAAGCAGCTCAGCGTGACCCAGGTTTGCGCTCGGGTGACGGGGTTGTCAGACGCCGGCAGCTGCTCGTACAGCTGCGCCAGCTCGTCTTGCTCGAGAACTGACGATGCGCGACGCACGAGCCGGAGCGAGAGTCGGTCCACAACCTGGCGTCGTAGATCTGGATCGGTGAGACCTCCTTCGATCTCTGGAACGAGCGACGGCCCGTGCGTGCCCGCGAGATCCGCCTCCACTCGCGCCGCGCATGACAGGAGCGCAACTCGGTCCGACGCGAATGCGCCCGTCACCAGTCCCTCGATCGGCGCCTGGATGCGCAGCTCTCGTGGCTCGACCTCCAGTAGCGGGATGCCGTGCAGCTCCAGGCAATCGATCGTTCCGACCTCACGACAGATTTCATCGGCAGCCATGCCGAGCCCCTGCGCGAGGTCGGCAATGAATCGGGCGCCGGTCTTCGTTTTCAGCGCCGCTCGAGCACGGGCGTTGGTCGCTCCATCCGCGGGCGTTTCGTCACCCGGCGCCTCATCGAGACTGCCGGTCTCGGATGACTCTGCACAGGCAGCAACCAGCAGCAAGAGGATGGTCCATGGTCGAATCGGGTCAAGGAACACCGTAGGCCTCCGTTCGCACGAGCGCTTCGAGCATTCGCTCCACTCGGTAGTCGTAGATGGTCATGAAGTCGCGCCACAGCCGCTCGTACACCACCAGCTCGTCTCCAGACGGCGGATGGCCAACCAGCCGCAGCCAGTAGTCCAGCACCAGGTTCATCGCGAAAGCTTCCGAGTTCGCGGCCTTTCGCGCCCACTGCACCAGCGTCAGGCCCGATTCCCCGAACAGAGAACCCGTCGTGGGGACGCCAAGGAGCTTGTCGTCACCGTCGTAGCCCACCATGTAGGCCATCCGATTGGGCGCGAAGTGGCCGGGCGGCGGCGGACGCGGCTGCGCCTCCGGAAAGATGCGAGCCTCTCCTGCGCCCGCGTAGCGCGAGAACATGTAGGCGAGCGAGTCGAGCGTACGGTGGCACTGGGCACACGCGGGCTCAGTGATTCCTTTGTCGTCGTAGTCGATCAGCGGCAGCGGCTGCCCCGATGCGTCCAGCGGATCGAAGAGGCCCTCGAGCCGTGCGATGTCATAGCCGAGATACGCGCGGTAGGCCTGCGCAGCCGTCACCCGCGGCAGCGCCTGCCCCATCGTGTTCGATGCGTTGAACCACGTCGTCGTGAGCATTCCCGCGCGCGTCTGGGGGTCGGGCGCGCGCGGTCCGCTGGGCACGGTCGCGAAGTACCGCGGCGGCGTGGTCGAATCGTCTCGCTCGACAGCATACGTCGCTGTTAGCAGCTCCCGTGCATCGCGATCCTCGGTCTGCGCGTAAACGAATAAATTCAGGTCAGGCTCGAACGCACCGGCGGCGCGCTGAAAGGGCACCCGAGGCCGAACCTTCGGAAACGCGATCTGCCACAGCTGGCCGTCAACGCCCATCCAGAAGTCGGACCGCAAACATCGCTGCAGCTGCGCGACGATCTCGGTTGAAGGGTCAGCAGCCGAGGTGAGGGCGGACAGCTCGTTCATCGTCGCCGACCTGCCGCAGACGTCAAGCGTGACCCTATTGAAGGCGAAGGACGGGTCGTACGCGCACAACAGGTACCCGTCGATGGTTGCCGGCGAGCAACTTCCTTCGGCGGGCACCGCCGCCGGGTCTCCCGGCGCGCTGCCCGCCGTCAGCTCGTCGAGGTTCGAAAAGCCATCGCCGTCACTATCGAGAGGCTCCACGGCCTGCAGAGCACCCGGCAGCCGGGCGGCGTAGTCGGCATCGTCGATCGTTGGCGTCGACAAGGCACGCTGCAGGTCGAGACCGTACGGATTCAGCGTTGGTGGGACGACGTGGCAAACGCTGCAGTCGACGGCGCCTGCGCTACACGTGGGTGACGCCCGGTAAACGTCGCACAATAGGGCGGGCCCAGCCGGGCGGCCTTCGGCCGAAACCGGGCAAAGCGAGAGGAGGAGCGCGAGCCCGAGCCTCCGCGAGGGATTGGGTAGGGTCATGGTCCCCTAGAACCGCGCCCCCAGCATCAGGTTGCCGGCAAGTTCGCCGATCGCCACATCTATGGCAGCGGCTCGATCACGACCTCGGTGCCCTGCGGTGCTCGGCGCTGATAAGAGCACCGCCAGCCGGCGGCCGCGCACGCCCGCGCGATGATGGTCAGCCCAAGACCCTGTCCTCGCGCGCGCCCGCGCGTGGATCGCGCGCCGGTTGGCTGGGGGAGAGGAACGCGCTTTGGGAAGCCCGCGCCGTCGTCGGCGATGGACAGTCGAAACCCCGCTGCCGACGGGCGCAGGGTGACGTCGATGCGGGTCGCCCCGCGGGCGTGAAGCACGGCGTTGTCGAGAACATTGGTGACCGCTTGCTCGATCAACGTCGGGTCCACGGTCACCTGGACTTGGCACGGCGCCAGACTGTCATTGAGGGCGATGCCGGCGTGCCGGGCAATGATCCGCGCTCTCGCGGCCGCTCGGGAGACGAGGTCCTCGAGATCGATGGCCCTCGGTGCGGCGGCGGTCGAAGCCTCACCGTCATCGAGGCGCACGAGCCATCTCAGGTTGTCGGCGATCGATCGAAGGTAGACGACCTCGCGCAGTCCCGCCCGAACGAGCGTCACGTGTTCGTCGGGATTTGTTGTCACCGCGAGTTCCTCGAACACCATGCCCAGGGCCGTGAGTGGTGTTCGGCTGTCATGGGCGAAGTCGAGCAGGAAAGCCTCGACCGCTTCGGATCTTCGTCGCAGCGCCGCAGCGTCCGAGCAGATCCGCCGGTGGGCTCCGCTCAGGGCGCGGTCTACGTCGGCGATCTCGTCGGCTCCCACGACGTCGGTCGTTGGAAAGTCGGGTTGCCCCAGACGCATCGCGCGGTCGTGAAGCCGTCGAACCCGCGACCGCAGCGGCCAGGCGACCCCGACCATCGTCATAACACTTGAGGCGAGCAGCGCGATCACCGTCGATACCGCCATGCTCCGCTGTCCGGCGGACATCAGGATCGTATTGGGCGTCCATACGGCCGACAGGATGGCACACGGTCGGCCCGGCCGGCGGATGGTTCGGCGGATGGGGGCGGGACGACCGCGGCGCAGGTGGGAGGGACGGTTCGGACGCCGGCTGTGCGTATAGGTCACGCCCCACGCGTCTCGAAAATGCCAGCCATCAGGGGCGCGATCGCAGGCCGCGAACGCCGGGACCCGCGCCGGATCGTCGACCAAGGTGTCGAGCCGCGCCCGTATCTTGTTGAGCCCCACCCTTACGTGGCTGATGCGCATGACGATGGCCGTGGTGAGGCTTGCCAAGAGCGCCACGACGGTGACGCGAAGGACCAGCCCGCCAACGAACTTCACGGGGGGTCCTCGACGCGGAGGCGATATCCCTGACCCCAGACTGTTTCAATGCGCCGACCGTCATCACCGAATCGTCCGCGAAGCCGCGCGACGTAGCTGTCCACCGTTCGATGGCTCACCGCGCGCTCGACGCCCAGCGATTCCGCTATCGCCTCTCGGCTAAGGATAGTCCCTTGGGCATCGAGTAGCCGCGCGAGGACCGTCCGCTCGGCCGGCGACAGCGTGACCGGCTCGCCGTCGACCTCGACTCGTGTTGCGTCCGGTTCGATCACCACCCGCCCGAGCGTGTAGGCGGAACCGCGTCCGATTCGACCCAAGTGAACGTTGAGACGGGCGATGAGCTCATCGACGAAGAACGGCTTCGGCAGGAAGTCGATCGCGCCGAGCGAGAAGACCTGTAGACGTTGCGCCAGGTCCGATCGGGCAGATACGACGATCACCGGCGTTCGTGCAGGACGCGGAACGCAGCGGAGGATGTCGACCCCGTCGACCTCGGGCAGCATCAGGTCGAGCACGATCGCGACGTACTTGGCACTTCGCGCCGCCGCCGCGCCTGCTGACCCTCCCGTGCAGAGCTCTACGGAGAACCCGGCGCGCCGCAGGCCTCGCACTATCGAACCGCCGATGCTCGGGTCGTCCTCAACAATCAGAATCGGCTCTGCCGGAGGCATACACCGACAACACGTGTGGCGCTCGAAAGTTGTGAATGATCCGAAAAGTTACCGTCCTCGCGCGTGGTCCAGTGGTTCCTTACTCGGGTGGATGTGATCTGACTGAAGACCCAGAGGGCTATTGGGTGATCGTCGCCAGACCACGGGACTTTGCGTCCAAAACCTAGCGGTCCATCGCGCCCTTTCCAGCGATGATCTTGTCCCTGAACTTGGCGATTCGAGCGACTCGCGTCTCCGACTTCTTCGCGGATCTCAGGTTGATCACGTAGCTCTTCTTGCGGCCCGGCGTGAGCTTGTGGAACGCCTCGGCGAGCTCCGGATCGACCTCCAGGGCCTCACTCAGCTCGGCCGGCAACTCGAGCGTGCCTTGTTCCTTTGGTGGCGAGATTTTGGCGTCGGCATAGCCGATGGCTTCCCGCAAGTACGAGCGAATCACGGGCTCTAGTCGTCGCACCCTGTCTTCGTCGGTGAAGCGAATCATGTCGGGGTGGCGGGTGTTAGGCCCTTGCTTTTCGAGCACACCGTCGGGGTCCGTCATCAGCGCGGCGTTGAAGAAGCTGAGCCGGAAGTCGCCACGGAACGCTCCGATGATGGCGATGTTTCTGCCGTCGCGCACGAAGCACGGATGCCCCCACTTGACGGTCTCTACGACCTCCTCCTCTAGGCAGATGCGCCGAAGCTTAGCGAGCCCGCGCGTCCACAGTTGGGTCGAGCACTCCGTGGTCGCGAAGCGTTCGCAGCGCCCGCATCCTTTCGCAAAGTAGTCGTCGACGAGCGTGATCACGGCAGCGTCAGTGTATCACACGACCGAGGATTGACAGAGGCCTTGCGATTCTTGCTCTTGAGGTCGCGAGCTTTCAGCGAGACCAGGCTATGCACGTCGTATAGCGTGTGAGTCGAAGCCCCCACCTTGGACGCCGTGTTCACCGAGGACGTGTCAAGTAGCAGCGGTTAGAACATGCCGTTGTTGTGCTCGGCCTTCTCCGGAATCGCTTGGACGACGTCCCAGTGTTCAACAATCCGGCCAGCCTCGACTCGGAATAGATCGAAGAAGGCATGAGGTGAACCGGCCACCTGTCCCTCGCTGTGGAGGAGCACGAAGTTACCTTCCGCGATCGACCTGTGAGTTCTGAGCAATCGGAACGGGATCTTCTGGGCCTGCAGGTACGCGAAGAAGGCTGCGAGCCCCGCTGGGCCATCCTGTATTTGCGGATTGTGTTGCGCATAATCAGCTCTCAGATACTCGTCGATCGAATCCAATTTCGCACCGATGATGACTTCGTCGTAGAAGGCCCGAACAAGACGTCGGTTGTCTTCGGTTGTAGGGCGGTCAAGGACAACTGCGTGGCCATCGATCATCGTGCGCCCACTCGCAGTCTTCTCCTCCCAGGATTGGATCGTGTCCCAGTGCTCCGTCGCTGTCAGGCCTTTGAAGCGAAACAAATCGAAGACGACCTTCTTCGTCCCTCCCTGCGTATAGACACTGTGAACCGCGACCAGATCGCCGTCCGCGATGACCCGAATCGGCTCGATCCGAAGGGGGGAGGCTTGGGACGCGATGTCGTCCATGTACGCCAAGAGCCCGGCCCGTCCGTCAGCGGCCCGCGGATTGTGTTGGATGTAGCGCTCCGCAACGTGCTTTTCGATGAAGGCGCGATCGCCTCCAGCTAGTCCTCGAATGAGGATCTCAACGGCGATCTCTTTCTGCTCGTTTTCCAATGATTTGCTCCTCTTGCCCGCAGAGGCCTCGGCTCCTGGTAGGCAGAAGACAGCGACCGCGAGGGTCTGCATTACGATTTTCAGCATGATGGTTTTACTGGGTCGCCATGACCCCGGATTCGACCCTGGAGAAGTAGGTTACTCTTGGGAAGTAGGCACTTTTAGGTAACTGTGCATTTGTGGCCGACGGAAAGTGCCCGGGGATCGCGCCCCCCGAATTCTATGATGCGGACCTCTGTCCCGTACGGAGCGTGCTCGCGCAGGTCGGCGACAAGTGGAGCCTCCTGGTGTTCATTCATCTGCGTTTCGGGTCGCACCGATTCTCGGAGCTCCTGGGGGCTCTACCGGATATCTCACAGCGAATGCTGACGAAGACGCTTCGCAAGTTGGAAAGGGAAGGCTTTGTCGACCGGACCGTGACGCCGACGATCCCGCCGCGGGTTGATTACGCACTGACGGACCTTGGGCATTCGCTGACGGCACCTCTCACGCAGCTGTCGAACTGGGCCTCGGAGCACCGAGAAGATGTTGAGGCGGCACGGAAGCGCTTCGATAGACGAACCCAACGACGAGCTGCAAAGCGGTCGAAGTAGACTGGCACACCACCAGCAATTGGAACGTAAACTAGCCGTCTCGACGTTGGGGCCAGGTCCAGTGCGGTACGCCGGCCGCGGGGTCAGGCGCGTGGTTCGGTTTGGAGTTGGCGACCGCGACCCGGGTTCCCCATTCGAAGTAGTCCGCGATGGCGGCGACGGCGTCATCGTCGTCGATGCAGGCTCGTGCACTCTGCACGGCGAGCTCTTGAAACCGGGCGCGCTGGGTTTCGTTGAGGTCGAGATTGGCGTGCCGATCGAGCATGCGACCGATGTCGCCCAGGGTCACGGTCCAGATGGGGGGGCCGCCGAAGACCTCGCACAGCCACATCGCGAGGTGCGGAACGTGAACGGGTGGAGAGTGCGCAAACAGCGGCCCCAGTAGGTCGTCCTGCTTCATCGCTTCGTGCATGCCGCGCGCGAGCCTGAAGAAGGTCTCCGCGCCCCCCGCGGCGTCGTAGATCGACCGCGGGGACACCACCGAGGTCACCTCGTAGTGCTGCATCTCCTCGATGTTCTGAATGAACGGGGACACCTCGGCGAGGAACGTCTTGAACTCGGGGCTGCCGCGGAAGCCTTCGAGGTGGTCGCGCTTCGATGTCCACCTGATGCGCAGGATGTAGCGCTGGGGCTCTTCCACGCAGCGGTGCATCGCGTAGTCGATGCAATGGGGGGACGTGTCTAGGCTCGCGGCCGCGCGACGGTAGGCCGCTTCGAGCACGGGAGCTGATTCGTCGGGCACGCGATACCGAATGAACTCTTCGATGGGCACCACGCGAGCGTGAGTGGCCGCGCCGAAAACGTCAACGGACCGAACGGTGCGTGGCCAGCCGAACCCCGGATCGCCGGGCTTCTTCGAGCCCCCAGTCGTAGATCGTGTCGAGTACACGTCCCAACGAACGTCCGCGCTCGGTCAGCTCATACTTGTTCAACGCCCCTCGGCGAATGAGGTCGCGTTCCTCCAGGTCTCGGAGCCGTGTCGTGAGCATCTTATCGCTGATGGCCATGGCTCGACGCAGCTCGGAGTAGCTTCGCGCGCCTTCCTTGACGCGAGCGAGGATCACCACGGTCCACTTGCCCTTGAGCAGGTCCATCGTGAACTCCGTCGCGCAGCCGTACTCGCCGTTCATGGAAAGCCTGCTAGCCGACCCCGCTTCCCTCGACAACCGGCCACGCCCTCCGCGAGGCGGGCGGGACGCGTCAGTGTTGGTCGTCGAACGGCGGACCGCCACGTTGCAAGACCGCCTGGATGGCCACGCGATAGGCCTCATCCTGGCGAAGCGAGAGCCACGACCCAACCTCGTCCTGGGGACGCTTGCAAACTGGAGTCTCGAGTCCACAGTCGCCACCCGAGCGCAGGTTGGTCGAAGTGTCGCGCGAGAAGTGCCGGTTCGGTCGCCTTCACCATGTTGTGCGGGTCCAGTTTATCATATCGCGGATGAGGCGCTTCGACCTCGGGGGCGCCGTATTCTATTCGAGCGAAGTCCGCTACGACGAAACGTTAAGCGGCGACCGGCCCCCACGCGACCTCGGACCACGCCGCTCGCCGCTATCCGGCGAGGCATTCTGTCGAACGATGGAACCCTGGTCACAAAGGAAGCGCGCTGCGGATGAAGGAGGCCGAACGGGCGTCGCCGACCGACGGGCAGACCGAACGTTGCACCGCGTTCACGGGGAGCCGCTCGGCGGCGGTCGCAGAACGGGCGAGTCTGACCGTTCGCTGACTGGAAGACGGGACAACCGTTCCGTCGGGCACCACGAACCCCCGATCGAGGCGATATCGCGGCCCGGGATTCTGTGGTGGATGGCGGTCACAGTCCTTCGAGTGTCGACACTCGCCACTCTAGGAACCTCTTCGCTTTCTTGGGGTAAATGTGATGATTAGCGCTTTTCGATTTTCGGTTATCGCCTGTGCGCTCGGCGCACTCGCCTTATCTGCATGTGAAGGTACGGACCAAGAGCCGACGCCAGAAGTCGCGAGTCAAATCACCCGGTCGCCACCAGTGTTGACGAATGGGACCGATGCCCGGTTCGAGTTTGAGGCTGTTGTCGACAATTCAGGGATATTGTTCGAATGCAGCGTCGATAGCTCGGACTACTTCGAGTGCGCGTCGCCCTACGAGCTGGAAGTGGACGAGGGCGAGCACACGTTCCGGGTTCGAGGGGTCGCGGGCGGAGTGACCGAAGATCCCCCGCAGTCCTACACTTGGACGGTCGACTTGACGCCGCCCGTCACCACCCTCACCGACGTCCCCGCGGCCCTCGACAACAGCGTCGACGTCGACATCGAGTTCGAGGCGTCCGAGCCGTCGACCTTCTCGTGCACGCTGGACTCGGAGGCGGCGGTCGACTGCACCTCGCCGTGGGCGTTGGTCGGCCTCGCGGACGGCGCCCACACCATCTCCGTAGAGGCCACCGACCTCGCCGGCAACGTGGAGATCGATCCCCCGAGCTACAGCTGGACCGTCGATTCGAGCCTTCCCGACACCGTCATCCTGAGCGGCCCGGAAGGGGCGGTGTCGACGACTACGGCGAGCTTCACCTTTACGTCCTCCAACACCGAGGAGCTCGTCGAGTTCGAGTGTCGACTCGACGACGGGGCATTTGGGGTCTGTACTTCGACGCAGACGTACTCCGACTTGGCCGAAGGCGACCATCGATTCGAGGTTCGGGCGTTCACCGCGGCCGGGTCGCGGGATCCGACCCCCGCCGAGCGGGAATGGACGGTCGACACCACCCCACCGACGGTGACCATCCTCACCGGTCCCGAGGCGCTGTTGGCCGTTCGCGATGCGACGTGGACGTTCGAGACCGACGGTGACCCCGTTGACATCGAGTGCCGGTTGACTCCCGGGCCGTTCGAGCCGTGCACATCACCGTTCGAGGCGATGAATCTCGGCGATGGAGACTATGTGTTCGAGGTTCAGGTCCGCGATGAGGCCGGCAATGAAGGCCAGGATGACTGGGCGTTCACCGTCGACAGCACGGTGCCCGAGGTCGTGATCACCGATGGGCCGTCGGGGCCGACGTCCGATTCGACGCCGACCTTCGCCTTCACTGTCGACGGCAACGCCGGCCCGCCGGAGTGTCGAATCGACGGAGACTACGCGCCATGCACGTCGCCGTTCACCGCCGACTCGCTGGCTGACGGTGCCTACACCTTCTCCGTGCGGGCGTTCGACCTGGCCGGAAACGCGGGCGAAGATCAGCGGAGCTTCATCGTCGATACCGTCGCCCCGACCGTCGAAATCACGGACGGCCCGGTGAGCCCCACTCAGAACAGCAGCCCGACGTTCACTTTCGTGACCGGGGGAGCCCCGACGGTCGTCGAGTGCCGGGTGGACAACGATCCCTACGCGCCCTGCACATCTCCGTACGAATCGACGCCGGTGAACGATGGCGACCACCGATTCGACGTTCGGGTGCGTGATGACGCCGGCAACGAGGGTTCGGATTCATTCGACTTCACCGTCGACGGGGCGCCCCCGACGGCGCGGATCACCGCGGGACCCGATGGCCCGACGAACGATTCGACCCCGACGTTCGAGTTTACGACCACCGGCGACCCGCAGACGGTGGAGTGTCGAGTCGACGCTGGACCATTGACGCCGTGCGCCGATAGCTTCACGACCCCCACCTTGGCTGAAGGCGCCCACACCTTTACCGTGATCGCGACCGATGAAGCCGGAAACGAGGGGTCGGATCAACGAGGGTTCGTGGTCGATACGACGGCGCCGGTCGTTCAGATTACGTCTGGCCCCACCGGAACCATCCAGGACGACCGGCCGTGCTTCGGCTTCACGGTGTCCGGCAACCCGTCGGTCATCGAGTGCCGGATCGACGGAGGCGCCTTCGCCGCGTGCACGTCTCCGTTCGCGGCGGGGCCTCTGTCGGACGGCCCGCACACCTTCCTGGTGCGGGCGACGGACGCGGCGGGGAACGAGGCGTCCGACAGCCGCGACTTCACCGTCGACACCACCGCGCCCACCGTCACGATCACCAGCGGGCCGAATGGGTTGACCAACGACGACACCCCGACCTTCGCGTTCACCGTGAGCGGGGGCGCGACGGCGATCGAGTGCCGGTTCGGCAATAGCGGGGCTTTCGGTGCGTGTACCTCACCGGTGACCGCGCCGGCGCTCCCGGATGGGGACAACGTGTTCACCGTTCGTGCGCGCGACGCGGTGGGCAACCAGGCATCGGACAGTCGCTCGTTCACCATCGACACCACGCCGCCCACGGTGCAGATCACCGGTGGGCCGACCGGAGCCACCAACGACTCGACCCCCACGTTCACGTTCACGACCGGCAACGGCGCGACGAGAACCGAATGTCAGGTCGGGGGCGGGAGCTTCGCGAGCTGCTCGTCGCCGTTCACGTCGCCGGCGCTGAGCGACGGACCGTACACCTTTACCGTTCGCGCGTTCGACGCCGCCAACAACGAGGCCTTGGACAGTCAAGACTTCGCCGTCGATACCGTCGGTCCTCAGGTGACCATCACCAGCGGTCCCGAAGGGCTCTACAACGACGACGCGGGCACGTTCACGTTCTCCGTCTCCGCGGACGCGACGGTGATCGAGTGCCAGCTCGGGGGCGGTTTTGCGCCGTGCCAGTCGCCCTACGACTTCACGCGGGCCGATGGCGCGTACACGTTCACGGTTCGCGCGCGCGACGCGGCCGGCAACCAGACGCTCGACAGCCAGTCGTTCACGATCGACACCGCGCCGCCCACGGTACAGATCACCTCGGGTCCCACGGGGGTGACGAACGACTCGACCCCGACGTTCACCTTCACCACCGGCAACGGCGCAGCGAGGACCGAGTGCCGGGTGGGGAACGGCAGCTTCTCGAACTGCACGTCGCCGTACACGACACCGGCGCTCGGCGACGGCGCCTACACGTTCACGGTTCGCGCGTTCGACGACGCAGGTAACTCCGCGTCGGATAGCCAAGGCTTCGAGGTGGATACACAGGGACCTCAGGTGACCATCACCAGCGGTCCGTCCGGCCTCTACAGCGACGACGCAGGGACGTTCACCTTCTCCGTATCCGCGGACGCGACGGTGATCGAGTGCCGGCTCGGGGCCGGGTTCGCGCCGTGCCAGTCGCCGTTCGGCTTCTCGCTCGGCGACGGCACCTACACATTCAC
>JANQQN010000300.1 GCA_028289325.1 Myxococcota bacterium | reverse complement strand
GGGGCGATCCTTCGAGATCTGCGGGCCAGCGACGCCCCCGCTCGATACTCGGTGCAGCTTACCCACAGCTTTCGCATGGACGCCGCCGACCCTCGAGGCGCGAACATCCTCGAGGCCGCTCGTGCCGTTCAGCGGGGTGAGCCCCCTTCCGCCCCCCCGGTCGTTCGGCCGTCGCAGCTCGACCACGGTGGCTTCGAACAGCTCGCTGCGGACGACATCGAGACCCGGCGCCGGTTCCTCGACGATTGGGTGGACCGCCATCTCACCGCCCGTGCCTTCACCCGTCCCGCGGGACGCATCCTTCACTGCCGCAACGGCGCTTTTCGGGTCGACGACGTCAGGACCCTGGATCGGCTCATGACCCGGCTCGGCGGGTTTCGGCTCTTGGCGGTGACCCGATCCGCGGCCCTCGCCACCGGGGCCGAGGCGCTCAACCGCGCGGTCCACGAACGTCTGGTCACGGGCGGCGACGGCGATGCGAGCTTCGTCGCCGGCGAGCCGGTCATGATGCTGCGCAACGACTACGAGCGAGGTTTGTTCAATGGCGACGTGGGGGTCACGATGCAGGTCGCCGTGGACACCCAGCCCGCGGCGCCGATGGTCGTCTTTCGGACCGCCCGGGGCTACGAGCCTTTCCCGCAGGCACTCTTGCAGCAGGACATCACCCTCGCCCACGCGATGACCGTGCACAAGGCCCAGGGATCCGAGTTCGATCAGGTCGCGTTGATCCTTCCTGACGTCGACGTCCCTATCTTGACCCGGGAGATTCTGTACACCGCCCTGACCCGAGCCCGCACCAGCGTCGTGATCGTCGGCGCTCCGGCGTTGACCGCGCGCGCCGTCGAGCGCCGGGTGGTTCGGCACTCCGGCCTGATCATCCCCGTCGCGTCGGGCCCTTGAGTCCTCGGGCCTCGCTACGTCATCAGCGGCGCCGACGGCTCCACCCGCACGCACCCCAGAGGCTGAATGATGAGGTCGTTTCTGAGCTCGTCGTACGACACGACAGAGATCGACGACAGGGAACCTTGCACCTCGAGCAAGGCGTGTACGTAGTGGCGAATGCGAGCCCGAGTGATGAGCACCGCCGCCACGCCGGTCCGCTGAATCGGCTGAAAGGCCTTGGCGATGCCCTGCAGCAGCGCGCTCTGAAGCTCCGGCTCGAGGGCCAGATACCCGCCGGACGGAACGGTCACGATCGCGTCTTCGATCATCGCCTCGACGACCGGCTCGAGCACGACGACCCCCAACCGCAAACTCGGTCCCGCGAGCTGGTGAGTCAGCTGCAGGGATAGACACCGACGCACGTGCTCGGTCAGCGTCACGATATCCGCGATATGGGCGCCGTGCTCCCCGAGCCCTTCGAGAATGCTCTTCAGGTCCCGGATGGACACCCGTTCGCGGACCAGCTGCCGAAGCACGTCTCGAAGCTGGGCGACGGTCACGACCTTCGGCACCAGCTCCCGGACCAGCTCGGGACACACCTTCTCCAGGCGAGCGAGACTCTCGGCCGTCTCCTGTAGACCGATGAGCTCAAAGAGATGCCGACGCGCGACCTGGAGCAGGTGGATGGCCACCACCCCGGCCTCGCACAGGACCTGGATCCCCGCCGGTCGGACATGGACCGTCAGGTGAGGGTCGAAGGTGGAGGCGGGCGCGGCGGAGACCGGATTGTCGGCGGGCTCCGCATCCACGCCCAAGCGTCGAAGCTCGTCGGTCGACGCGAATGCAAACGCGCGTGCGGGCCGCACGGCGGCGGTCGATACCGGGACGTCTTTGACCCGAAACACGGCTTGGTTCGGCCCCAGGCCGGGCACGAACGACTTCACCCGGACCCCCGGCAGCCGGACCCCGGTTTCGCCGAACACCGCATCGCGGACCTGCCCGATCCAGTCGACCATCAGCGCCGTCCGGTCGTCCTGCCCTCGCCCGAACCCCAACCGGGTGGAGAGTTCATCACCGAGATCCACACCGAGCACGGGTACCGTCGGGGCCAGCTGGTCGCTCACCGCCTTCTGCGCCGCGGCCATCTTGCGCCGCTCGGCGAAGGCGTGTTCGAGCCCGCTTTCGTCCCCCGTTTCCGCCGCGACCGGGCCGAAGGTCGACGGACGCCAGCGAAGCAGCCCCGCCCCCAGGGCGACGGCGCCGCCGACGGCCGCGAAAGGAAGGGTGGGCATTCCGGGAATGAGGCCGACGGCGATGGCGAAGCCCCCCGCGAGGGCGAGGACCTTCGGGTTGCTGATCAGCTCGGCGCCCAAAGTCCGCCCGAGATCGTGGTGAGGCACCCTCGAGGCGACCCGGGTGGTGATCACCCCCGCCGACAGCGCGACCAGCAGCGAGGGCATCTGCGACACCAGTCCGTCGCCGATCGTCAGCAACGCGAACGTTTCTACCGCGCCGATGAACGTCATATCGAATCGAAACACGCCGACCGCCAGACCTGCGATCAGATTGAGGGCGGTGACCACAATCCCGAGCATCGCATCGCCTTTGACGAACTTCATGGCCCCGTCCATCGCCCCGTAGAACTGGGACTCGCGATTGAGCTCGGCCCGCCGGGCTTCGGCCTCCTCTTCGGTGATCGCGCCCCCGCGGATCGCGGCGTCGATGGACATCTGCTTGCCGGGCATCGCATCGAGTGCGAAGCGCGCGCCGACCTCGGCCACCCGCTCGGCGCCCTTGCCGATCACCATCAGCTGCACCAGCGTAAGGACCAAGAAGACCACGAACCCCGTCGCAAAATCGCCATGAGCGACGAACTGTCCGAAGGCGAACACGACGTCCCCGGCCGTGCCGAAGCTGAGAATCGAGCGGGTGGTCGATACGTTGAGCCCGACCCGGAATAGAGTGGAGATGACGACGAGGGTCGGAAACGTGGAGATCGACAGCGGTCGCTCGGACAGCAAGACGGCGGCGAGGATCAGCCCCGCAAACGCCATGTTCGTAGCCAGCAACACGTCGAGGACGGTCACGGGGACGGGAACGACGAGCAGGCCGAGGATCCCGCCGATTCCGATCGCCAGCAGCAGTTCCGGATGCCGACCCAAACCGAAGTACGACAGATACGCCATCAACCGACGCACCGGGCGCTCCTCGTCGTTCTCGAATAGATGATGCGCAGCATCGCGGCGATCTTCGTGGCCAGCGGACTCTGCGGCGCAGCCGGGCAACGGCGTGCTTCGTTCAGCAACGCGCGGGCCGACGACCATTCGCCGCGGGCGAGGCAGAGCTCGGCGAGGTTGACTCGAGCCCGGGGGTCCGTCGGCTCGAGCCTCGCGGCCCGCCGATACTCGGCTTCGGCCGCGGCGGTCCGCCCCAGGCGGTCGAGAGCCACCCCCAGGCCCAACCGATGGCGGGCGTCATCAGGCCGTAGCGCCACCAGGCCCGCATAGAGGACCCGCGCCACCTCGTAGGCGCCGCTGACCGCGTACTCGTACGCCAGCTCGGCGATGTTGTCGACGTCGTCGGCCGGCAAAGCCAGGGGCCGGACGTCGACAACATCGTGGGTAGAGCTCGGCTCGACCGTCGCCGACGCCGGCTTGAGCCCGGTGGCGCCCATGTGGGTGAGCTGCAGGCTCTCGTCGATCGGAATCGGACGGAGCAAGGCGTCCTGCGCCAGCGGCCGATGGGCCTCGGGGGTGACAAGCGCGGGTCCTTCGTCCGGTCGGAGTCGTCGCCGGGGCCTCGGCGCCGCGCGCACCGACGGCCGTGGTCGCTGGTTCATGTTCCCTCCCGTGGGCCCGTCTGTCGGGCGGCATCGATTCGGCTGTACACGGCGTGCAGGCTGACGAGCGTGCTGAGCATGAGCCCGACGTCGCGCGCCTTCGTCGAGTTCGGCAGGCCGAGCCGATCGCTCAGAAGTCGGCCCACCAGCCGGGCCAGACGAAGTCGACGATCGGCGGGATTCACCGTCCGACGGGGCGGTTCCGGCAACGAAAGGGGATCGCGACTTTGGGCCGCGAACCGGGCGCGCGCGACGTCGAGCGCCCCCGAGTCCGCCTCCCCCGGTAAGACCACGACGTCGACCAGAGCCTGGACCTCGACCGCGGCCAGCAGATCCCGCTCGACGGTGATCGCATCCCCGGCCGCCGCAAACCGCTGGGCGCGCTGGTCGAGCTCGCCGATCCCGTTGCTGTGCACGTCGCCGTACGAAGCAATCCGCGGGCCAACCGACGACACCGCATCTGCGCCGTCGTCGAGACGAGCCGCGACCGATGCCGAGGACCATCAGCGGACCCGCGCGGTCCCGTCGCCGCCTCGGGGCTTCGATTCAACAGACCGTCGTTCGCTTCCGTTCGAATCGAACGGTCGCCGTCGTACGGCCGAGGATCCGTCCGCGGCGGGTTCTCGGTTGCAAGGCCCCAAGACCCCCGCCAGGTGGTCCTTCGGGGGCGCCCGCCCCCGCGGCCGGAGCGTTCGCACGCGGTGGCACGACGCCTGCACTGGAACCCGGCCATGACCAACGTCAACGCATCCAACGGTACGAACGGATCCGCGGGAACCACCCCCGGCGGTCCGAATCCTTCCTCTGGCCCCTACGTCTCCCGTCTCCTAGGCGACGACGTCGCCGGGCCCTTCGCCAACAATCCGCTGGCGGCGATCGTCCTCGAAGCCATGGGGGCTCTCGGTGACCCCCAAGCGGTCGACGAGGAAGACGGGCGGACCTTCGCGGATCGACTCGACAAGATCCACGCCCTCATGACCCACGCCACCGACCTCAGTCCGGCCGAACTCGACACCTTGATCAACTTCGGGATCGACATGGCGACGCGGTTTCCGGACTCCGAGCGTGGGGCGGCGATGGGGGCGGCGCTGATCGCGGGGGTCGCACAGGCGTTGATCGACAGCCCAAGGATGGCCGAAGCCCTGTCCCCTGCGCTTCGCTCCCGCCTGGCCGGCCTCGCCGCGGCCATCGACGACGCCGCGCCCGATCGGCTGCAGAGCCTGCTCGCGTTCGCCGGTGACGACGAGCGCTTCGTCGAGCTCGCCAATCACCCGAGCGCTACCTCCATGCTCAAGGCCGCCCTCGGCGCCCACTACGTGGCGCCCCCCACCGGCGGACCGCCGCCTTTTCAGCCGATGGGCGAGATGACGTACGACGCTCTGCTCGCTCAAGCGATGAGCGACCCGCTGTTCGCGCTGATCTTCCTGGCCCTGGAGGCCGACGAGACCCGCCGAGAGCAGATGGCGGCGACCCTCCGCGCGAACTTCGAGCCCAGCGAGAAGACCATGATGCTGCTCCAGAAAGGGCTCGAAGACTCCGGGAACTTCCGCAAGGCGCTGATGGGCGTCTTGGACACCGCGAAGGAGGGAGACTCCACCGTCGCCGACGGGTTCCGGTGATCCGCGCCGGCCAGCCGGCTCGCGGCGCCGACGGCCGAACCCGATGCAGCGAGGTACGCCATGAGCGAATTCAAGATCGGCGCGAGCGCGAGAGCGGCCCGCGCGACAACAGCCGCCGCGGGCGTCCGTTTCGGTCCCGCGGCCCCTTTTTCGAGGGCCTGGGATCCGTCGTTTCGGCCGATCACCGACGACGCGACGGCCCCTTACACCGGTGAGTTGGGGTTGGGCATCTTCCCGAAAGAAGACATGCCCGACCCGCCTGGCCGCCTGACGGTCGAAGAAGCGGCCGAGCTCCTCGACCGAAAGGTCATGTCCGCGCTGGCGCGGACGGACCCCCGAGAGCCGCCCGGCCTCGAAGACGCCATCAGGGCCGGCACCGTGTACCCGCCGAGGCCCGGATCCGCCTCGTGGCGGACCGAGCTCGACCGAGCGCTCCGAGACCACGGGCTCGCCGCCGATCTCGAGGTCGGAGGCGACGCCTGGTACGACGCCGTCAACGCGATCTTGGCCGAGGCTGGCCACGCCGTGCCGGCCGCGGTCGAAGCCGGCGCCGCAGCGTGGGTGGAACATGTGCAAGAAGCATTGACCGAGCTCGACATCCCCCTCGGAGTGGTCCGATTCCGGCTCGGGTCCGCCAGCTGGTACGAACAGGTGACCACGAAGCTGCAGAACAATGAGCCCGCGGCGTGGATCCCACTGCCGGTGTCCGAGCAGCTGATGAAGGGCATGAAAGGCATCGCGTCCTACCGAGCGTTCGTCGAGAGCCTGATCATGGGGCTGCGGGACATCAACATGTTCATCCACCGGCTCGACGCTGACGGCGCCACCGAAGCCCAGATCCGTCAGCTGGTGACCGAGCTGATGTTGCCGCAGACGGTCGGCCTGTTCGGCGACGATCACTACCTCGACGAGTTCGAAGAAGAAGAGCTCATCCGCGAAGGCGTCAAGGACCAGTGGGGGGCTTATTACAACGCGGTGATGTACAATCGCCGTCAGGTCCGCGACGAGAAAGGCTGGTTTCGCGGGCCGTTCGCGCCTCAGGTCGCCCGCGGGCTGGTCTACTCCGCTTTCGAGCGACTGTACGAGATCGCCGAACGACTGGACCTCGAGCCGTTCCCCGACAAAGACAAATACAAGGACGACCTGGCCATCGCGGTCCTCGAAGCCACCAAGGAGCTCGAAGGCGACATATTCTATTGGTCCGCCCAGGATAAGCAGCGCTGGAACGCGTACGTCGATCTGCTCCGCGACCGGGCCATCGAAGACCGCGACGCCGTCCTCGAGGCCCTATGGGACCGCTACGACGCGCATCCCATCGTTGAGCCGCCGCCACCCGACAACGACGCCGACGAGACCGACGGCGACGCCGGCACGGGCCTCGACGACGAACTCATCGACGAGGACACCCGGCGGATCGATGACCGATGAACACAACCAACCCGAAGGAACGTGCCGACGAACGCACCCTACGAAGTATCGGAGCTGACAGATGAACCATCCACCTTCCCCCCACCGCGGCCGCCGGGCGGCCGTCGGCGCCTCCCCGGCGCAAGCTGGCCTGTCGCCGGATCACGCGAATGCCCTCGCTTCGCCGACCGAGCGCTTCGCACGCACGTACGCGGCCGAAGAACGGGCCATGGTCGATGCCGTGGCCGACGGCCGCACGCTCGGTGATCTGGAGATCCTCGTCCTTCAGCATCGGACGGCGCGAATGACGAACGCGCTCAAGGCACACGTCGGCGCTCTGGGCCAGTACCACGAGGCCGCCAAGAAGGTCATCGAGAACGTCTGACGGAAAGGAACCCAGCGATGCTCGGTATCAATAACCTGGTTGCGAATGCGTACATGGTGATCACGGAGGTCGCCCTCACGGTCACCAACGCCGGCGATTCCGCCAAGGCCGCGGTCAGGGCCAGTCAAGCCGCGGTCGGCGGAGCAACGGGCTCGGTGGAGGTCGCGGTCGTCGCTGGCGTCCGTGCCGCCCAAGACGTGGCTACCGCAGCGGGGGCGGAGCTCAGCGGCCCACTGCAGCAAGTCGTCAACGGCGTCGGCCAAGCCGGCGCAACCCTCGCCACGGGAGGGGTGGGCGCCGCCAACCTCGCGACGACCGGACTTCAGCTCGCGGGCACCGCGGGCGGCGCGGGACTGGAAGCGGCCGGGGTCGAAGGGGGAGGCGCGGTGAGCATGGTCGGAGGCATCGCCGGTGGCACGGCCGGCGATGGTGGTCTTGACGTGGCTCAAACCCTTCAGCGAGCGGGCGCCGCCACCGCAGGCGCGGCCGGGGGCGCGGTGGTCGCGGCCACCACCGGCGGCGACCAGGGCGCGGTTTTCCGGGG
>JANQQN010000286.1 GCA_028289325.1 Myxococcota bacterium | reverse complement strand
TCGGTTCCTGAGCGTGCTGCCGCGAGCGCCCGCCGTTTTGGAGCTGGGCTGTGGAGCGGGGGAGCCGATGGCGCGCTACATGATCGAACGCGGCTGCCGGTACACGGGCATCGACTACGCATCGTCAATGCTGGCCTTGGCTGAGGCCCGCTTTCCGACCGTGACCCTTCGGCGCGCTGACATGCGGACCCTGGTTCCAGAGGAAACCTACGACGGCGTCGTCAGCTGGGATGCCTTCTTTCACCTGGACTCGGCCGAGCAGACCGCGCTGCTGGACCGGATGCCGGATTGGATCGCGCCCGGCGGGGCCCTCCTCCTCACCGTCGGCGACCGAGAAGGGGAGGTCATCGGCCGCGTGGAGGGGGAACCGGTCTACCACGCCAGCTTGGCCCCCGGCGCGTACCGGCAGCGCCTGGGGGCGAGGTTCGAATCGGTGGACATCGTCCTTCGGGATCCGAACTGCGGGGCGCACTCCGTCCTATTGGCTCGCGGCCGCACTTAGGCCCTGGACGGCGGTCTAATCCCCCATGAACTGGACGAGGACGCTGGTGATGTTGTCGGTGCCGCCGTGGTCGTTGGCGGCCTGCACCAGCTGCTCGCACGCGGTCTCCAAGCCGCCCGAGCCGAGGATAATCTCCAGGATCTGCTCGTTGGTGATCATCCCCGACAGGCCGTCGGAGCACAGCAAGTAGTAGTCACCGACCTTGGGATCGAGGCGGTTAACGTCGACCTGAACCGTATCTTTCATTCCCAACGCGCGCACGATGACGTTCTTATGGGGGAAGTTCTCGATCTCTTCGGGGGTCAGCTTGTTCGCCTTGATGTAATCATTCAGCAGCGAGTGGTCGTCGGTGATCTGTTCGATTCGGCCGTCGCGGATCCGGTACCCTCGGGAGTCGCCGACGTGGCCGAGGTAGGCGCCGCCCTGGGTGAAGAAGGCGGTCACGATCGTAGTGCCCATGCCTTTGAAGCGGGCCTCCCGGGCCGCGGCTTCGTAGATCCGCTGGTTCGAGAACTTGATCGCCGCGACCAGGCGGTTCTCGTCGTAGCGCAGGTTTCGTTCTTCCTTGAACGGCCACGTGACTTCTTCGTCGCGGGTGGTCATCCGAAAGAAGCTCATGATCGTCTCGACCGCCATTTGACTGGCGACTTCGCCGGAGGCGTGTCCGCCCATACCGTCGGCGACCAGGTACAGACTCTCCTCGGGGAGCAAGGCGAGGTTATCCTCGTTGTGCGTGCGCTTCATGCCCACGTGGGTCAGGCCGGCGTAACGGAGCTTCATGGGCGAGGACCGATCGTTTCGTTGGCCGGGGTGTGAGTCAAGATCGCAAGGAACCGACGGCTGATACGTCCATCGGTACCCGAACGCGGTCTCCCCACATCTCCCCGCGCTCCAGGTCGCCGACCCGGTCCCTTCGGACCACGATACAGTCCTGGGCGGCTTCCCCGGCTCGGATCCTGACCCCTTCCCCGATGATCGCCCGCTGGACGCGGGCCCCGGGCTCGATGTGGGCTCCGGCCCAAATAACCGCTTGCCGAACCTGGTCGTCGTCGGGCCACACCGCGGTTGGGTCCCCCACCACGTCGGGGGCCCAACCCTCGACATGGGCCTTTTGGTGCAGCGACCAGTATCGTTCAGGCGTTGAGAACTCCCACCAGCGTCCCGTTTCGGCGAGGTGGGCATGGACCTGCCGGGCCTCGATCAGCGGAGGATAAACGTCTCGAATGGTGTCCGTGAAGGCCGCCACCATGCTCCCCAGCACCTTCGGGGACACCGCGTGGATGCCGGTGAACAGGCGGGGATCCGGGCCCTCGGGGACCCGTCCGGCTCCGAACCCCACCACGCGGTCGCCCTGAGTCAGGACCTCGCGGAAGTGGGCCCGCGTCGGGTTCCTGCGCAAGGTCATCGTGACCTCCGCCCCCACCGCGCGATGGGCGGCCATGACCTCAGCAAAATCGATCTCGGTGTACAGCTTGCCGTTGACGATCAGGAGATCGTCGTCGGGATCGATGAGGCCGAGGTCGCGGGCGCGGGCCGGGCCGCCGGCGGTGCCGAGAATCTCCGGCTCATGACTGAACCGGACCGTGCGAAAGCCATCGAGCGCCGCTTCGATCGATGCCGGCTGGTGATGGGTATTGACCACGATACGGCTGAACCCGCCGGCTTCGAGCCGTTGCACGAGTCCCGCGATGAGAGGTCGGCCCAAGAACGGAACCGCCGGCTTGGCGCGGTCGACCGTCAGCGGCCACAGGCGGGTACCAAAGCCTGCCGCGAGCAAGATAGCTTGCACGGTCAGGGCTCCATTTCCACTTTCAGCAACATCTGCTCTCGAAACATTTCCTGCTTGCTCTTCGCTTCCCTCAGGGCTTCTTGCCGTCTCATGAGCTCATCGCGGACCAGATCGACGTTTCGTTGGGCTTCGGCGATGGGGCCGATGAGCGGCGAGGAGCGAGCCTCGAGCCGCTCCAGTCGACGCTGGGCGCGCACGAGCTGGGTCTTTAACTTTCGAATGTCCCGCTGGTAGCGCTCGACCGAGCGCTGCAGCGCTCGCGCCTGACTCCGCTCGCTCTTGCTCATCGGCAGCTGAAGGAACGGGACGTGGGTCAGCTCGGCGATGACCGGTCTGCCGCGCATCTGTTTCGCGGTGGTGCGCCGGGTCCAGCGTTTGAAGCCGACTTTCTTGATGGTCACCCGGAAGCGACGGCTGTTGGGGACGGATACGTCGTACAGCGGTGTCCGGCCCCGAGGGACGCCATCGATGACCACCTCGGCGCCCGGAGGCTCGCTCAGGATATCGATCTCGGACGCCGGCTCGAGCTTGATGCTGACCATCTGTGGTGCGTCTGGGGTCGCCTTCAGGAGCAGCCGCTGGGGAAGATGAGCCGCCAGCTCGACGGTGACGGTGGCGGTCTCTCCGAGCGGGATCGGTTCAAGGGTCAGCGGGGTGACGTCCGGCAGCCGCTCTTCGTCGACGGTCACCACCGCGCCCTCCGGTTTGCTCTGCAGCTGGAAGATCCGGCCCTCTTTGAGGGTGAAGTGGGCGCTGGTCTGGCCGCTGGAGGCGGGGATGCGGACGACGACGCTCCGCGGGGTGGAGCGGTGAGACGGCAGCCGCACCGACACCCGCAGCGGTCGATCCACGCTCAGATCGGGGATGGTCTGCGGGGTGGTCAGACCCGTGTCGCGCCGGTCGATATAGATCGCCGCGTTCGGCGGGCTCGATGTCACGGTCAGCTGGCCCTTCGAAGGGAGGACGGCCACCCCGCCGTCGCCTTCGTCCCTCGACACCGTGGTGACGATCACCATCCCTCCGACGACCACCGCTAGCCCCGCGAGGGCGAGCGGCGCGATCGGCGGCAGCTCGACCCGTCGG
>JANQQN010000177.1 GCA_028289325.1 Myxococcota bacterium | reverse complement strand
CTTCGAGCCGCACTCGCTCCGTGTGCGATTCCACGCGATCGAGCCTACGGCGGACGGCTCGGAACCTCCGTCGCGTCTTGCGCGAACGAGGGCTGTATTGGGTCTCGATCCCTCGTGATTCCGGACAGATAGCGCTTGATCGCGTCTTGCGTCGCCCGATGTTGAATTCGAGCCAGAAGTACAATGATTACAAAGGCTTGTACGCCCATCGCGTCTTGCGCGAGCTCAAAGGGGATTTCGCGTAGACCGGGCGGCGGGCCTCGCAGCGGCCCGCGCTCCGTTGCGAGCCGATCGGCCTGCGCCCGGACCCGTCGCTCGGCCCA
This sequence comes from Myxococcota bacterium, assembly GCA_028289325.1. GTDB lineage: Bacteria > Myxococcota > Kuafuiibacteriia > Kuafuiibacteriales > Kuafuiibacteriaceae > JANQQN01. Next base: position 17,219 of record JANQQN010000177.1, on the reverse strand, counting down.
ATAGTCGGGGTGGCGGGCTGTCCAGCCTGCCTGAGTCCGCCGCTTCTGCTCCCGCCGGCACGACGGCTCACCGCACGTGCGCTGGCGGTCACCTACACGGGCGGTGGGTGTGAACCATCGCCTGCAAACCGAGCACGGCTTGCTCCGTCGCCGCCTCCCGCCGTCCTTCACGGCCCCATTGCGCACCAACACCGCCTTGAGGGCGAAGAGCGGGACACATGACGAGATCGCAAGATGGCCTGCGCATGATCGTCAGCCGTGCGTGGGGGACAATACCGCGATCCTGACCGCGGTGGCTTACCACTCGGTGGGGATCAAACCGCGATCAGGTGGCGACTTCTAAACCGCGCTCAACACGATGCAGCGCACGAAAGCTCGGACCCTGTGCATCGTACCCACCCGCGCACTGCTCAGTCAGTGGCTCGGCGCAGTCGATCGTGGCTATCAGGCCTCGGTCGGATGCCTCGGCGACGGCGCTCGGCAAGAGCGTGCCATCACGGTTGCGACATTCGAGAGCGCCTACCGTAGCGCCGAGCGCATCGGCCCGCGCTTCGATCTGCTGGTCGTCGACGAAGCCCATCACTTTGGTCGCGGCGTCCGAGACGAGGCACTCGAGATGTGCATCGCGCCCGACCGGCTCGGCTTGACGGCCACGCCCGCCGAAGCCGAAGGCCACGCGGAGCGTCTCCGTACCCTCATTGGCCCCGTCGTCTTCGAGCTGACGGTCGACGACCTCGCCGGCAGCTACCTCGCATCCTATCGAACCGTACCTGTCATGGTCGAGCTGTCCGTACAGGAACGACACAGATACATGAGCGACATGGCTGCTTTCCGGCCGGTCATGGCCGAGTTCCAGCGACTCCATCCCAGTGCCTCCTGGCCGGAGTTCGTGGCCTTCGCGTCACGGACCGACGTGGGTCGAAATGCGCTGTCTGCGTTCCGCCGGTCGAGAACGACGACCGACTTCAACGAAGGCAAGCTCCGGGTCGTGGGCGAGATCCTCGCGCGTCACACACATGCGAAGGTCCTGATCTTCACATCGAACAACGATGCCGCCTACGCGATCGCGCGTAGGTACCTGATCATGCCGATGACCTGTGACATCGGGCGAGATGAGCGGCGGGATGCGCTGGAACTATTCGCACGCGGCGAGCTTCGTTGCCTCGTGTCTGCCCAGGTTCTCAATGAAGGGATCGACGTGCCCGACGCCGAGATAGGCATCGTTGTCGGCGGGGCCCATGGAAAGCGTGAGCACGTTCAGCGTCTCGGACGACTCCTCCGACCCACCGAGGGCAAGTGCGCCGTTCTGTACGAACTCATTACCCGCGACACATCGGAGACCCGACGGGCCTCCAGAAGGGCAAGAGTCCTTGCTACCAGAACGACTCCTTCGCTACAGTCTTCGCGACCTGCGGATCACCCCACACTTCCTCGGGGCGAATGATCACCCGTGGCTGAACGAGCTCCTCGACGAGTACGATCGGTACTCAGGCCGACCTCGACGCCTTTGGGAGGGTCGGTTGCTGGAACCGCTTTCGCATCGGGTTCCGTCGCCGAAAGTGAAGATGGCTGCCCACGTGTTGATGCGCTTCAACCAATCACGCAAGCGGCCGCCGGGGCAAGCAAAGGAAGTTCGCCGAGCTGTGTTCCGGGCGGCAGCGACGGTTGGGGCATCGCCACACTCGGTACTCGATTGGGCGGCCCAAAGGTATCAGACCACTTCCGAAGCAATCCTCGATCTCCTATTCTCGGACCTGCCCTCCGAGAGACCACTCGCACCGCCGCGAGAAGATCTGTCACCTAATACGTTGGCACTGATGACCAACTTGTCGCTGGCCCAGGGGTTTGTTTTCCGGGATGTCGGCCTGAGCGTGCGGCTCTTCGGAAAAGCGCGTCCGGTCGTGCGCCACGCAAAGCTGAAGGGCCTGATCTGCACTATCCAACGCGAGGACGACGCAGACCTCCAGCTGGATATCTCGGGTCCGCTCGCGCTCTTTCGAAGGACGTTGGTCTACGGTCGATCGCTGGCCCAACTCATACCATTTCTGGCCTGGTGCGATAGATTCGAGCTGCGCGCCAACTGTGTCTTGCGCGACCAAGCCGGAGCTCTACATCTCAGCAACCGAGACCCGGTCTTTCCCGGAGATCCACCGAAGGCGTACGACAGCCGGCTCGAGCGGCGCTTCGCGCGGGATTTCGGGAAGGTTGCTTTGGACTGGATGATCATCCGCGAGCCCGAGCCCGTGCAGGCCGATGGAACACTGCTGTTTCCCGACTTCGCCCTGATCCACCGCCAGAATGCGAAACGGAAGTGGCTGTTGGAGGTCGTTGGGTTCTGGACGCCTCAGTACGTCTCGGAAAAGCTCGGACGTCTCCGAGCCGCTGACCTCGACAACCTGATCCTGTGCATCGACGAGGAACGCGACTGCGCCGACGGCCAGATGCCGCGTGGTGCTCGAGTCATTCGATTCAAGGGCAAGATAGACGTCAGAGAAGTACTGCGGGTCGTGAACTCCCACGCGACAACGTCTTCGCGGATCCGAGAGTCGTGATGGTGGCCAGCGGCGCCCAACCTGCTCAACGGCAATTCTCTGCGCAGGCAGTCAATGTCCCGTGGGTCTGCGACACATCGTGCATCCGCATCGGGGAAGGCTGGCTTCACCTCGCCATGGTCATTGATCTGTACTCGCGACGCGTGGTCGGCTACGCGGTCGCCGACCACATGCGGACCAACTGATCCTTGAGGCTCTCGGCGCTGCGATCACGCTGCGTCGCCCACCAGCCGATCTCATCGTTCATTCGCGCGGTGGCTTGCAGTGGGACAAGACAGAGCAGCCTGGTCACCTCAGCTGCCTGCTGTAGAATAGTTCCGGGTCACCCGGGTCGAGATCCTCGATCGTGCCGCTGTGCCTGTACCCGAGCTTCTGCAACAGCGACTGCATCGGTAGGTTCGACTGGTTCGTCGACGTGAAGATTCTCTCCGACTTGCAGAGACCCTCCGCATGGCGAACCAGCGCCGCGCCCACTCCGCGGCGACGGTGCGTTGGCCCGACCATCAGCATGGAGATGAAGCCCCGTCCGAAGAACGAATGTTCGAGGACCGCGTAACCCACCACCGTGCGATCGAGTACCGCAACGTTGGCAGTCCCCTCACGCACCGACCTACGGATGAAACCTTGCCGCTCCTCCTGGTCGACGGCGATGTGGTCAGCGGCACACATCGCTGCTACGTCATCATCCCGGGCCTGACGAAGGTCCATGCTGTATCCTAGTCCGCGGCGTCGACATACTGAATGAATCGTTGGAGGTGGCAACGCCAGCCCGTTGCATGCGCCTCGACGGTGGAGGCAGCAGCGGCCCCGAACAACGCTTCGAATCCCTCGTGGACCAGCTCGACACGCGTCGCGGCGCCATCCGCAGCCAACTGGAAACACACGTTCGTATCCCCCGGCCAGTCGTCGTCGGCCCACGTCATGCCGAGCGTAGTCGGTGGTTCACATCGCGTCACGGTGCCAGTCGTCAGTACCTCCCGCTGCCCGTTCGACCATTTCTCTCGGAGCTGTCCACCCGCGACCGCGTTGAGTTGGACATGGTCTCCCCACCAGCGTGCTACCGACGCAGGAGCGGTGAGGTACTTCCATGCTGTCGTGACGTCGACGGGGATACGTATACTCAAATGAACGCCGTCACTATCGGATGTTATTGAGAGTGTCGACGAGTCCAAGCTCATGAGCTGAATCCTATCTAGGTAGATCGACGAAGTCCATCCGCCCGAAGACGGGCAAACCGGCTCGATCGATCAACCGATATCGCCACGATCGGCGCAACGCTCGTCTCCGCGAAGCTTAGGATCGACGACATATCCACAAACGAAACAGACTCCGGACGAGACGGGTTATGCAGACCCATCCAGACCGGTCGCCGCGACGCAGGTCCACCGCTTGGTCCAGAGCCAGCTCGGTCTAGGCGCAACACGCCGTCTCTACACGCGCCCGTCATATCGCTGGACCGAGCCGGGGCGACATTCGAGGTCCGCGACCCAACGGAGTTCCGATCGCCCTCAGCTCAATACCCGACACCGATCGTGCAGCCTCTCCGGCCCACCTGCTTCAGTTAGGCGATTGGGTCGGAGTGCTCCCTAAGAAACGCATCGACGATATCGACGACCTGAGCGGCGTAGTCCGCCAACGCCACTCGACCAGAATTATTTCGGCTATTTGCAAGTATCGCTGTGCTCTGCAATCACGTCCACACGCCCGGGAGTCGCTGGTTCGAATCCAGCGGCGGCCATTAGCCCGACGTCCTCGAATCACTCACGTTCCCGCCAGACACTTGGATGCGAAGTCGAGGATCGAGCAAGGCGCGCGTGAAGCCTCTAGATCGTGGACCTGGAGCGCGCTTATCATTGACTCGGTGGAGGGCAAAGGCGACTCCATGAACATGTCCGTCCGGGCTCAGCCGACCGACAACTGGCAAGCTCTCGCCCTTCCGGAAGAGATCCGCGCCATACTCGAGGCATCACCAAGCGTTCGGATCGCTTCCAGTATCGCTGACCTCATCGAGCTCGCGGCCGAGGAGTCGGTGGGGGGCATCCGCGAAGTGTCTTATGACGTTCCAGGACGGGGGAGGATGGTCGAAGCTCGGGTCTGTCGCGTTCGAAACGGCATATCGGCGAACTACCTCGAACCGTACATGCGACGCCGAGACCCCGATTGTCTTTTTATCGGGGACGAGCGCCCGACGAACAAGACTCGATTCTCCGACCGCTTCGGCGGTCGATTTGTTGGGCTTCGAAAGGAGACCTTCGAGTGGCTCAAGGCGCAGGACCTCGTGGTCTTTGCCTATACCACCGGAATCTCCCAGAAGGGCTTGGACTCGCTCGTAGTGGCGCCCGCCAACGCGGGATTCTTCGCCCTCGGTCTCGCGCTTCTTCAAGGGATCCGGCGTATCGACGACGTGCTGAACGAGACCTTCTCCCCTCGCGCCGTCATCTTCGTAGCTCCACCCTTTCGCCATACCCATTTCGAGGGAAAACAGGTTGTCGTCCACAATCGGACGGACGAGCTCCATGAACTGTTCAGCTATCACTTGTACCCGGGGCCGAGCGCGAAGAAGGGCATCTACGGTCTTCTCCTCGCTCTCGGCGAGCAGGAGGGTTGGATCACCGCGCACTGCTCGACGATCGAGGCGACGACCCCTTACGAACACCACATCACCATCATGCACGAGGGCGCCAGTGGCGGGGGCAAGAGCGAAATGCTCGAGCAGATCTATCGAGAGGACGACGGCTCCCTCCTGCTCGGGGAGAACATGGTCACCGGCGAGCGCCGTACGATCGTTCTGCCCCTGGGGTGCGAGATCCGTCCCGTCATCAGCGATATGGCCCTGTGCCCCAGCGACCTGCAGCGGCTGACCCGTAAGCAGAAGCTGGTCCTGATCGACGCCGAGGACGCGTGGTTCATTCGAGTCAATCATATTGACCGCTACGGCCGGGACCTGCAGCTTGAGCGGCTGACCGCCGAGCCGCCGGAGCCGCTTTTGTTCCTCAACATCGACGCCGTGCCAAATAGTCGCGCGCTCATCTTCGAGCACGTCGAGGATGAGCCGGGGGTTCCATGTCCGAACCCTCGGGTCGTCGTGCCGCGGAGAATCATCCCTGGAATCGTTGATGGTCCCATCGTCGTCGACGTCCGGAGCTTCGGATTCCGTTGCCCGCCGTGTATTCGGGAGCACCCGACATACGGGATCCTCGGCCTTTTTCACGTGCTCCCGACCGCGCTCGCCTGGCTTTGGCGTCTCACCGCCCCTCGGGGACACGCGAGCCCCAATCCTTCCGACCCGGGAGGAATCACCTCGGAAGGTGTGGGCTCGTACTGGCCGTTCGCCACCGGACGCAGGGTCGACCAAGCGAACCTGCTGCTCAATCAGATCATGCGAACCTCCGACTCGCTGTACGTCTTGTGCCCAAACCAGCACATCGGAGCCTGGAAGGTCGGTTTCATGCCACAGTGGATCGCCCGGGAGTATCTGGCTCGCCGAAGTGCCGCGCCCTTTCGTCCGGATCAGCTCGTCCCGGCCCGATGCGCCCTGCTCGGCTTCGGTCTTCAGTCGCTCCAGGTGGAAGGGACACCGATCGGGCATTGGTTCTTGCGGGTCGAGTCGCAGCCGGAAGTGGGTGAGGAGGCCTATGACCTCGGTGCGAGAGCACTCGAAGCGTTCTTTGCCAACCAGCTCGTCCCCTTCGAGGACGATTACGACCTTCATCCGGTCGGTCGAAAGATCATCGACGCCTGCCTCAGCGGGGCGACGGTTGAGGACTATGTCGAGCTCTCCAGGCTCGGCGTCTGACAGCCACGGCTCGTCTCTATCTGATCTGGCCGCCCGAGCCGGCGCCGAGTTCCGTCCGAGCCCCGGGCGGCTACGAGCTCGAGCCGCCCGCGGCTCACTCGCCGTGGTCAAAGAAGTTGGTGAGCGGTGGAGGGAAGTCTACGGGGCGGGTGCTGCCGAAGGCCCACTGTGGAGCAAGCCCCAGGATGCGTCGACTGTGGTCTGTCTTGAAGAAATGACCGCAGGAAGGGACTTCGACGTACTCCCGATGCCGGGCGTTCACGGCATTCCTGTAGAACCAGAAGGCTTGCTGAGGAAGAACCACTTCGTCTTGATCTCCGATCAGAACGTAGACAGCACCACGGAAGCGCTTGAGCCCTGATACGATCGTCTCCTTCGCAACATCGAAGGAGGGCGCTACGAGCAAGATAATATCGATGGTGGGAAAGTCGGCCGCCAGGGCCGCGACGGCCCCTCCGCTGGAAGAGTAGGCCACGACCCCGATCTTCGGCGTCGGGTGGGAGCAGATCTTCGTCGCGTTACCGATGACCGAGGTGAGGACGCGGCGGAAGCACGCAAGCAAGACCCTCGGATACTCAAGCTGGTCGCCGGTACCCGGCCCGACCGAGCCAGGGAGACGGGGCTTCCCTTGCCTTCGACTCGCTGCGGGCTCCGCTCGCTCATCACCGTAGGGATCAGTGTAGCGAACCATTGCGCCGATCCCAGAGGCACGGATCCCCTTGATCATGAGGGTGAGATCGATCGCATTACCGCCTAGATGCTCGTAAGCGCCCGGGCACATGAGGATGATGCGATCGCTCTCCTTCGAATGGACCGCGACATCGATCCGATAGCTCCGCTGGGCGACGTGCGAATTGAGAGAGATGATTCGGAACGGCTCGGAACGGAGAGTTGCAGACTGGGCAATGGGTGTGGCCTCGTAGTGTGAAGCGAAATATATGAGACCGCTGCGGTCCATCCGAGAGAACTTGAACCCTTCGCTGAAGAGAGCAAACGCGCGGAGCGAGTAGCCGAATCTCATCGAGAGGTTGGAGCGCTTTTCGAACGAGAGGCATCCGAACTCCGCAAGCAGGGAGCAGTCGTCATCGTCGCTGTAATAGGGAACAATACTGTATCGCATCGACGGGATGTTCCCGCTGGCCTGTTGCTCGGCGAGAAAGTCGGTGAAGATCCGGTTCCCCTCGATTTCGTTCTGGGTAATGGACTCTGGGGACTCCCCGAAGCGAACCAGGAATCCTGGAAAGTGGATACACGCCCGCCCGCCATCGTGGAGAAGCTCGTTGTGGATCTTCTCGATAGCCTCGAGCTTTCGCCACAGATAATGGAAGGTGAAGACCGAGAACACCAGGTGAAACCGCTTCCCGTCGCCCTGATAGCCCATCAGGCTGCTCTCGATGAACCGGTCCTCGTCGATGAGCATGCGCTCGTAGTAGTGGTTCAGGCTCATGCCCCACAGCTCGAAGTCCGCAAGGTCCGCGCCGGCCGCGGCCAGCGACTTCGCCAGCTCCGCGAGGGCGTGGCCCTCGCCACATCCCACATCGAGGACGCGGATCGGAGGAGGAAATCGTCGTCGTAGCGACAGACAGACTTCGACGAGGTCGACGTCCAGGATGGAGTTGTACCCGTATCCCGACGTAAGGCCCCGGACACGACAGGCCTTACGGTTGAGCTCGACGACCCTTGCGTACAGCTCGTCCTCGGTGAGAAGCATGGCCGAGACGTAGCACGTTGTCGCGTTGCCGGACCATCGCCACCGGCACGACCTGCTCGACCGTCCGGCGGGGCGCTTGTATTGGCGACGCTGCAACGGTCCGAATTCCCCGTGTGGGGCGGCGGTCTCCTTCGCGGGCGGGGCCGAGACCATGGCGTCGACTCTACCGCACGACGACCTGGTCGACACCAGTGCAGCGACAACGAACACCCGCGGCCAGCCGGAGCTTGATATCCGAGCCGTTCTGCGGGTTGCCGCGCTTGCTCAGCTCAATCGAGCATCGGAGGTCCGGTATGCCCGCTACCGTCCGACGTTCGCTTCAAAAACCGACTCGTGACACCTACCTTCGTTTCACAGGAAAACACAGGTGGACTGCTGTCCCCGCTCGTCGATGCTCGATCTCGAGGGAGATTCCGTGGTGATCACAGACCCTCTGAACGATGGACAGTCCCCGACCGAGTCCGTCGCCGCCAGCGCGCCGTACGCCCTCGTCGAAGGCTCGGGCCATTATGTCCTCATCGAACTGGCCTTCGTCGATGATGGACAAGCGTGTACCCTCTAGCACCACGGCGACGTGACCGTGTCCCGCGTGCTGGAATGAGTTTCCGAGAATATTGGCGAGGACGATCTCGAGCACCCCTTCTCTGACGTCGACTGTCGCCCTACTATCGATCTCGAGTCGCACTTCCAACGATTTTGCCGGGTTGGAACTCGTCAGCTGGAGGACTATCTCCTCGACCGTGGCCGCGACCAACACCGGCCGAACTCGCCCTTCCGCGCTCGTTTCACGCGCCAAGGCAAGGAGCGCCTCCACCGTTCGCTGCATGTGGGTGTTCGCGACGCGAATGTTCTCGATCAGACGCGTGCTCTCCGGACGATGGTCTCGTCGCTGAAGGAGCTCGACTGAGCTTTGAACCACCGCGATCGGGGTTCGAAGGTCATGGCTCACGTCGCGGGTGAAGGCCTGCTCCCTCTTCACGTAGCCGGCAATGCGATCGAAGGCCCCCTGCAGCGCCTCCGCCACCGCTCCGATTTCGTCGGGTGGGTAGTCGTTGCTGAAGTCCGTGAGGAGAGCGTTCGGCTCGGTACCCTCAACCGCCCACGCCAGCCGGCGCAGCGGCGCGATCGAGCGCCACGCGAGCCACAACGCGAGGACGCAAGCGAAGAGAGTCATCAAGAGGCTGATCACCGCGAACAGAACGAGGAGGTCGCTTTGCATGGGCCGAATGACCAGGATACGGCTGACTTCGGCCACCAGCCACGCGGGTTGGTCCACGTCTAGCCGCATCACATGATAGTGGCGCTCCTCATCGCCCGAGAACTCGACCTGCTGCGGGTTGGCCGCAAGTTGGCGTCGCAGGTCGACTGGCACCGTCCCCAGCTCCGTGTAGATCGTCATATAGGGTTCTTCGGTAGGGCCCCAATCACCGTCGCGGCGGTACTGTGCCAACGAGAGGTTGGCCTGCCTTTCAAGCGAACGCTCGATGAAGGTGTCCTCGACCGTGAAGAGAAACACGAAGCTCACCCCGGTGAACGCGGCCGAAATGACAAGGGCTAAGACGAAAAACGAGACGACGATACGGGTCCCCAGGGACCCCCGCCGATTCACCGCTGGCGATCGGCGGTCCACTAAACCTCCTCGAGATCAAGCACGAACCCCACGCCGCTGACCGTCTTGAGGATCGGCCATGTAAACGGCTTATCGAGGACTGCCCGTACCTGGTAGATATGCGAGCGGAGCGCGTCAGAGTCCGGCGGCTCATCGCCCCAGAGCTTGTATGTTAGCTCAGAGCGAGTGACGGTCCTCGGGTAGCTCTCGGCGAGGTACTCGAGGATTCGGTAACCCAGGTTGCGCAGGGCGATCGGCGCCCCCTCGCGAGTAACGGTCCGACGTTGCCGATCGACGACCAGGGGCCCCAGCTCGATGACTCGCTCGGTGGGCAGAGTAAGCCGCCGCGACAAGGCCACACAGCGCACTTCCAGCTCCTCCAGTGCGAATGGTTTGGTGAGATAGTCATCGGCGCCTAGCTCGAACCCCAGGACCTTGTCGTCCAACGAATCTCGCGCCGTCAGCATGAGAACCGGGACGTGGCGGGTGCTCTTTTCGCGGATGAGGCGGCAAACGTCCCGGCCGTCAAGCCTCGGGAGGCCCAGGTCCAACACGACGACGTCGTAGTGGTGCTCCAGCGCCAAAGAAAGCGCCTGCGCTCCGTCAGTGGCAAAGTCCAGCGTGTGCCCGCGAGGCTCGAGGAAGGCAGCCACGTTCTCGGCCAGCGCTTCCTCGTCCTCGACCAAGAGAATGTGTATCCGAGTCTTCGTCACTTCTACAGCCGACCCAGCATCTCCTTGGCGGGCGCGAAGTCAGGCTCTCTGTGCACCAGTTGCTCCAGGACCCGCTTGGCGGAGGCGGTGTCTTTGAGCTTCTCGTAGACCACCGCGACTGCCAACCGGAGCTCCTTCTTATTCCGTATTTCCGGCACCATTTCCATGAGCGAGAGGGCGTGGCGCAGCGATCGATCGCCGGTGGCGACCTTGGCGTAGTAATAGCCGTAAGCCGCGATCAACGGCCCCTGAAAGGCCGCGGGGTTCTCTTGGTACATGTTCGCGGCGCCTGCCTCGTCCCGAAGGATTCGCGCGATCAACTTGAGGGTTGCTTCCTTCTGGTCGGCTCGTCGCGGCCTAGGCGTCTTTCCGAGCTTTCGGAGCACCGCATCCGCAACGCCGGCGGCTGAGGTGGGATTCTGGCCGGTGATCAGTCGATCGTCCACCGCGACGTGCTCCAGCATGATCGGTCCGCTCTCGAAACGTCCACCGCGTGCCGTGAGTGCGTCCTCGAGCTTGAACGCGAACTTCGACGCCCACTTCTTGCCAAACAGCGACTCCTCGACGTTCGTGAAGCCATTCACGGCCTTCCCTGCCACAAGGTATCGCCCATTACTGAGCCGCACGTCGACAAGGGCTGCAGGGCCATGACATACCGCAGCGACGACCCCGCCCGCCTCGTAGACCGTGGCGATGACGGAATGCAGCGCCGTCGCTCGGGGCAAGTCGAACATCGCGCCCTTTCCCCCCACCACGAATACCGCGGCGTAGCCTCCGGGATTCACATCGCCGATGGAGAGGGTTCGCGCGAGCTTTGCCGAGACAGCCGGATCGTCGTGTACTGAGCGCTGAATCGCGTCATCGGGATTGTACTCGTCGGGCTCGACCGGCCCACCGAGGGGACTTGCGACGTCGACCTCCATCCCGCTCGATGCAAAAATAGAGTAGGCTTTGGCAAACTCCTCGAAATCGTAGCCCGGTTGCGTCTTTCCGCCGTCCTTGCCGTGGCCGCTCACCACCAGGAGGACGCGCTCGGCGGGCGCGCTAACGGCTGGCCGCAACGGGCTCATCAGGAATGCACACAGGGCAAAGAGGGCAAAGAGACTCTTCGTATTCATGTCGTTCTCCTGCCCAAGACATCTCAGGACCGACGTGAAATCGGCGTGAAGGGCCAACACACCCGCAGGTGCCGGTCGGTTCGCGGTGGTCACCGATACGCCAACCGTACCGGGCGAAGGGGTCCGGGGCGGGTCCGGTTTCGCTGGCCAGCAGCGCAAGGCAGGCGACGCGTCGTGTCGGGCAAGTGGCCAAAAACACGCGAATCCCGAGTGATTCCTTGAGCCTACAGAGCCCGTTCGGAACGAATCAACTTCGAGGCGCCGAGCGGATCTCAGGAAATCCTAATGAAGTCAGCAGGTAACGGGCCTAAACCAAAGGCAACTAAACGGTTGCCCGTGACGAAAACATCGCCTACCGTAAGCGCAACCGGGAGGTTGCGTAATGAATGTTCACAAAGACCAGGACCGAGTTGAAAAGGTCGTTGATCTTGCAGCGCCTGTCGCGCGGGTCTGGCGCGCGCTTACAGACCACAACGAGTTTGGCGAGTGGTTTCGAGTCCGACTTGATAACCCGTTCAAAGTCGGAGCGACAACCACGGGGGTTATGACCTCTCCGGGCCACGAACATATGAACTGGGTGTCGGTGACCGAGCAAATGGATCACGAACGCTTGTTTGCATTTTCCTGGCCCCCAAGCGCCATTGACCCTGACACGGAGTACGAGAAGGGAGCGAAAGTACGGGTCGAGTTTCGGCTAGAGCCCTCAGAAAGCGGCACACGTCTCACCATTACGGAAACGGGCTTTCAGCAGTTTCCAGAAACAAAACGACTGGAAGTGCTGCGTTCGAACGTAGAGGGTTGGGACATTCAGGCCAAGAATATTGCCGCCCATGTCGAAGGTTAGCGAAGCTGACAATTCTGCCCCCGTGTTTGCCGCTCTTGGCGACGTTACCCGCCTCGAGCTCGTTTCTCGCCTCAGTGACGGGAAGCAGTACTCTATTGTACAGCTCACGGACGGTCTTGGCCTGACGCGCCAGGGCGTCACCAAGCACTTACAGGTACTGAAACAAGCCGGCATTGTCTCCTGTAAGCGAGTCGGAAGAGAAAGCCGATTCACAATCAGGCCCGATCCCATCGTGAAGGCAAGAGACTACCTGGCCCGCGCTTCCGCACAGTGGGACGAGGCTATCGAGCGCTTGAGAGCATCCGTGGAGGACTGACGCAGCGCGGTAGGACCGATGAGCGGGGCGGTGTCTCGATTGTTGCTCATGGCAGTCGCAGCTCGCGCATTCGTCATCAACGAAGAGCTGTTCCACGTCTCGACCTTGTCGCGGCACATCGGCTCAACGCAAAGTCGCCAACGAAGAGCAATCGATCGTCGTCAGCACGGTCAGCAATGACGCTCATTCAATATCGAGTCGATGTTGTTTGAACGTCCGCCGCCGCTGAGCTTGCGGGCGGGCACACCGCAGCCTATGCGGTTTTTCGTCTACGGCTGCGTCCGGCCGGACCAAGTCGCCCCTCGGCTCGGCACCCGCGCCTACCTTGAACGGCTCGTAGCCGAGGCCCACGCCCTGGTCTTGAAGGTGCGGCCGAGGTCGTGGCCCATAGCGTACCGGAGGGAGGTGGGGTTCATCGACGTTTTGACCGTGGTCCACTTGGTGGATGGCTGGACGTCGCTCAGCCTCTCCCTGATCGAGGTTGCGCTGGATCTCGCCACGTCCCCGCCGTCCCGGGCATCGATTCGGCGAGGAGCCCGTGCTCGGAACCGAGGTCCCCGAGGTCCGAAGCGAGCTCGGCTTCAATGCGATCTCCGCCCGCCTGGAGCGACGCGGATCTTCTGAGGCCCGCCGACGGTTTCACGCGCCAGGTTGAGGTACATAGGGACCGGTGCCGACTCCCCAGCCGACCGATCCGAGGGCCGTGGTCGAGGTTCTTCTCCGGGACCGTGAGTTCCGAGGGATCGTCTGGTCTAACCGGGCGCGTCTGGCCTACATCTCCGTGGGCGCATTGCTCACGTTGGTCGGCTGGGCCTCGAATGGCTACGAACTCACGGCGCCCACCGTCACCGATCTGATCGTGTCGGAAGGGCTCATGGCCGCCGGCGTCTTCGTCTGCATGGTCTCCCTCCGCTGGGCGCAGCGCGGTACCCATCTCACCCGAGCCGGCATGCTGGGGCTGAGCTACGATCTGACCCTGCTCTTGATCCTTCCGATCTCCTGGTATCAGACCTCCGGCGGCTTCGACGCGGTCCCCCTGTCGTTCTTTTCGAAGAGCGAGCTGATCTTCATTGCCCTCGGCGTCATCGGCGTCAACTCGCTCGCGCTTCGACCCTTGTATCCACTCGTCGTGACGTCGGCCGCCACCCTCCAGCAGCTTGCGTTCTTTGCCTTGGCTCTCTCCGACCCGAGGACCGAGCTCACCCAGGAGCCACTTCCCGGCCTGATGGGCCCGGCCATCAACGTGATCGTGACGACGTTTCGAATCCTCAGCCTCATGATCGTAGGCGGCTTCATGGTCGCCCTCGGACGCTCGGCCCGGAACACGGTCCGGCTGGCGGTGGAGCTCGAGTCGGAGAACTGGTCTATGCGGGAGCGCCAGGCCGAGTTGATCGCCGAGGGTAAGATGACGGCTCTTGCCAGCTTGGTGGCCGGGATTGCCCACGAGATCAACAACCCGCTCGGCGTTCTCAAAAGCCAGGTTTCAACTCTCGATTCCGCCGCCGGCAACGTCGAACGAGCCCAACGCCATCCGGACGGAGGCGGCGCCCGACTGGAGCGGAGTCTCGACTTGCTCCAGGCCGGAACCAAGACCGCTAACGCCGCGATCAACAGGATGCAGGGGCTGGTTCGCTCTCTCAAGAGCTTCGCCCAGCTGGACCAGGCTCGGGTGCAGCGCTTCGACGTGCGCGAGGGTCTCGAAACGGTGCTGGCGCTGATCCCGGAGGGTACGAAGCAGGGCGTGAAGACGTCGCGTGCGTTCGGCGAAGTCCCATCGATCCGCGCCAACGCTCAGGCGTTGAATCAGGTGTTCATGACCATCGTCCGAAACGCCTTCGAAGCCTCTGCGGGACGGGGCGAGGTCGAAATTCGCACGGCGGCGCGGGATGGCATGGTCGAGGTTTCTATTCGCGATACCGGGCCGGGACTGCAAGCCGACGTGGTGAAGTCACTGTTCGAGATCCGGTTCAGCACTCAGCAGGAACGCGTCGGCGTTGGTCTCGGGCTGCCCATCGCCAGTCGGATCATCCAACAGCACGGTGGGACCGTCGCCGTAGAATCGCAGCCGGGCCAAGGCACGACCTTTCGCATTCTGCTGCCCACAGCTGGACACCGCGCTGCCGATACAGCCGTTTGATGGGTGATCTCGGGTTCGAGCCCGAACCCGAGATCTGTGACGTACGGTCACTGCAATCCTCATCCGTCCTGGGACGAGCCAGCATCGCCGAGTGCCGCGCGGGGTGGCGTGCTCACCCGTTCCGAGGCGTCTCATACACTGGAAGTCACCGGTTCGAGCCCAGCTGTGCCCGACTCACATCTTTGGTCGGAGATGCGTCAGCTCTACTCGTCTCGAAAACCCATGAGCCCGCCGAGGAACTCTCTCAAGGCCTTGTAAGCCTTGCGCCATCCTCGTGAGCGCTTCGTATCAGAGGTTCGGACGGATGGCCGGGCCATGACCCTCTTTTGGGATCTCTTTACGGGAGAACCGACCACCATCGCTCGCGGTGGCGCGACGCCGTCCAAATCAAAATGCAGCTGAGTGAGCGGCACCGCGTTCGGGCCTTGAAGACCGAGGATCACGGTCGCACTTCCGTCGTGTACGGCTCGTAGGCCGAGCTGATGGCCCGCCGTGCACCAACGCCGATGGCTATCGTGGTCGTCCTCGGTCGGGCCGGCCGCGCTCGGGTCGTTGGCTGAGCGCCACCAGCCCATCGGATCGAGGTGGGGATACGTCGTGCGGGTCAGTCTCGAGTAGTGCTCGTCATCCGATGGAGACATACGGAGCGATGCCGGGCCACGCTGGGGCGCCGATGCGGTGACCACACGCCGCACGAATGAGTACGGCCCGTCGGCGTCGAGAAAACCGCGCCCAAACAACCAACCGATCGAATCACCGTGGTCGCTCGTGCGGGCGGCTTCGACCAAAGCGTCCACGGCCTCCTGATGAAGGTAGGCGACGAATCGCGATGTCGGATCGACAGCCCGCATGGGTACCCACGGTGCTTCGAGGCTGGCCGGACGGTCCCGTCGGCTTGGGGTGGTTGGCGGAGAGAGACCGAAGGGCGGCATATCGTGAACCACGCGACGACCCATATCGCTCCGCTGACCTCGTGTCTTGAACACCACGGGCGGAATCAGCCGCTCTGCAGCAGTCTCCGGCGGTAGAGAACGTTGTCGGCAGGTCTGGCGGTCGATCCGTCGCGGCCCACGCGGCAACGATCTATGCCGTATCGGGCTATGCGTTCAGGCGCCTGGCGTCCTATAGGTAGACATGGCCCAAAGAGCAGGTCGCGCCACACCCTACGGCTTCGTATTCGACGACATCACGGAGACGGTCTTTAACACGCCCCTGGTCCGACTCCGACGCGTGATTCCGAATGACCACGCCCAGGTCTTGCTCAAGGGCGAGGCCTTTAACCCCATGAGCTCGGTCAAGGACCGTATCGCCGCGGCCATGATCGCCGAGGCCGAAGACAAGGGACTGGTTCGTGCCGGCACGCGGGTCATCGAGCCAACCAGTGGCAACACGGGCATCGCGCTCGCGTTCATCTGTGCCAACCGGGGGTACAAGCTCACCCTCACGATGCCCGAGTCCATGAGCGTCGAGCGACGCGTCTTGCTCCGAAGCCTCGGTGCTTCGCTCGTTCTCACTCCAGCGGCCGAGGGCATGAAAGGCGCCATAGAACGCGCCCAACAGCTCGCCCACGAGGCCATCGAGGCGGGCGGCTCCGCTTGGATCCCTAATCAGTTCGCCAATCCGGCCAACCCCACCATCCACGAGCAAACTACCGGCCCGGAGATCTGGGCCGACACGCAAGGCCGCGTCGATATCCTCGTCGCGGGCGTCGGCACCGGTGGCACCATCACCGGCGCAACCCGCTTCATCCGAAGGCACAATCCCGACCTGCAGTCGGTCGCCGTCGAGCCCGAGGCCAGCCCCGTGATCTCTGGCGGCCAGCCCGGTCCACATAAGATCCAGGGTATCGGCGCAGGATTCATCCCCGGCAATCTCGACGCCTCGCTGCTGAGCGGCGTCGAGCACGTCAGCGATGAGGATGCCTTCGAATGGGCTCAGCGTCTGATCGCCGACGAAGGCGTCTTCGCCGGCATCTCCACCGGCGCGAATGTCTGCGCCGCCGCACGCTTGGCTGCTCGCCCCGAAAATGCCGGCAAGACCATCGTTACCTTCTGGTGTAGCTTCGGCGAGCGCTACCTCTCCACACCGTTGTTCGAGCGGTACGCTGATTAGATTAGATTCAGGCCCGAACCGGTACTATCTCCGTAGCGACCACAAGGTTCGTGCGCTGATCCCGAGTGGTTCCAGGGCCCGTGTTACTCTGCACACGGTGGAAGTCGCTGGCGTGAATCCGGCTGTGCCCCTTCGTTCGGATTCCGACAGGCTCTGGTGGTTTCTTTTCCAAAGAACACCGCCCGCGTCGTTGACGAGGCGGGTGTACCGGTTAGGCTGAAGTTCGACAGCCCGAAACGCGCAAGCACCCGGGATGTCTCCGGATCGTCGAAAAACAGGGTGAAAAACGTAGACAGATCGGCCGCTTCGAG
>JANQQN010000281.1 GCA_028289325.1 Myxococcota bacterium | reverse complement strand
CCTTCGACGTCTTCGAAGGGCGTGAGTTCCTGTAGGAAGTCGTCGAGCATCGAGTCGAAGGACGGACCGAGCTCCCGCGCTCGGTCGCTCGTCGTCCACCCCTGGGCCGCGGATGGGGGCGGGGTGAAGGTCGGGGGCGGGAAGGGCGCATTGGCGAACGGCGATCCTGTCAATCGGGACTGCGCTTCCTGTTCCCACCGCTCGAGCTCGCGGGCGAGCTCCTTCACCGTCTGCGGTCGGTCCTCCGGCTTCTTGGCCAGCGCCCACATCACGATCGACTCCAAGCGCGGGTCGACGTCGAGGTCGGGCCGAACGGCGGCCATCGGCGGTGGCGGCGACTGTATGTGTTTGACCAGCAACGCGACCATCGTCTCGGCGACGAACAGCGGCCGGCCCATCAACAGCTCGTACATCACGACCCCCAGAGTGTAGATATCCGAGCGATGGTCGATGGGCTTGCCCTCGGCCTGTTCGGGGGCCATGTACCGCGGGGTGCCGTAGACCTTTCCGGCCTGCGTGAGGCGGTGAACGCTGTCGCTGTCGGCCAGCTTAACGAGCCCAAAGTCCAGCACCTTCACGAAGTCTTGCTGATCTCCGAACTGGGTCAGGAAGATATTGTCGGGCTTGAGGTCGCGGTGAATGATCCCGACTTCGTGGGCTTCGCTGAGTGAACCGCAGGCTTGGCGAATGATGCGGGCGCCGCGAAGGCCAGGCAGCGGGCCTTCGCTTCGAACGAGCTGAGCCACGGTCTGGCCTTCGAGAAACTCCATGACCAGGAACAGCTCACCGGCCTGGGTGCGACCGAAGTCGTAGATGGTGACCGTGTTCGGGTGGCGCATTCGCGATATGACTCGCGCCTCGCGCTCGAATCTTCGGACGGCGACGTCGTCGCTGGTCAGACTGTGGTGCAGAACCTTGATCGCGACCTGGCGGTCGATCGGCTCCTGGCTGGCCAGGAAGACGGTGCCCATGCCGCCTTCGCCGATCTTGTCGACGATCCGGTACTTGCCGGCGAGAAAGCTGCCCAACAGCCGATCTGGTCCGGGCTGCGCCAAGCGCCCCGCGTTTTGGGACCCGGCGCCCGCACTCGACGGCACGATCGGCTCCGGTTCTCCGAGTCCGCCTTGGGTGTTGGGCCCAGGCGCGATCGGCAGTCGGTCGAGTGGAGTGGGCGCCATCGGCGCACCGCCCGACCGGGGAGGCACCGGCGCCGGCTGGGAGGCGGTGAGGCTGAACGGCTTGTGGATCCCCGTCGGACCCCCGAGTGGGCGGGCGGCGGGCGGGGGCGGAACGATCAGGTCGGAGACCGGCGACACCGAGCTGCGGGGACCACTGGGCTCCCGGACGCCGCCGGGGCTCGCGCTGGTGGGGGCCGGCGGCAGAGGCATCGGGTCGAGAAGCGGCGGGACGGACACCGTCGGCTGCTGATCGCTGGGGGGCAACGATGTCGTCGGAGCCGGCGCGGAAGGGATGGCCGGCGCGATCGCCGTGGAGGGATCCGACATCGGACCTCGGGTCGGCGGCGGGCGACGGGCGGGAATGCCGGTCGCGCTCGAAGGGGGCGCGATCGTTGCGTGGCCGATAGCGGGCGCAGCCCCCAAGAACTGCTGGGTGCCGACGATCTCGTCGACGAAGGTCCCATCGTTCTCGACCATCAGATCGACCGTTCGCGGCGGCCGAGATGCGACTCGGACCAGGGGGCGGTCCCATCGCACGTTGAGGGGGGTCGAGACGACCGCGTAGTGACCCGACTTCAGGACCACCTCCACCCCGGGCGGAAACGCGCGCAGCAGGTTGATCAGCAGATCGACGCTCGACGGATCGAGCCACCCGCTCGCGTCGCGGCGCATCGAGGCCAGTGCATCGACCGGCGACAACGGAGAACCGCCGCCAGCGCCGAAGCCGAGGACGAGGCGGCTGTACATGGATGCTACGCGCAGCACCCGCGAGAACGGATGGGCCTTGCGAGGCGAGGAGCCGACCGACGACAGCTGCTCGGCCAGGATCATCGAACGAGCGAACAGGCCGCGACCAGCGCCGCTCTCGGCGAGGGTCCGGCTGAGCGCGGCGCCGGCCTGCAGGTCGTGGTGCCGGCCGTCGCCGCCGACGATGTACGGCCCGAGGTGGTGGAACAAGGCGGCGAAGCCGAGGTCGCCGAGATCACGACGGTGAATGCCGATCGCGTGACCCATCGCCACCGACAGCAGGCAGGTGTTGGCCCCGTGTAGCTCGTCGGCGCTCGCCCCGTGGGCGTTGGCGGCCATGCGCAGGAGCAGGTCGACGCGGTCGGAGAACAGCTCGACCAGGTCTTGCACGACCCGGACCGCCTTGACCTCCGAGGAAGCGTTCGAACCCTCCGTAGTCAGGATACGGACTTGATCCCGGACGGCGAGGATCAGCTTGGCGTACGTGTGGACGGCGAACGCGGCCCGGTCGATCTTCGCGGTGTCGTCGACGACTCGTTGCGGGCCGAGCACCCCGATGTTCAATCGTCGGAGCGCTTGCTCTTGCTCGTCGCCGCCCGCGGCCCGGTTGGCGATCAGGGCGATGAGTTCTACGAGCCCCTGCACCGTGGGCGCGGACTCCACGGTAAAGCCGCCCAACGACTGGGCCTCGATCATTTCTTTCAGGGTCCGGACCGCGCTGTTGCTGCCCTGGTCGAAGCGCAGTCGGGTACCGTTCAGATAGAACGAATCGTCGACGATGCGGATCTCGAAGCCGCCGCTGGCCGCGAAAAGGGCGTCAGCGGCCTGGTGGAGGCGGGTGAGGGCGCCCTGGTAAGCCTGGTTGGTCGGCTCGTGGATCTGCGCGGTTCGCAGGCTCATGAACAGCGCGGACAGGAACTCCCGCGCGTAGTTCTCGGCCCGCTCCGACAGCCTCCGGTGACCGGAGATCGGCGTCCCCGCGCTCACACGTGCTCCTTCATCCACATCAACGCTTCACGCGCGGCGCGCTTGAGCCGTCGCTGCCGGGACGAGCACGCGCGCTTGAGAATCTCGACCGCGGTCACGCTTCGAATGCGGGCGAGGGCCCAGACGGCGGCTACGGCGAAGTCTTCTTGCTCTCGGGTCGCGAACAAGCTGTCTCCCTCTCGCACGAAACGAGCGATGGGGTGCACGGCGCGCTCCTGCGCGACCATTGCGTACGCCTCGAAGGTCGCACGCTTGACCTCCGGTGCCGTGCCGTCGAGGCGCGACTTGTGCATGACGTTCTCCAGGAGGAGCTCGGCCGTCTTCGAGGGGTGTTTGGCGAGCGCACGGGCGGCGATGCTTCGCACGCGAGGGTCCGGATCGTCGAGAAGGTCAGCGACCAGCTCCGATGCGGCCTCGGTCGAAAGCCCGTCCGTGGATTCTGCGACGGCGGCGCGAACCTGAGGCAATGGGTGGCGGCGAAGCTCCCGCAGCAGCGCGAAGCTCCCGTCGGTTCGGAGTCGGCTGAGCATGTGCACCGCCTCCTGCGCGACGAAGGCCTGCTCGCTACCGAGCAAGGGCCGGAGCTGATCGATGTCGATAATCCCGAGCTCGAGGGCGAGGTCGGAGAGGCTGCGCCGGTTTTTGGCGTCGGCGACCGACGGCAGGAGCTTGAGGATCGGCTCCACCCCCCATCCGCCGCAGGCGCGAAAGAACATGACGATCTGGGCGCGCTCTTCATCCGGGAGCTTGGTGGCGAATCGTGCGCCGACGTGACGGATGCGGGCTTCGGCGATGACCTGATGCATCCAGTTTGAGACTCGCTCCCGAGGCTGAGGCACGGTTCGCATCCCGTGGACGATCCGGGCCGCGACCAGGAACTGGTTCTCCAGGATCGACGTGTCGAGCATGCGCATCAGCGCGTCTTGGACCGCTTCGAGGTGGTCCTCCGGCAGGGGCATGGCGAGGGCCCGCAGCGCGCCTTCGAGTCCTCGCAGCGATACCGCGTCTTCGCCCTCCTCCGCGACTTCGTTCTGGATCGCTTGCGCGTACGCGGGGCGACGGGTGAGCACGGCGAGCGGCTGAAGCCCGGGCGCCATCTCGTTCGGTTTGGCGAGGCCTTGCGCGATCGACTTCGCGGTGATGTCGTGCGCGTCGAGATGCATCGATACCGGCGCGTCGTCTCCGCCGGGTCCGAAGAGGGCGGCGAGCACGGTGCCGAGTCGAGTTTCGGCGACCGGTTCGCCCGGCGCGGAAGCGTATGCGCCGTCGTCGTCTTCGATGCGGGTGGGCGCGGCGTCGACGGCGACGTAGTCGACGTGTTCGAGGTCGAGCCGCCAAAGCAAAGAGACCAGGTCGTCGCCGAGCCCGGAAAAGTTCAAGCGCTGGGCGATGGCCTTCAGCAGCGCGGCCAGCTCCTCACGACGCAGGCCTTGCCGAAAGGCGATCTGCCGGATGCCGTCGCGGTAGAACGCGTAGGGCAGTGATTCGTCCAGATTCTCCTCGACGAACAGCTCGGCGCCGTCGAGCTCGAAGGCGGTGCGGCGAACGGTGATCGACACGGGAGACGCGAGGGCGAGGAGGTCTTTGAAGGCCCCATCCAGGTCGCCGAACATCCGCTGGAGGGTCGCGTTGTTCGCCGCGTACAATCGGTGCGCACGGGCCGCCCGGGCCAGCGCTAAGCACGCTCTTCGGGCTCGCTCATTGGCCCCGCCCGCTAGGCCCAAACCGGTCACTCGCGTCAGCGTAGCAGGTTCCGCAACGCGGACGCACGACATGCGCGCGATGAGCGTACGATGGTGTGCCGCATCTCACGAGATTCGGTCAGCACCTGATGACGGTCGCCGACCACGGCCGGCTTGTGATGGGGCTTGCGGCGTCAAGCGGGTAAGGGGATGAGGCCCATGCGCTCCAGGTCGAGCAGCTGGGCCTTGATGTCCACCCCGGACGCGTAACCGGTGAGCTTGCCATTCGCGCCGATGACCCGGTGGCAAGGAATAACGATGGCGATGGGGTTGCGCCCGTTTGCGGTCCCCACGGCCCGAGGGCTGCCGGGCGGGGTCATTGCGCGGGCGATCTCACCGTACGTGGTCGTCGTACCATAGGGTATAGACTGAAGATGTCGCCACACCTCCTGGTCATGCGGGGTCCCGGCCGGGGCGAGAGGGAGGTCGAACCCTCGCCTCGTGCCCGTGAGGTAGGCCTCGAGCTGCTCGGCGGCTTGGTCGACCACCGGTCCGCCCTCCACGGCGCCGGGGCTAACGGGCTCCGTTTCGTTGCGAAGGAAGGTGATTTCAGTGATCGCGCCGTCTTGACCGACGATGCGGATCGGGCCGAGGGCGGTGGCGATCTCCCGGTAACGGAGCGGGACTCTGGCGGTCGGTTCACTCGCTTCGACGCGCATGCGCCCGACCATCCCTCGATCGGGGCGCTCGGTCGATCGGGAATCAGCGTAAGAAAACGGGTTGCCAGGTCGGCTAAGTCCCGGTACTCACCCATGCTCCAGCGCGTCCCGGGAGGGACCCGCAGCCGGGAGACCGGGGCCGTAAACGCTCCGTAACCCGAGAGGATCGAGCGCGATGCAGAAGGACAAGCACCCACGCCTTCACCCGGTTATCTTCGTCGACTCGTCGACCGGTGATGAGATCATCACCAGCTCGACGATGACCAGCAACGAGGTCCGCGACGTCGACGGGACCCAGTTTTACGTCATCCGAGCCGACGTGACCTCTTGCTCTCACCCGTTCTACACCGGCACCCAGCGCCAGGTGTCGAACGTCGGCCGGGTCGAGAAGTTCAACAAGCGCTACGGGCGTCGCCGCAAGTAGAGGCAAGGCAATGGCCAAGAAGTCGAAGATCAATCACAACAACCTCCGCCAGGAGATGGTCGACCGCTACCGCGAGCGTCGCGAGCAGCTCAAAGCGATCATTCGTAACCCGGAGACGCCCCAAGAGGAGCGATTCGAGGCCGTCGACAAGCTGAACAAGCTGCCTAGGAACTCGAGCGCGGTTCGCGTCCGCAATCGCTGCCGGGTCACCGGTCGCCCGCGCGCGTACTACCGCAAGTTCCAGATGTCCCGCGTTTCTCTGCGTGACCTCGGCCTCACCGGCCAGATCGCCGGCCTCAAGAAGGCCAGCTGGTAGGTTCCGGTCGGTCGCCTCCTGCGATCGACCCTCGTCATCATCTCCTCTTCGACCGTTCCCCGGCTCGGACTGCGCCGTCGGGGCAGCGCAGCGCGTGGTCCTCGGCGTCACAAGGTAGACGTCATCGGTACCGGCTCCGCGCGGCGCATTTAGGGTCCGGCTCCGGCGGATTGCGTTTAACCGGGGCCAGTGGTGCGTTGCGGTCGTGCTTCGCGTGCGGCGTCTTCGGTGGTCCTCAGATCCCGCCCCCTGGCTGGGGCTCGCGCTGGTCGTGATGAGCTGCAGCGGCGCCGGTGACGGTCGCGATAGCGACGACGACGGATGCCCGGTCGGCCAGATCGAGGTTTTACCTGGTTTGTGCGTTGCGGCGACGGAATGCCCGCCCGGCGACCCCGATTGGGAGACCAACCTGCTGTCCCTTTCGGAGCTTGAGGCCTTGGCGGCGGCCTACAAGGCCCAAAACGTCATCGGTTTGTTCGACGCCGGTTGCGAGAGCGTCCGGGTCGGGATCGACGCGCGTAACGGTCGGACCCTCTACTCGGAGATCGAGTGCAACGATCTTTGCCCCGACTACACCCAACGACTGCTCACCTATGGTCCCGAGGCCAGCGATTGCGCCGCCGTCGAGCAGTGTTATCTGGAGGCCGGCGCGCAGCCGGGAACGGTCATTCGGTGCTTGCCCGTTCTTCCTCAGGGGGTCTACGGGAGCTGCTACTGTCCGGCGGCCGACCCCGACCCCGCGGCCCGACAGCTCGACGAATCCCAGATGATCCGCCTCGCCGAGTCGTATCGCGCCAAAGACGGGACGGCGATCTGTCAGCGGACGGTTGGGTGCGACGCGGCGCCGGTGGCCACCGACGCGCGCAACGGGCGCACGCTCTTCGCGGGGCTCGATTGTCGCGACGACCCGCAGGTTATTCTCCTGACCTACGGGCCGGACTATCGAACCCGAGACGCCTGCGAAGCCCTTGGCGGATGCGTCAAGCCGGTCGGGACCAGTACCACGGAGGTCGACTGCCTTCCCGTCATACCCGACGGCGGGGAGGGCGAGTGCTCCTGAAGTCGGTGTCGCGGTGGCCATGCGGGCGTCCCTGCGCGCAGGACGCCAGCATTCTTCTACGAGCGGGCCGTAGTGCTGCCCACTCGGCCCGATCAAATCTGCAGCTTTCACGATGATCTCGGTGGACCTCGCCAGAAGCGTTCTTCGGCAAGGACCCTTCTCCGTTTCTGCCACCAAGGTGAAGTGGCTCGATAGACACCGCGATTGGTTTGAATACGCCACCCACGAAGTGCCTTCCGGCGTCCTCTACAGCCACGAAGGTGCGACCGTCGACGAGTGCAACTATCGAGGGTACCTGCTCGATCGTCGACGCTATCGCAGCTTCGCCGGTTCCTAGACGAGCATCCACCCTCCTCCGGGTGGAATGACCGACACGGGCGTATCTAGCCGTCTCGCGCCGCCGTCAAAAGACCAGCGTGACACCGGCTTCGGGGCCGATCTCGGGCCGAGCCGCGATGCTTCCGCCTTCGTTACGAAAGAATAGAACGGAGCGGAGCTCCAAGATCAGGGATGCGGGGCCGAAGACGGGGACGCTCAGGCTCAACCCGAGGGTCGGTCCGGCCGCGAAACCCGTCGACCTCGTCTCGGTGGCGACGTCGGTCTCCGTAAGGTCGTCGGCGTCGGTCCGCTCTACCTGCTGTCGAATCATTCGCCACGCGACGCCGCCGGTGGCGAACAGTCGCCATAGCAGTCGGCGCTCGTAGCGTACGTCGCCGCCGATCCACTGCTCTCGCTGAGTCGTGGTTTCAGCGTCGAATGTGGTCTGCCCGAGCTCCAGGCTCGCCGACCATCGGTGTTGCGGCATCGCGCTCGTCAGTCGCAATCTTGCTTGCTGGGCGATCGAGGCCGACGTCCCTAGGAAAGCCGAGTAGGAGGGGGTGACGCGCCAGTGCGATAGCCGCAGCCGGCTTCCTTTGGCTGCGAGCTCGCTAGAAGGGACGGGGACGAACCGATCTTCCGACAGATGACGATCCTGGTCCAAGGTCAGCTCGACGGCGTCACTGTTGCCGGCGGCCTGACGGACGACGAGGTAGTCGCCCCGGGGCAACCGAATATCGGTCGCGGCTTGCGGTCGGCCCCAGACCTCGGCTACGAGGTCGCCAAGCTCGCGATCGAAGACCAGGTAACGCACCTCGCGGCCTTCGGGGAGGGTCAGCGACACGCCCTGGCCTCGCAGGTCGGTCAAGATGAGTTGCCCGGTCCCTTCGACCTTCAGCGCGATGCTCGGATGCATGACCCGACCCGAGTGGACGGCGGAGTAACGCACGGTGCGGCTGAACGCGTAACGATAGGCCTCGTCGAAGGAGACCCGACGGTCACCGTCGGTGTCGGCGGCGCCTCGCAGCCCGGTCAGCCACTGGTGGGTGAATACGCCGGCCTGCAGGCGGCCGCTCTCCTGCGACAGCTCGCCGGGGCTGGCGGACTGTAGCCGCACCAACCCCCTCAGCCCGCTCTGCACCTGAACGCTGAACGGCGGGGCCGGGGTGAGCCCGCCCTTGTCGACGGCGTCGACGCCGCGACAGCCGTCGACCACGATGAGGCGGAGGGAAAAGGGGCCGTCGGCCAGCCGGCGCTCGAGCTCGGCGATCGGCCATCGCTCAGCGCCCAGATGAAGGGCTCGGTCGTCGGCGTGTCCGCTGAAGTACCAAAAGAGGGTCGGTCGAACCCCCTCTGCTCGCGCCCGCTGAGCGAGCGCGGACAAGGTCGCTTCGACGTCCGTGGGCCGGGGGTCCTCGAGGATCCACACGGCGTCGGTTCGGGTGCCGCCGAGCGACTTCATGACCTCCGCGAACCGCCGGGCGTCGCGATGGGCGTACGTCAACGGGGTCTCTTCGGGAAGGCCAACGTTGGCGCCGACGGCGACCAGCCACCGGGGCTGGCCTTCGGGGACCGCGCCCGCG
>JANQQN010000272.1 GCA_028289325.1 Myxococcota bacterium | reverse complement strand
GGGGCGCCGCACGCCCTGCCACCCCGCCGTGGGACGACGGCGGTCCGACCCGGCTGCCAACCTCGCGCCCGTCGCCAGCGCCCGGATCGGGCCTCGACGTGACCATCCACCCCGCTGATGTGCCGCTCAGCGCGAGCGGGCGCGAGGTCGGCGAGCGTTATCAGCTGCTCGGCGAGATCGGGCGAGGGGGCATGGGCCGCATCTTAAAGGCGCGGGACAACGAGATCCGGCGAGAAGTCGCGGTCAAGGTGTTGCTGGCCCCCGGCGGTCGGTCGTCGGAGGGCCAGATCCGGCGCTTCTGGACCGAAGTGAAGGCCTTGGGCCGGCTCGAGCACCCATCGATCATCCCTATCCACGACGTGGGGCGGCTGGGCACCGGAGAGCTGTTCTACGTCATGAAGAAGCTGGGGGGCCGGACGCTGTCCGAGATCCTGGCTTCGCTCAAAACCGGTGACCGCGCCGCCCGCGCGGAGTTCACGCGTGCGCGCCTTCTGACCACGCTGCAGCAGATCGCGTACGCGGTCGCATTCGCCCACGCCCACGGCGTGATCCATCGGGACATCAAGCCCGCGAACATCATGGTCGGTCAGTACGGCGAAGCGATCCTCATCGACTGGGGGCTGGCCAAGCTCCTCGAGGGCGAGCGAGCGGTGGTCGAAAGCGGTCAGTCCGTCCCCCTGTCGGCGGGCGGGACCGCGAGCGGGACGATCACGGGGACGCCGCAGTACATGTCCCCCGAGGCCACCGAAGGCCAACCGGATCTCCTGACCGCCCGCTCGGACGTCTACGGCCTGGGGGCCGTTCTCTACGAGATCCTGACCGGGCAGCCGCCGTATCCCGACCTGGGCTTCGTGCCCACGGTGATGCGGGTTCGCCAAGGCCTGTTCGATCCCCCCCGCAAACGGGCCCCGGACATGAACATCAGCCCGGTCCTCGAGGAGCTGTGTTTGACCGCGATGGCCCGAGATCCCGGCGACCGGCCGCTGGCCAAGGAGCTGGCCGACGAGCTGGGGCGGGTGCTCGAGGGTGCGAAGGAGCGCGAGCGCCGCACGGCGGAGGCGAAGGCGAGGGTCCGCGCCGGCCGCCAGGCCATGGATCGGTGGAAGACGCTCAAGGTCGAGCTACAGACCGCGGAGGCGGAGTCCAAGCGCTTGGGCAAGGAGGTTCCGGCCTGGGCGCCGGTGGAAGAGAAGACGTCGATATGGGCGTTGGAAGACCGGGTGTCGGAGCTGAAGATCGAGGCGGTCTCCGCGTTCGAGGAGGCGGAGGCGGATTTTCTTCGGGCCTTGGGCGAAGTGCCCGACGACCGCGAGGCGCGCAGCGCGCTGGCCTCGCTGTACTTCGCTCGCTTCGGGGAGGCCGAGCGAGCTCGTGATTCGGAAGGGCAGCGCTACTATCGTCGGCTCGTCGCCCGCTACGACGACGGCGTTTGGCAGCGCGTTCTGGAGGGCAACGGCACCCTGGAGGTCACATCGATGCCCGAGGAGGTCGCGGTCAGCCTCGCGAAGTACGAGACGCGCCACCGGATCATTCGGCCCAGCCCGCCTAAGCTGCTCGGTACGACCCCCATCTCGCGGTTCGAGATCCCCATCGGCAGCTACCTGCTGACATTCCACCGTCGCGGCCAACCCGACGTCTTGCGTCCGGTCCTCGTCGGTCGCACCGACGCGGTGGTCATTCACGTCGACCTGCCTCCCGGCTCCGCGGTGGGAGATGACTTCATCTACATTCCGGGAGGGCCCGCGATCCTCGGTGGCGATCCCGTGGCTCACGGCGCTTTCGAGCGAAAGATCGTCGACGTTCCCGGCTTTGCGATCGCCCGGTTTCCCGTGACCTGCGACGAATACCTTACGTTTTTGAACGCTGTGGCCGCGGACGATATCGAGCGCGCGCGGTGCCACGTTCCCCGGGCCAGGGCCCAAGAGGGCCACTACTGGCGATTCGATGAGACCGACGGCGGTTTCCGATATCCAGAACGGACACCGGGGGGGCAGAACTGGACGGGGCAGCTCCCTGTCAACGGGGTGAGCTTCGACGACGCCTTGGCCTATGCGGCGTGGGTGCGGGCCCAAACGGGGGCACCGGTGCGCCTGCCGACCGAGCGTGAATGGGAAAAGGCCGCGCGCGGCGTAGACGGCCGCTTCTTTCCCTGGGGGGACCAGTTCGATCCCACGTTCTGCAAGATGAAGGAATCGCGGCGGGCCGCGTATCCCGAGCCCGAGCCGGTCGGTGCGTTCGAGACGGACCGCTCGCCGTACGGGGTCCGCGATATGGCGGGCGGGATTCGAGAACTGTGCGTGAGTGAGCCGAGCGAGGAACCCGTCGTTCGCGGAGGGTGCTGGAGCGACACGGGGTTGTTTTGTCGGCTCGCTTTCCGGCACATCACCCAGCGAACTTTCGTCAACACGGGCCTCGGCTTTCGGCTCGTCAAGGACATCGAACGATCATGATGCAACTCAGCGTGTTAGTCGTGGCCCTCTTCGCCGCTCAGACCGCGCCCAAACCGTCGGGCCTCGCGGCTCGACGGACGGCGATCGTGTCCGTCGTGGAGCAAGCGGGACCGTCGGTGGTCAACATCTCCACCCGGGCCGGTATTCGCAAGAACCCTTTCAGCCGGTTCGGGGCCCGAGACGACTTCTTCGGCCGCTTTTTCGGGCGGCGGGCCCAAGAGGAGTCGCTGGGATCCGGGGTGGTCATTCACGACGCGGGGCTCGTCCTGACCAACGAGCACGTCGTGGCCCGGGCCACGGATATCACCGTGACCTTCGCGGATCGACGGAGCTTGGCCGCCGACGTCGTCGGGGCGGACCGCGACTTCGACATCGCCGTCCTCAAGCTTCGCGATGTTCCGGATGACTTGCCCGTGGCTCGCATCGGCCGGTCGTCGGACTTGATGATCGGGGAGACGGTGGTCGCGATCGGCAACCCGTTCGGCCTCACGAACACCGTCACCACCGGGGTCGTCTCCGCCCTTCATCGCTCGATTCCCGCCGGAGAGCGCTCCTACGAAGACTTCGTGCAGACCGACGCCGCCATCAACCCCGGCAACTCGGGCGGAGCGCTGCTCAACGCGCTCGGCGAGTTGATCGGCATCAACACCGCGATCTACGCCGGCGGAAACGGGATCGGGTTCGCTATTCCCATCGACAAGGCGATGGCCGTGGTCGACGAGGTCCTACGCTACGGTGAGGTGCGGCCGGCATATGTCGGCCTACGGGTGGCGGCGGACCGAGCGGGGGGCGCGTTGGTGAAATCGATCGACCCCGACGGACCCGCGGCGCAAGCAGGATTGCGGGTCGGGGACCGGATCGTGGACCTCGGCGGACAGCAGGTTCGGTCGGGTCGAGACTTCATGCGGGTTCAACAGGCGCTCGTACCGGGTCAGAGCGTCGCGGTCACCGTTCAGCGTGATGAACGCGAAATCTCCATCCAACTGCCGGTGATCGAACTGGACAGAGATCGCGCGGTGCGTCAGGGACGCGCGCGTCTCGGTCTCACCGTGAAGGCAACAAGAGGGACGTTAGTCATTACTCGAGTTGAGCCTCAAAGTGCTGCGGACCAAGTTGGGATTCGACGTGGCGACCAGTTGATAGCGGTGGCCGGTCAGCGCATTCGAAGTGAAGCGGCCTTCGAAGCGTTTTGCGCCGCGGTATACAATGCGACGTCAGTCGTGTTGCGGATCGGAAGGGGCCGTACCATCTACCGCGTGACCCTGCCCCTTACAGAATAAAGGGATTATTTGCTCCTGATGTCGTGACGCATCAGGCTAAAGACACGTAAATGGAGTGCTGACCCTTTGGACGGATGCGTCATGAGAGGGCGGGACTTTGACTACAGTCGCGGGGGTAAAGGGCATCCGATTCGACCAACTGTGAGGTTTCCCCAGGTCTTTGTGCATTGCAAAAGGGGGATCGCCAGGATTAGCTGCGACTCGGGTGTTCCCGTGAAGACCAAGGACAAACTGCTGTTGGCAGCCGAGCAACGCTTTCTCCAAAAGGGCTATACCGCGACCACGGTGGATGAGATCTGCTCAAGCGCGGGGGCGACGAAGGGGGCATTCTTCCACCACTTCCCGAGCAAGGAAGCGCTCGCGTTGACGGTGGTCGAGGCACACGGCCAGCGCCGCTACGAGCTGCTGACCGCGACGCCGGAGCTTCAGAACGACGACCCCGAGGCCCGGATGTACGCGTTCGTCGATCACGTCATTGCCTGCTTGATGGACGCCGAAGAGCCGGCGTGTTTGACGGCTGGCTTGACGTTGGAGCTGGCGGGCGTGAACCCGAAGTTCAAGTCGATCTGCGACGAGACCTTCACCCGGCTGATCGAGTTCGTATCCGATCTGTTCGACGCGGCCCTAGCCAACCGGGGTGTTTCGGCCGGTCCGACGCCGCGAGCCCTCGCCGAGAGCTTCGTGGCGACCTATCAGGGCGCGCTGGTGCTCAGCCGGGCCCGCGCCGATCGGCAGGTCATTCGTGTGACCCTTGGCCAGTTCCGAAACTATCTGTCGCGCGTACTTGCGAGCCCGACGCCGGCCGCGGCCGTAGCCTAGTACGGCGATCCGGAGGTTCCGATCCAGTTCCAGGCTCGGAACCTCCCATCGCCGTCCTAGCTGCTTCCCGAGGATCGCCGCGTACGCGCGGCTCGCGTCCGGCGTGGCCGCACGAGGGCGCCGGGCCGAGGTGGACCGGCGCCCATGTCGGCGCTATCTCTCGTCGGACCTTGCGCGATCTGTTCGACCGTATCCGTGACTATATTGCTCACGACGTAGAGCCTACGGACCTTCCTGTCCGTCTCGCGGCCGCCGAGGACGGTGACCCGACGGCGCGGGCCGACCTCGAAGACCGCTTTCGCGGTCCCCTGCAGTTTGGAACCGCGGGCCTGCGGGGCCTCATGGGGCCCGGCGAGCACCGTATGAATCGGGCCACCGTTTTGCGGGCGACCGATGGATTGGTGCGGTACCTCATCGATCATGTACCCGACGCTCGTCAGCGCGGGCTGGTCGTCGCTCGAGACGGGCGCCATCGCTCGGAGGCGTTTCAGCGCGACGTAGCCGCGGTCGCCGTTTCGCACGGGCTGCGGGTTCATTGGCTCCCGCAGCCGTCGCCGACCCCCTTGACCGCGTTCGGCGTCACCCACCTGGGCGCGGCGGCGGGCGTGATGATCACCGCCAGTCATAACCCCCCCGCGTACAACGGGTACAAGGTGTACTGGGAAAACGGAGCGCAGATCATCCCGCCCCACGACCGCGGCATCGCGGCTGCGATCGACGACGCGGCGGGGGCCAACGCCGTCCCTCGCGCCTCGTTCACCGTTGGTGAAGGCCTGGTTACGGAGGTGGGGCGCCTCGCCGATGCGTACCTCGAGGCCCTGGGCAGCCTCCATTTCGCGCCGCAGGTCGATGTCCGGGGTCTGCGGGTGGCTTATTCGGCACTCCATGGCGTCGGCGCGCCTCTTTTCGCGCAAGCCTTGCGGCGCCGCGGCGCGATTGCGCTGTTCAGCGTTCCGGAGCAGGAGGCGCCGAACGGAGACTTTCCCACCGTCGCGTTTCCCAACCCCGAGGAGCCGGGGGCGCTCGATCTCGTCGTCGCGCTGGCCCAACGGGAGCAGTGCGACCTGGTGCTGGTGAACGATCCCGACGCGGATCGGCTCGGAGCGGCGGTTCGGGTCGGCGATACCTTTCAGGTGTTGACCGGTAACGAGATCGGCGTGCTGCTCGGCCACCACATCCTCCGTCATACCGAGGGCGATGACCGCTTGGTGGTGACCACTATCGTATCGTCTCGACAGCTCAGCCGAATGGCTGCCGACCACCAAGTGAACGCGGCCGAGACCCTGACCGGTTTCAAGTGGATCGCCAACGAAGCGCTCCGGCTCGAAGCGGAAGCCAGTCACCGGTTCGTGTTCGGCTACGAAGAGGCCCTAGGATACTGCTGCGGAACCGTGGTGCGGGACAAAGACGGCATCGGGGCGGGGCTTGTGTTGGCGGAGATGGCCGCCGAGTATCGCGCGCGAGGTCAGACGTTGGTCGATGCGCTGGCCGAGATTCGACGGGCGCAC
>JANQQN010000248.1 GCA_028289325.1 Myxococcota bacterium | reverse complement strand
AAACCTGATGCTTTTCAATGATTCAGGGGACTAGATGCGCTCGGCACGAATCCCGATCCGCTTTGCGGCTCGGCGATTCGTGCCCGCGCATCCAGTCATTTCGACCTTTTGATCGCTTCGCTTACGCTCCGCTCGCGTACGCGGCGTCGACCGATTCCACCGGATTGGAACTCCCGCCGCCGCGTACTAGACCGCGTCTTCGACGATCGGCTGGTCGAAAGATAGCTGGTCGACGACGAGGTCCAAGGTGTCTTTCAGGTCTTCGGTCATGCCCACGAACTGGAAGCCGCCGTCGAACAGATCGTCGTTGATGTCCGGGCCCGACCACCGGCACTCGGCCTCAAAATCGACGTACTCCGGAGCGTCGAGGTAGCTCGGGAGCATCAGGCGAAGCCGCTGGGGGCCGGTCTCGGGCTCGTAAGGGTTATCTCCAACGAGCATCATTCCGCCGTCGGAGACGTCGACCACGCGGCCCAGGAGGTCCTGAGAGTCGGGGTCGCATACTTGAAGATACTGCACCAGCGAATGTCGGGTGGCTTTGCGGCGCTCGACGGTCATGCCTGCTGATCTCGGCGCGTCCGGGACGAAGTGTAGGCTCGCCGGCTCATGTTCTATGCTCCGCCGGTGGCGCGGCTTCAGACCCGGCTGGTGCAGGCCCTCGTCATTCCCGCGGGGCTCGGCCTGGTCGCGATCGCGGTCTACGCGGACCAGTCCGCGCGAGGGCGGCTCGAGGACGCCCTCGCCCAGCGACTCACCACCGTGGCGGGCCTGGTCAGCCAGGCGACCAACCCGCGGATCGCGCTGCTCGAGGCCGGCGACGAAGGCACGCGCACCCATCAACGAACGTCGACCGCCCTGCAGGACGCCGCGAAGCGGGCGAACGTGGACCGTATCGTGGTGGCGCATTTCGACGGTCACCGCGCCCTCGTAGACAGCGCGCAACGAACCCCGATCGGCCAGGCCTACGGCCGAGCCCGCTTCGACCGGATCGAACTGGAGCGGGTCGCCGGCGGCGTCCCGGCGGCGTCGCTGTTGTTTCAGGGCCCCGATGGCCGGCCGTACAAGACCGGTTACGCACCGTTCTCCGATCGCGACGGTCGCGGGATCGGTTTTGTCGCGGTGGAGGCCGCAGCCGACTACGCCGATGCGCTACTGGGCCTCAGGCTTCGACTCGCCCTCGGCACCGTCGTCGCCCTGGTCGGCCTGGTCCTGGCCGCCATCTACGCCGCCCGCACGGTCTCGACCCCGCTCGCCCAGCTGTCCGACGCCGCGGCCCAGATCGGTCGCGGCGAGCTCGACACGCCGATCCCGGGGCACGGCCCCACCGAAGCGCAGATCCTCGCCGAGACCATGCGGGCGATGGCCGCTTCGCTCAAAGCGCGCGACGAAGAGCTCCAGCTGATGTTGGCGGGGATCGCGCACGAGGTCCGCAACCCGTTGGGGGGCATCGAGCTGTTCGGCGGGCTGCTGCGCGAGGACCTCACCGGCGACCCGCGGGCCAAACACGTGGACAAGATCCTCAAGGAGCTGGCCACCCTCTCCACGGTCGTGAACGACTTCTTACACTACGCGCGGCGCACCGAGCCGGAGCCAAAGCCGTTTTCGGCCTACGACCTCCTGTTCGACGTAGCGTCGGTCGCCGAGAAGAGCGCGAGCGACCGCGACGTCCGGCTGCGGGTCGAGGCGTCCAAAGATCTGGAGGTCGAGGTCGACGTGGAGTCGATGAAACGTGCCCTGCTGAACCTCGTCGTCAATGCGGTTCAGGCCTCGCCCTTGGGGCAGACGGTCGAGCTTCGGGCGGCCATCGAGGGCCCGGAGGCCGTCACCCTCGCCGTCTCCGACCACGGCCCCGGTGTCGCACCCGACCGACGCGCGCAGATCTTTCAGCCGTTCTTCACCACCAAACAAAAGGGGACTGGCCTCGGCCTCGCCCTCGTGCACAAAACGGTGATGCAGCATCACGGCGCCATACACGTGGAAGACGTCGCGGGTGGCGGCGCGCGATTCGTGGTGACGCTGAGGCGGTGACCCATGGCAAGAGTATTGGTGATCGACGACAACGAGACGATCCGAGAAGGCGTGGTCGCGGTCTGCGAACGGCTGGGCCACGACGTCGCTTCCAACGACGGCGGCGAACCGGGTCTCGCTCGCCTCACCGCGGAGGGCCCCTTCGACCTCGTCCTCACCGACCTCAAGATGGAGCCGATGGACGGACTCGAGGTCCTCAAGGCGGTCAAGGCCCACGACGAGACGATCGCGGTGATGATCATGACCGCCTATGCGACCATCGAAACCGCGGTCGAGGCGATCAAGCGGGGCGCGTTCGACTACGTGGAGAAACCGTTCTCCACCGACACCCTCCGCATCAAGGTCAACCGCGCCCTCGAGTGGCACGCCCTCGAGCGACGAAACGCCCGGCTGCAGGCGACCAACGAAGTGTTGTCGGGGGCCCGGGACCAGGCGGCGGTCGAGGATGACACCGGCCTGTTCGAGGGCATGCTGGGCACCGGCAAGGCCATGACCAGCTTGTTTCAGCGCATCGAAAAGGTCGCCGCCAGCGAGACCAACGTCCACGTCAGCGGCGAATCCGGAACCGGCAAAGAGCTGGTCGCGGCGGCGGTCCACGCCCGCTCCGGGCGCAGCAAGGGGCCATTGATCAAGGTGAACTGCGGCGCGATTCCCGAGACGCTCATCGAAAGCGAGCTGTTCGGCCACGAAAAAGGCGCGTTCACGGGCGCGATCAAACGCAAGCTCGGTCGTTTCGAGCTCGCGGACGGGGGCACGGTATTCCTCGACGAGATCGGGGAGCTGCCGCTACCGATGCAAGTCAAGCTGCTGCGGGTGCTGCAGGAAGGCGAGCTCGACCGCGTGGGCGGCGAGCGGTCGGTGCGGATCGACGTTCGCATCGTGTCGGCGACCAATCGCGACCTCAAGGCCGAGGTCGAAGCGGGACGATTCCGAGAAGACCTCTTCTACCGTCTCCATGTCGTCCCGCTCGTTCTCCCCCCACTGCGGGAGCGAACCGAAGACGTCGTCCCGCTGGCTCGACATTTTGTTCGCAAGCTCCGCAAGCGGACCAACCCCAGCGTCAACGCCATCAGCGCAGATGCCGAGGCTCACCTTCGGGCTTACCACTACCCCGGCAATGTACGGGAACTGGAAAACGTGATCGAGCAGGCCCTCGTCTTCTCGACCCCGCCCGAAATCCAGACCGAAGACCTGCCGCCTCAGGTCTCTGGGGCAAGGCCGGATCCCGAATCGAAGGTCCGCCTGCCGCTGGAGGGGGACATCGGGCTCAACGAGTTCCTGGAGGCCGCCGAGCGCCAGATGATCCTGGCCGCCTACGAGGCCGCGGAAGGGGTCAAAACGGAGACTGCGCGGCGCCTGAAGATCAAGACCAGCGCCCTGTACTACAAGCTCGAGAAGTTCGGCATCGGCGAAGTGGCCGGCCGTAAGCTCGATGACGCGTAACCCTGGCCCTCAGACTTTTGAGGGTAGACAGGCAAGATCGCTACGCCCGAAATGAGGTCCAAGGCTTGCATCGAGAGATGGCCATGGTGGGCGAGACAGCAGCGCGATCGTCGTGGATCGCCGTGGTCGCCCTACTGGGGGCGCTGCTGGTCCCGGCCGTGCCCGCCGCTCGCGCCGCGGCGCCCGCGAGCGGAAGTCTGGAGGCGGTGATCGCCGCCCAGGCCCGCCACGCTGCGGCGGTGCGCAAGGTCGCCGCCTTGCGCGCCCAACAGGCCTCCCTCGAAGCTCGGATCTCCGCCCTCAAGAAGGCGGGCGACCGCGGACCCGCGCTGGAGGCGCTGCTGCGCCGCTCGGTACAGGCCGAAACCACCCTCGACGCGGGGTTGGCCGACCTGCGACGGACGGAAGCGCGCTACGAGGGCGCGCTCGACCGCGCCGTAGACGAGATCGACAACCAGATCCGGGCTCGGGCCAAGGATCTGAAGCGGGGTCCGCTCGCGGCCCGACGGCGGGCGGCGCAACGGATCAACGCACTGCGCGCCGAACGCCGAGCGCTGCGACAGGCGGCGGCGGACCTCACGAAAGCCCGGAAACGGGACAAGGCTTGGGCCCAGTACCGGGTTCGCGTCGACGCGAAAGACGGTCCCGTCGAGCTGTCGGAGAAGGCGGACTTCGTGGAGGACACCCGAGACAAGGTGACCCGCAAGCGCCGAGCCCTGATTCAGCTGCTCGCGGAAGCCCGTCGAGACCGGGAGATCGCCCAGTCCGCGCGGGACTTCCGCACCGACGTCACCCTGTTCGACGAGGAGACCCGACAAGGTCGAGTGCTCCGACAGGGCCGCCAAACCGGCACCAGCCGAGACCAAGGGGACCCAGACCCGGTCGAGGCCGCTGAAGACGGCCCGCCGGGCACTCCCAACCTCGGCGCCGTCGAGCCAGAGCCCGGCCCTGCGCGCCATCAACCCGGACGTGCTCATCAACCTGCGGGTCGAAGACGTCGCGGCGGGTGCCCTCGACGTCGCCACCCTCGAAAAGTACGTCGCGGATCTGCGGAAGCTGGAGCGCTTCTTATCCGGACAGGCGGACGCGCTGCGCGACCGGGCCGACGCCCTGCAGGCCGACGAAGACCGGGACCTCCAGCGATGATCCTCGCCCCGGCGGTCTGGGCGCTCCTCCTCACCCCCCTCGGTCAACCGTCGGTCATCGCGCGCGACCCAGGACAGGTTCGCTGGACGTTGGGCCGGATCCGCCTCGCGGCGGGATCCGAGTGGGATACCAACGCTCGTCGGGCCATCGAAGAGAACGGGGTCGAGGGGACGGCAGCGACGTTTCCCAACCTCGGGGTTACCGGCGACGGCCTGTTTCGCGCCGTCGTGGACTCCGCGGCCGGGCTGCGGTTCGGGCAGAACCACGCCCTGCGGGGCTTCTACGTGCTCGGCGCGAAACGGTTCTTTCGTGAGACGACCGAAGACCTGCTGGTCCAGGAGCTCGGCCTCGCCAGCGAGCACCGCGCCGCCCGCTGGCTAACGTTCAGCCTCGATGGAACCTACAAGGGCAGCCGCATCCGCAACGGCCTGCGCGACTACGATGTGCTCACGGCGGGGGTCGGCACGACCGTGTGGCTGGCGAGCAACTGGCAGCTCGACCTTCAGGGACGATTGACCCGATTCATCTTCGACCCTGAGCCTCAGTTCGACTACTGGGGCCCACGGGGCACGATCGGACTGCGGTACCGCCCCCGACGAGGGTTCGCGTTCTCCGTTCAGGCCGGCGCCGTGAGCCGCTTTTACGACGGGCGAGCGCTGGTCGAAGCGCAGTTCATCGACCCGGAAACCGGCGAACCGACCGGCGGCGTGATTCTGACCTTCTGCGAGGACCCGGCGGCGGAGCGGGAAAGCGGCTTCGAGTGTACGCCGGCCGGGTTACGGCGAGATCTGGAGGTGACGGCGGCGGTGAGCGTGAGTTACCGCGGCCCCTTCTTGATCAGCAGTCAGTATCTGCTTCGCCTGCAGCGCTCGAACTCGGACTTCGAGAACATCGACCGCCACCGGATCGAGTTGACGGCCACCTTCGTATTGCCGTGGCGAGTGACCGTTAACGTCTTGGGTGCCCTTCAGCTCAATCAAGGGGTGTCGATCACCGATCAGCGGTTCCTGGCCGACGCCGATGAGAACCAGAACAGCGTGGCGATCGGCCTGAAGCGGCCGATGACCGACATTCTGTATGTCGAAGGGCGGTACTCGTTGTTCGCCAACCAGTTCAGCACCGCCGATGTGACCTTTTTCCGCCACACAGTGTACGTCGGCGTCGGGTATCGGACCGACTTGGTCGGCCTGAGTCGGTGATCGCGCCCGCAGTTGATCCCGCCGCCCTGGATGCGCGATCAAAGATGGGTGCGAACGGCGATCGCCATCGCGCTCACCATCATCGCTGTCCCGCGGATCGCGATCGGTGACGACACCCACTACGTCGACTTCCCGATCGGGGGGCGAGCGGTTGGGCTCGGCGGCGCGTTCACCGCCCTCGCCAACGACCCGAGCGGCGTGTTCTACAACCCGGCCGGACTCGTGGATCAACACCGCGCATCGATCCAGGTTTCGACCAACCTCTACGGCCTGGAGATCGCCGACAGCTTCTTCAATGCGGTCGGTCGGGTGACCGACCTCGACACCGTCTCCACCGAGCTGAACGTCATTCCGTCGTCGGCGGCGTTCTCCGGGGTCCTCAAAACCGGGCCCGACGGCGAACCCACCGCGAGCTACGGGTTCGGGGTGTTCGTCCCCAGCTCTCGCTCTCTCAACGTGCAGACGTTCAGCGAGATCGCCGACCCGGATACGCTCTGCACCACGGTGACCTACAACCGGTCCCTTTCCGATCGCCTGTTCCTCCTCGGCGCGGGGCACGGACAGCGCCTCAACCAGACCTGGTCCATCGGCGCGAGTTTCTACATGACGTATCGAACGTTTCGCGAGTCCGAAGACGTCAGCTGCTCGGCGGGAAGCAACCGGTTCAGCACTGCGGTCACCAACGTCAACCTCGCCGTCGCTGCGCTCAGTGCCAAGCTGGGGATCAAAGGCCGATGGCCGAACGGTTGGCGAGTCGGCGCGACCGTCTCGAGCCCCTCGGTGCGGATCCACGACGTGGCCACGGTCAGCGTGCGCCGCGGCTCGGCGCTGGGCGAGACCAGCCCCGACTTCTTCGCCCGAGAGCTGACCGGCCTGGAGGCCGACACCCGGTTCAGCCCGGAGGTTCGAGTGGGCGCCGCGTACGTCATCCCCAAAACCGCGACCTTCGCCCTCGACGCCACGTTTCATGCCGGCACCAGCTACGAGCTGTATTCGCTGCCGGCCAACGAGTCCGCGGTCCGCGACGCCATCACCACGTCCCGCCTCATCACCCGAAACCCGATCGTCAACGTCGCGGTCGGGGCCGAGTATCTGTTCGTCAAGGAGTTCTCGACCGCGTTAGGTCTGTTTACCAACCTGAGTACGGCGCCGGAGATCGAAGGTCGGGTCGGCGATACGTTCAGCCAAGATCGGCTTCCTCATGTCCACGCGGCCGGCGGCAGCCTGGTGTTCGGGTTCTTCGGCAAGTATACGCTGACCCGACTCGGGGTGATCATGTCGTATGGCGAAGGGGCCGACGTGGTCCCCCGGACGCCGGGGCTGGCCGTCCTCGGGGAGCCCGACGAGTTCGTCAAGGCCGACTTCAGTCAGCTGTTCGCGTTCGTATTCGTGTCTTCGACGTTCCGGTACTGACGGCCCCGAGACGCCGCCGCGGGCGGTCAGCCGGTCAATCGGAATCCGCGGCTGGGACGGGCTCGGTCGTCGTTTCTGGCATCTCGGCAGAAATGCGAATGACGCTCTTCAACTCCGGATAGAGCGGCGTCACGTTTGAGTAGAACGCTCGCAGCTTGTCCATGTCGGCTTTGACGTCGCCGGTCGGAATGAACGTGGGACCGATGCCGCCGACCTTTCGACGGTAGTCGAGAAAGCCGCAACAGATCGGCACCTCGGCCCCCAGGGCGATGTAATAGAACCCGCTTTTCCAGGCGTCGGTCTTCTTGCGGGTGCCGGAGGGGGGAACGACGAAGTACAGCCGGTCCTGCCGGCGAATCCCGTCGATCGATCGCTCTACGTAGTTTTGCGGCGCTCGACGATCGATCGGTACGCCGCCGAGGAAACGGAAGAACGGACCGAAGGGGAATCGGAATATCGTGTGCTTTCCGAACCAGTTGGGCTGCAGCCCCAAACTCCATGCGACCCCGAGCATGAAGTAGAGGTCCCAGTTACTGGTGTGGGGGGCGGCGACGAACACCGCCTTCGCGTACGGCGGTGGCCGGCCTTCCGTCCGCCATCCGAACAGCCTCAGTGCGACACGCCCGATGACGCGGCGCACTGAGCCGACGGCAGGCCAGGGATGCTGATGAGTGGCCAAAGCTCAAACGGCGTGAACCCCGAAGAAGCTTTTGTCAACCAATCGGTTTTCTTTCCCTTAACCCGCGCCCTCTCCGTCCGAACCGTTGATCTGAGCCATCGCTCGTAACCGCCACGGAAGGCCACCATGCAGATCGAATCCAACTACACGCCGTCTTTGTCCACCTACGGGGGTCGGGCGGGGCCCGAGCGCGAGCACGCCC
Organism: Myxococcota bacterium; assembly: GCA_028289325.1. Taxonomy (GTDB): domain Bacteria; phylum Myxococcota; class Kuafuiibacteriia; order Kuafuiibacteriales; family Kuafuiibacteriaceae; genus JANQQN01. The sequence goes on along the minus strand of JANQQN010000248.1, from coordinate 4,513 downwards.
ACGGCGGAGCATCGCGCGGCCGCCTCGACACCGTCACCACCGCCTTGCGCGCCAGTCGAAGCCAGCAGGCGAGCCTGGAGATCGTCACCGCCGAGGGCGACCGGGTGTCCCTTCAAACCCAGTACGTGGCCGACATCTCGCTCGATCGATTCGAAGCCGGGCTTCGGCGCGCGACGGGCGGCGCCCGGCGCTTCGAACAGAACTTCTCGGCCAACGTGCAATCGTCCGTTTCTCTCGAGGTCGAAGGCGATCTCAACGAAGAGGAGCTCGCGGACATTCAATCGCTCATCAAAGACATGGAGCAAATGGGCGCTTCGCTGCTGACGGGCACCCTCGACGCGGGCATCAGCCTGGGCGGCAGCCTCGCCGCCGCCCAAGGACAGCTGTCGTACCGGGAAATGGTCACCACCAGCGTCACCCGCACCTCGTTGCGTCCCGGTCGCGCCCAGCGGCAAGCCGCCCGGGAGGCCGCGGACATCGTTCGACGCCGGCCGGAGCGAGCACCGGAGCTGAAAGAGGCGGTGCCCCGGGCCGCCGACCGGGTGTTCGATCGACTGGCCAAACGCTTCGGCGAAGCGCCGGCCGAAGCGGCGCGGGCGGCCTTCCATTCGGTCTTGGGCGAGGAGCTGGCGCGGGCGACGGAGACCCGCGACGCAGAAGACGCAAGACGGGTCACCGCCCCGCGTCTGCGCCGGCTCCTCGACCGATACTTCGATGGGCCCCCGGTCGCGCCGGAGGCGCAATCACCGGGCATCCCGCCCCCGCTCGATGCGGCGGCCAAGGGCCCGGAACCGACGGCGACCGCGGCCTTGGACGCCGATGACCCGAGGCCCGGCGCCGCTTCGCCGCCGTTAGACGGCCTCGCGAACGAAGAAGCGACCCCAGGGCCGCGCCGGGCGGACACGACGTACGTTCGTCCGGTTATCGTGTAGCCAGGTAGGGCCGACCGCGCTGACCCGCATAGGCGATTCGCTCCGCGCAGCGGGTCATCGATACATCGTCGTCGCAAGTCACGTCGCGCGAACGGCGCCGCTGCTTCTTCCGTTTCGACTTCATAAGATCTACGCCCAGCTCCCGCAGCTCCCCCCGGGAGGTCATGACCATCACGTGCAGCCGCCGGATCTTGGCTTCCCGCGCCGCCTTCGCGATTTCGTTTAAATAGCGAGCCGGGAACTGCGCCGGCACCACGGCCCGAACATGACCGCGCTTCTTCGCCCACGCTCGGTCGTAGCGGGCCAGCGACGAAGCGGAACGTTCGAAGAACAAGAACGCCGAGTGGAGCTTTCGCAGCGCACCGCGCCCCGTTCGCTCTTCCGCCGCCGGGGGCCGGTGGTCCACGAACCGAACGCGCTGCACGGCGTCGATGTTGATCCCCCCGTCGGCAGTGACCACCGCTTGGCAGACGTGGGGATACGGCTCGTCGCCGTCGACGACGGGCAGGGGCGCGGAGAAACCGTCGAGACCTTCGACCTGAAGCTCCAGCGTTCGCGCCAGTTGTTCGGCGGCAATCGCGGCCTGCTGGGCCATGCCGTCGAAGAATACGCGGTCGCGACGATTGCGAGAAAAGCGGCCGAGGGTGCGGCATCGCGCCGCCGCGTCGGCGTAGAACCGGCGCAAGAGCGCGTCGAGCCACTGACCTCGCTTCACGTTCGGATGATCGGGATCGATTCTACGCAAGACCCGTTTCGCCCGCGCTTCGAGACCATCCCCGCTCGATGCGTTCGCCGGACCGACCGGCCCCTCGGCGCGAACGCGATACGCGGCGACGGCCATCACGAACAGGGCTTGGTTCTGCGCGAACAGGCTGGGAGACCGCGCCGCGGCCTGGGCCTGCGCGAGCAGACGCTTCATCTCGTCGGCGCTCCAGTCAGGGGTGGCAGTGGGGGCGCCGGCCGCGGCCAACGCGACGAACAACAAGCTCGGTGCGGCCCACCCCACGGCGACCAGAGTACCTGTTTCTGCGGGGGGCTGAGGAAAAGGTTGTCGCGGCCGAGGTCGACCGCTACGACGGAACAGGCGCCGAAGCCTTCTTTCGAGTCGCCGGCCGGCCATGTTATCCGCGCTCCGCACCGCGCTGTCTTCCGGGCCGGTCCTGATGACCCTGGCCACCCTCTCGTTCTGCGTCATGGTGGCGGCGGTCAAGGTGGCCCGCACCGAGCTCGGCCCGTTCGAGATCATCGCCTGGCGGGGTGCGGTCTCCGTGCCTCTCGCGTTCGCGTTCAGCTGGCGTTCGGGCTTTCGAATGGGGCGGCTACCGGTCTTCCTGGCCCGCGCCGCATTCGGATTTGCGGCCATGAGCTGCTTCTTTACCGCGGCCAAGGGTCTGTCGTTGGCCGACTTGTCGCTGATCACTCGCCTCCAGCCGCTGATCGTGGCCCTGACCGCACCGCTGCTCCTCGGCGCGCGCGAGCGATCCGGGCCGATGATCTGGCTTGCCTTGGTCATCGGCCTCGCCGGCTGCGCGGTGTTGATCGGTCCCGAGATGTCGGTGGGCAACGGCTTCGGCCTTTGGGCGCTCGCCGCGACCACCGCCTCGGCCATTGCGCACACCGCAGTCCGCGCCCTCGGGCAGTCCGAAGCTCCGCGTACGGTCGTCTTCTGGTTTCAGCTGTCGAACGCGCCGTTCGCGGTCGCGGCCCAGCTGGCGTTGGTGGGGACCTTGCCGAGGCTGCCGCCGCCGTCGCTCATCGCTCCCGTCCTGGTGTGCGGGATCGCGGCGACGGCCGGGCAACTATTGATGACCAAAGCGTACCAGCAGGATCGCGCAACCGTGGTCGCCGCCGCGTCGTACTCCGGCCCGCTGTGGTCGGTCCTGTTGGACCTGGCGGTATTCGGTATCGTGCCGGGCTGGACGGTCGCCGTCGGCGGCGCGCTGGTCGTGGCCGCCGGCTACCTTCTGTTTCGCGATAAGCGGTGAGCGTCAGGAGGAGAACGACGAGCCGCAGCCACAGGTCGCCTTGGCGCTCGGGTTCTCGAACTTGAAGCCGGCGCCCGAGATGCCCATCACGTAGTCGATGGACGTTCCCTCGAGGTGCATGGCGGAGATCGAGTCGCAGTAGACCCGAAGTCCGTCGAAGGTCATCTCGAAGTCGCCCATCCGCGGCGAATCCTCGAAGTCCAGCCCGTACTGAAAGCCGGAGCAGCCGCCGCCCTGGACGTACACGCGCAGGCCATGGTTCTCCAGCTTCTCGGCGGCCATGGCTTCTTTGACCATCTCCACCGCCTTGGGGGTCAACAGGAGCGGCGGCTCCTCGTCGGGGGCAAGCACGATGTGTCCGAGGTCTTTGGTCTCAACAGCGGTGGTCATGCACTCACGATAAACACGACGTTCCTCGCGTTCAACTCAAGAGTGGAACGACAGTCCGTTTATGAGGCCCTGGCCGGTTCGCGCCTCGTCGTAACCCTGAGCGTCAGAAGGTGACCTGAACCAACATCGCGAGGCGGTGATTGTCGACCCGGACCCGAGCCCGCTCGTCGGCCAGCGTCCCGTTGACCAGCACCCGCAGGGGGATCGACGCCGCGTCGTACCCCAGGCTCGCGGTATGCTCGGTCACCGCGTTGTCCCGGCCGTCAGGGTCGAGATGGGCGATTCGATAGGCGACGAGAAACGCCCCCCACGCGTACGCGACCTGAGCGTGGGCGCCCCACGCGTCGGCATCGGGCAGATCCGCGCGGCCGACGTTTTCCAGCAGGATCTGCCCCTCGAGGCTAAACCCGGCGCCTTGAACCAACGCCGACACTTCCAGCCCTCGCGCGTCCTCATCGACCGTGGCGCCGCCATCGACGACGGTTCGGTCGTCGAAAAAACCCGCCACGTTCACCTGAACGATCTGGGCCCAGTACAGCGAGAGTCGGCCGAAGCCGGCCACCCGGTCGTTGTCGTTGAATTCGAGTCCGTTGGCGCGGCCATTGGTCAGGGCGAGGGCGTAGCCGAGGTCGAAGCCGTCCGGATCGAGGCCGATCCGCGCTCGGTGGACCATGCCCCCGAGCTGACGGCCTTGCCGCAGCCCGACCGCGGCGACGCCTTGGCTCGGCAACACCCCCCGCGACTCGACGGGCGCATCGATGAACAGCCGGTACGCGGTGAGCTCCAGCTGGCCGAGGTCGTACGGCGTCTTGAATCGCCCCAGGGTGATGGAAGCAAACTCCGCGAGGCGATACCGAAGCAGGAGGTCTCGGGGCATCACGGCGTACGTCTCGTCGATATCTTCGTACGTCTCGCGGTCCCCGACCGCGGCGTCGAGCGATGCGTAGGCCAGCAAGCGGCCCTGCCGGGCCCTCACCCCGATCCGGGCGTTGGCGATGCGAAACCCGTCGTTTCGAGCGTCGAACCCGTCGTCGTTCTGGAGCGCCTCGACGACCACCCGCAGGAAGCCGTTCATATCGACCCGAAGCCCTTCTTGCGCCGTCTCCTCGGCGTAGTCACCGAACTTGCGCTTGGGCCCCGCCGGCGGCGGGGCTTCGGGCAGCGACCGTCCGGCGGGAATCGGCCCCAGTCCGGGCGCCGCGCCCG
>JANQQN010000238.1 GCA_028289325.1 Myxococcota bacterium | reverse complement strand
GAAGGCGCTGACCAAGGGTCAGGGCGTCGACGTGATCTACGACCCGGTCGGCGGTGTATACAGCGAGGCCGCGCTGAGGGCGATCGCTTGGGAGGGTCGCTTTCTCGTCGTCGGCTTCGCGGCCGGCGACATACCCAAAATCCCCCTCAATCTCGCCCTGCTGAAGGGATGCGACATCGTCGGCGTGTTCTGGGGCTCGTTTATGGCCCGCGATCCAGCCCGCCACCGCCACCATGTACAAAACCTGTTCGAGCTATGGTCGTCGGGTAAGATTCGCCCGCTGGTCTCTCAGACCTACCCCCTCGATCAGGCAACGTCAGCGCTGGACGACCTCGGTAGTCGCCGGGCCAAAGGAAAAATCGTCATCACGGTGCGGTAGCGCACACCTCGTACCTACATGGCGGGTTCTGAAAGTCTGTGCGCGCGAACAGTTGGTCCTGAGCCGCTCAGTGGATAATAAATAATCGTATGGCAGCGTCGCTGTCGGAACGACTCGCTCGACATCGGGCCCGGCGCCGCCGGGGGGAGCCGACCGTGTCGGCCTGGGTGTGCCCTTGGCCATTCGAGGCCGACGCCGCGGGCGCGGTGCTGGGCGGCACTGTCGTCGCCGCGACCGGCTCATCCCTCAATCAGCTCAGTAAAGACTGGTTGCACCAGTGGCTGGGAGAAAACCGGCTGCAGGCCATCTTGTCCGCCCGAGTTCATCAGCAGCTGGCGGAGGCGCTCGGCGTTTCTATCGAACGGGCGGCGACGGTGCTGTCCGAAACCCCGCCCGCAGATCGTGAGCCGGTGATCGCTCAGGCGCAGTCCAAACTGTCCGACCGAATCGCGACCCTGATTCGCTGGTGGGTGCAGACGCCTCAACGAAGCAGTCGAGAATCGATCACCACGCTCGACCGCAACCTGACCAGCGTCGACGCCGATTCCGAGCTGCGATGCCTGATCGCAATCTCCGAGGTCTGCCCCCCGGAAGACCGGCCGTGGCTGGCGATCATTCCGCCCTCTCCGCTGCCCGAGGAGCCGGTGGCGTGGCTGGAGGAAGCAGCGGTCCGCATGGAGCAGCTGACGGAGACCTTGCCCGACTGGCCGGCCCTGGTCGCCGCGCCGGAATCGGTATGGGGGGCCAGCTCGAGCGCGATCGCATCTTTGCCTCCCGCGGTCGTGCGCCTGCTCGGTGGGCTGCTGGAACCGCTCCACCCGTCCGACCCGTCGACCGCAGCCGACGTCGTGGCTTTTTACGACCTCGGCACGAGCCTGCGAAGTCTGCTTCGTGGTCAGGGAACGCCGGGGCCGGATCTGACCTCGGACCTCGAGCCCCCTGCCGACTCGAGCGGGCCCGAAGAGACACCCGCGCCGGCCGCCAGCGCCGCCGAATCGAGCGACGGTCCGACGTCCGAGTCCTCCTCCTTGCCCGTCGTGAAGCCGGCCATCAGCGAGGAACCGGCGAAGGCATCGCTCAGCGCCGACCGTCCCGCGACCGCGCCGCGGACGACGTCGACGACGACGCCGGTCGACCCCTCGACCCCCGTGCGTCCCACCGACGCGCTACTCGAACGGTTGGAAGCGGAACCGACCACCGCCGGCCAATTCGTCGCTGATGCGCGCATCGACGCTGGCCCAGGCGGCCGTCGGGTCGACGTCGCGCTACACGCGGCGGAAGTCGAGCTGGCCATCGAGTTCGACGACGCGTTTGCCGCCCCGACCCTGGAAGCGTACCGAAAGGCCCGAAACAAAGACCTATGGCTCCAACGTCGAGGGTTGCTAGTGATGCGGATCCTCGCCGAAGACGTGGACAAGCGCCTCGAGGATCTCGTTCTTCAGATCCGGGACGTCGTACGCGAGCGCCGGATTCGTGGCCGTCGGCGATAACCACCGCTGGACAAGAGCCGCCGAGGCTCGGGATACCGAGACATGCTCGCCGCTTGGCTGCTAACCCTCGTCGCCGCGCCGCCGGCGTTCGGCCCGGGCCTGTATCGAGGCGATATCTCGATCCCGACGGGAACGGTCACCGTGGCGCTGACGGTCCGACAGCCCCTGATACGAGGGACGATCGAGATCCCGCAGCAAGGCCTGTTTCGGTACCCGCTATCCGAGGTGGTCGCCAGCGAGCGATCGCTTCGGTTCGGGCTCCCTGGGATTCCTGGGGAGCCGCGCTTCGCGCTGAAGTATCGCCCCCGTCAGTTCCGTGGGGTGTTCAGCCAGGGATCTCGGACGTACGAGGTCACGCTGACCAAGGTCCCGGCCGCAACCAGGGTGCAAGAGGCGATCGCCGGTCTGCGCACCGAGCTGCAGGAAGCCCTGCAGATCGATCGCTGTCCCGGGCTCGCCTACGGGCTGGTGCAAGAAGGCCACCGGACCGCCGCCGCGTTCGGGGTGCACGGCGTCGAAGCGCCGAAGGCCCTCACCGCCGATACGCCGTTCCCCCTCGGCGCCCTGACCCGCACTTTCACCGTGGTCGCCGTCGCGCAGCAGATCGAGCTCGGCCGTTGGTCGTGGTCCACCCGGATCGGCGATGTGTTGCCCGGCTTCCGTCTCGGTAGGCCGGGGGGCGGGTTGGAGGTCACGCTTCGAGACCTGGTCACCGGCACCATCCCCTTCGCGCCTCACAAGGTGGCGGTCACCGGACTGTCGAGCGCGCCTCCCGACGTGATCCTCGGTCGCATCGGGAGCCTGCCCCTCCAGACCCGCCCCCTCGAGGACACCGACTGGCCATACGTCGTGCTCGGCCAAACGCTAGCCTGGCCCCCGGGCTCGGACGATGGCCGGGTCGCGATGACCGAAGGCTTCCTGTCCACCTTTGCGCTGTCCGCCGCCTTCGAACTGTCCGAAGACCGCGCACGGCGCCACCTGCGGTCGGACAAGCAAGTGATCGCCGATCCTTTCCCGCCGAGCCCTCTACGACTCAGCCGGGGCCTGTGGGCCAGCGCGCGCACCCTTTCGTTGTGGCTACAGATGCACATCGACAAAGCGTTGCTCACCGCCGAGACTTGGGCTCTGCTGCGCGATGCTGGCGCCGGCGGCTGGAAAGCCAGCTACCATCGGGGTCATCGCGTCTATATCGCCGAGAGCCTCGACGACGGCACTTCGGGGGTCCTCATGCTTCTGCCTGAGGACGAGGTGGGGGTCGTCGTGCTGGCGAACCGAAGCGATGCCCCGGTGGCCCAGCTCGCGGCGCGCCATATCGCGGATCGGCTCTTGGGGCTCGCGCCCCAGACGGACCTGAAAGCGGCTCTAGACGCATCGTCGGCCCCGACGCGGTCGTGGTTCGAGATCCCCCGACGAGTCCCGAAGACCCGGCCCGCCCATCCACTGAAGGCGTACGCCGGCCGGTTCCAGCATCCCGGCTACGGAGAGGCGGTGGTGGAGGTCAGCGACAAGCGTCTGTCGCTACGGCTGGGTCCGCTTCAGACCGAGCTTCGACACTGGCACTTCGAGACCTTCATCCCGATAAAGACAGGGGATCCGAGACTTCCGAGGACGCCTTGGACGTTCGTCACCGATGTCCGCGGTCGCGTCGTGGCCGTCGACGTTCGCCTCGACCCGCGCGTGGGCGACCTGCGATTCCAACGGACGAAGTAGTAGGGCGTTGAACCGAGTAGGCGGGGGCCACGGAACATGCTCTCATCCGCCCGCCGTGGCCATCGCGTTCTTCGACCTCGACAAGACGCTGATCTACCGGAATTCCAGCGTTTTGTGGCTCAGGCGCGAGCTATCGCTCGGCCACATCAGCTACTGGCAGGCCGCGCGCGCATTCAGTTTAGTCTGGAAGTACTCCCTCGGTTACGCGGACATGGAGCGAGCTATCCGCTGGGCCATTCGGACGGTGGAAGGCGTGCCCGAGCGGGTGATGGACGATCGCGTGACGGCATTCTATGCCGCCGACGTGAAGGACCTCTATCGCCCCGGAGGTCGCGAGGCCCTGGCCGACCACCGGGCTCGGGGCGACAAAGTGGTGCTGCTGTCGTCGGCGTCGATCTACCTGGGACGCTTCGTGCAAGAGGCGCTCGACCTCGACGCCATCCTGTGCAGCGAGCTCGAGGTGGACGCCCACGGCAACTATACCGGCGAGCCCAAGCTGCCGCTGTGCTACGGACCGGGCAAGCTGGTCCTCGGCCGGCAATTTCTGCAGGCTCACGACGAGCGCCTCGAGGACGCGACGTTCTACACCGACAGCATGTCCGACCTCCCGATGATGGAGGCGGTCGGCCATCCCGTCGCCGTCAACCCTGACCCCAAACTCCGCCGCGCCGCCCATCGTCGCGGCTGGCCGATCGTTGATTGGGGGCGGCCGTGACCTTGGGTCCCGGGCCGGCAAAGCCGGCCCACCCATCTACGTTCGCCTTCGGCTCACTGCGCGCCTACGGCTTGCGGGGACTTGGGGTCCCGGTCCGGCGAAGCCGGCCCACCCCTCTTCGTTCGCCTTTGGCGCACTGCGCGGCTTCGCCTTGCGGGGACTTGGGGTCCCGGGCCGGCGAAGCCGGCCCACCCCTCTTCGTTCGCCTTTGGCGCACTGCGCGGCTTCGCCTTGCAGGCGTCGATTCCCACCTCGGCGTGAGGCGAGCGCCCGCCCCTCTTCGTTCGCCGTCGGCGCACTGCGACCGCCAGGACGGCGGAAGTGAGGCGCGGGACAGGACGGCCAAGCGCTGCCGCGCCTGCGGCTTGCGGGCGGGCGTGTTCTTACTTCGGCGTGAGGCACGCGCCTGTCCATTTTCGCGCATTGAGCGCCTGCATGCTGCCATGGGGCGGAGCTGGCCTGGATGGCGAGGGGCATCTGCTCATGGCTAGGCTGCTCGAAGGTGCCGAGCATCTGCATGTAGCGTGCTTCCACTCGGAGCAAGTCCTCCGACTCGACCCACGCCATGACGGAGCTCTACCAGCTCATCGCCGACTCGTCCGGCGCGCATGAAGAAGTAGAGCCAGAGGCACTTTGGTGCCGAGCAAGACCTTAGTGGCCAACGTAGCCACGATTTCGCCCCCGACAGGGTAGAATGCCCAGAAGGATACGCAAGACATGGCCTACTTCCCGGATGATGACGACGGTCGCGTGCTGCAAGACATGGCTGCGTCCGGCATCGACCTCAGCAAACCGCGTGCGATCGACTTCATGATCGACGTCAAGAGCGAGTCGGCAGGCAAGCGGCTGACCGAGGACCTGGCTCGAAAGGGCTATTCGGTGCAGCTGGAGTACGATCCCGGCGAACCGGACTTCGAGTCTGGGGTTGACGACGAGGAGGATTTCGGGCCGTCCTGGACCGTGTACGCTACGGTCACGATTGTGCCCGAGTACGACGAGCTCATCGCCCGGCAGAAGGCCCTCAACGAGATCGCCACTAGACATGGCGCGAAGTGCGACAGCTGGGGAACGGAGAACTAGACTCGGCGTAAGCATTCAGGCCCCTGTTTTGTGCGCGTTCAGAGTTGGGCGTTACGGTCGTGCAGCAAGGGGTATTGGGTCGAGAGGGGCTTTCGGCGGGAGCCAGGCCCACAGGACGACCCGCCCCAACTTAGCCCGACGCCACCCACCCCAACCCAAAACCCAAACCACCCTTGACCCCGAACGCGCACGCGCACGCCCACCCCAGCCGAACAACGCCTGTTTGAGCGACGAGAGTTAGTGAGTCGGGAGGGCTTCGGGCGTCAGACAGACCCACAAGCCCGTCACCGAGCCCTCGCCACCGACGAGGTCGCCTTGGCTCTTTTCAGTGGAGCAGGCCGGCCGATGGGGTTGTGATCCGCAAGTAGACCCCAAACGCCAAGCCTCCTCACGGGATCCTCAGGGAACGGAGTCCTCGATCGAAGCGGGTTCGAAGGGTGGCTCGAGCAGGGTCAGAAAAGTGTCGCCTTGACCCGAAGGATGCCTCTGCTCCTGGCGATCAAGCCGAGCCCGCCGTTTCGCCCACCCCGCCTGGTCCAGGCGATAGAACGTGTACATATGCCCGTCGACCTCCCATCGGTCGAACGGCTGGTAGCCCAGCCGACGGACGATCGCGTCGGCCGCCTTGTTGTCTTCGCGCGTCCGCCATCCCATGGCGTCGACACGTAGATGCTCGAACATATAGTGTGCCATCGCGTCGGTGGCGTTGAACGCCGACCACGCGTCGCGGTCTCGGTGATCGGGGATCGCGTAGCCCAACTCCCAAAAGTCGAAGTCCGATGTGGGGGGAAACATCACTACGAAGCCAATTCGACTTCGATCGCGGACCCGGCGGAGAATGCCCACGACGAGGTTACCGCTGCGGTACGCCCGCATGACCCGCAGACGCCCGGGCCCCGGCATTCCGAACATCTGCCAGACCTCGTCGACGTCGAACTGATGGAACATCCAGCCCAGGTCATCGCCGCTCGGAGGCGACAGATAGATGGTTCGGCGCTGGATGCCGTACTCCATGTTCGCGCACGCTACCTCGCTCGCCGGTCCCGCGGAAGGTCCCGCGTCACGGGCCCATCTTCACATCCTCTCGTCCCCCCAGGGCTATGATGCGCGGGTGCGAGCTGTCGCCATCGCCCTCCTCGGCGCGGCCGCGGGCTGCGCGTCCTCAGGGGCCGACTTCGGGTCGCGCGCTGTGGCCGCGCGAGTCGCGGCCTTCGCTGCCGCAACGCCCCACCCGACGCACCTCTGGCGAGACACGCCCCCGTATTCGAGCCCCGGAGAAGGTCTGGTCGTGGCCTATGTCGAAATCCCCGCCGGATCCCGGAACAAGTACGAGTACCGCATCCGCGACAACGCGCGCGTCCTCGACCGGGTCATCCGTTCCGAGGTGGGCGGGTACCCGATCAACTACGGCATGATCCCCGGAACCATCGCCTTCGACGGAGACCCGCTGGACGTGCTCGTTCTCGGTCCATCGCTGAAAGGGGGCGCCCTAATCAGAGGCGTGGTCGTCGGTCTAATGGACATGGACGACGAAAAGGGCGGAGATCCCAAGGTCGTCGTCTCGCCGCTCGGCCCCGACGGCGGCCCTCGCTTCGCGCTCACCGCGGCCCTGCGGGCGGAGGTGGGGCGCTGGTTCAACGGATACAAGCGATTCGAAACGGCCGCTGGGAAATGGTCGCGTGTCACGGGATGGGGCAGCGTCGAAGACGCCCATCGCCTGATCGTTCGGTGCCGTACCTTCTTCGAGGCAGGACGGTGACACGTCTTGTCGAGTGAATGGCGACACTATACTAAAAAGACATGCGGATCGGTGTCGTCAGCGATATTCACCTGGGCGCGAAAGACGCGCTCGACCGATTCGCTCGGACCGAAGCCGCCGAGCAGAATCTCATGGCAACCCTGAACGATCTCGAGCGCGAGGTAGACCGGATCGTTCTGCTGGGCGATATCTTCGAAACACTGCGGGGGGTGGTGCCGGGGACTCGAGCCGAGGAGCTCAAGAAGGGCCTCGCGGCGTATCCGGACATCGCGCGCCGGATCCTCGAGGATCCTCGGTACACGTACATCTTCGGTAACCACGACTACGTCGCCCGCGACGTTCTGCGTGCGCCGGAGTTCTACTCGGTCGAAGTCCACGGACGCCGGGTTCTCTTCTTTCACGGCCACCAAGCCGACTGGATCTCCAAGGGCGAAGCCCGGCTCAGCCGGATCGCGCTGTGGGGCTCAGGCATGCTCGAGCGTGCGGGTATCGGCGTCACGCAATGGGTCGATCACCACCGGGTGTCCTCTCAGAACACCACGAAGATCTCCGCGATCGAAGCCCGAGCCCTCGCGATCGGCCGCGCGATGGGCGCGGACATCGTGGTCAACGGCCACACCCACCGCGCCATCCGCCACGACACGTCCGACCAGATCTATCTCAACTGCGGAACATGCTTGTGCGGCCATCGGGAGCTGGTGGTCCTCGACCTCGCCGCGGACCGTTACGAGGTTCGACGGCTCGATGGCGAGCCCCTCGCGGAACCCGAAGCCCAAGAGAACCTCCAGGTCGCGTAGGCCTGGCCTCCAGCCGCGCTACGCGTTCGGTACCTCGAGCACGATCTTTCCAAACTGCTCGCCGGCCTCCAGCGCTCGATGCGCTCGCTCCGCTTCATCGAGCGGGAATCGGTGGGAAACCACCGGCTTGACCGTTCCGTCGGTGAGCCAGGGCCAAACGTGTTCCTTGAGCGCCCGCGCCAGGCGGCCCTTTTCCTCCACCGGGCGGCGACGCAAGGTGGAACCGGTCAGGGTGAGGTTCTTCATCAACACCGGAAGCAGGCTGATCTCGGCGTTCGGGCCCCGGAGAAACGCGATGGTCACATGTCGGCCGCCAGGCGCCAAACAAGCGATGTTGCGGGCCACATAGTCACCGCCGACCATATCGAGCACGACCTCTACCCCGCGGCCTCGCGTGAACGACTCCACCTCGGCCACGAAGTCCTCGCTTCGGTAGTTGATGGCCAGGTCGGCCCCGAGGTCGAGACACTGCTGGCATCGCTCGTCGGAGCCCGCGGTGACGATGACCCGCCCCCCGTAGGCCTTGACCAGCTGAATCGCGGTGGTGCCGATGCCGCTGGCGCCTCCGTGACAGAGCAAGGTGTCCTTCGTGCCGAAGCGGCCGAGCTCAAAAACATTCGCCCACACCGTGAAGAAGGTTTCCGGAATCCCGGCCATTTCGACGAGATCCAGCCCTTCGGGCACCGGCAGACACTGTACGGCGGGCGCGACACAATAGTGCGCGTACCCCCCGCCGGCGACCAGCGCGACGCACGGGTCGCCGACCCGCCACCCCTCGGTCTTGCTGCCCGCCATCATCACCCGACCCGAGACCTCCAGACCCGGAATGTCGCTCGCGCCGGGCGGCGGCGGGTAGAGCCCTTGCCGCTGCATCACGTCCGGCCGATTGACGCCCGCCCCGTCCACCGCGATCAGCAGGTCTTCCGGCCCCGGATGGGGCAGAGGGCGGGTCGCGGGTCGCAGGACCTCCGGCCCCCCCGGCCCGGTGATCTCGACGACGGAAATGGTCGATGGGAAGCTCATAGCGGCGGTGCTGCCCCATCAGGGGCTGGCTCGCAAGCCCGGTGCTGATACAAGCGCCCGTCTACAAAGCCGTGGCGCCGGTAATAATCGCGGGTTCCGACGGCGCTGATCACGCTCAGCTGCCGGTAGCCCGCCGCCTCCGCCATCTCCACTGCAGTGCGCAGCAACCGCCCGCCGAGGCCTCGATGCTGCGCGTTGGCCTTCGCGTCGGCCGAAAAGCCGGCGACGGCACCGTATACATGCACCTCGCGTAGCAGCGCCGATCCCGCGAGCTCGTCGACGGCCGGCGGCCCATCCGGCAGGGTGAGGCGGAGAAAACCGGCCAGACCGCCGCCGTCGGCCTCCACCCACTGCACGAAGCGCTCCCGACCGACCGAAGACCGGTAATGGATGACCTCCATCCGGAGCTTCGCCACCTCGACGGGGCGGGTGCGAATCTCCCGGGCGCGGATGTCGTTGAGCCGGTGTCCTCGCCGCCGCACCTCGGCCTCCGCAGCCTCCCGAAAGTTGGACTGCTGGTTCCCGACCACGATGTCATGGGACGGGATGTCTCGAATGACCCGGTTCAGCCGGCAGTACGGAGGCGTCGCGGCGAGACCGCTGGCCACCACCCGCATCAGCGCCGATTCATCGTACGGCCGCCACGCACCGGACCGGTAGTGCTCCATCAAGGCCGCGGTTTCGATCAGGCTGCACGGATAGAGCTTTAGCTCGTCTGGTCGAAGCGCAGGATCTCGCCACAGGCGACGATAGTCCTCGATATCGCGGTCGGGGTCGGAGCCGTACAGGTTGGCCATCCAGTGGGCCTGAAGCTTGAAGCCCGCCCGCCGAAGCAGGGTCATCGCCGATCGGGCGGTGGCCACATCGTGTCCCCGCCCGTTCAGCCGCAGGACCTCGTCGGATAGGGCCTGCACGCCGACTTGCACCTTCGTGGCGCCGAGCCGGCGCAGGCGGACCACCTCATCCGCGGTGACGTGGTCGGGCCTCGTTTCGAGCACCAACCCCACGCACCGCGCGCCGGCGGATTCATTGGTGGCCTGCGCGGCTTCGAGGCGAGGCCAATCTTCGGCGTCCGGCGCCACCGGCACGCCGGCGCGGTCCAGAAATTCTCGCACGACCCGGTTGTAGGTTCCCGCCGGCCGCCCCGCATGCACGGGATCCGGCGGCTCGGGCACCGCGTCGAAGTCCGGCCCCACCGGCATCGGCAACCCCCGGTCGTCGCCCGTGAACTGGTCGAAGTCGTTCATGGCCTCGAAGCAGCGGGTGATGAACCACACCTGATAGCCCGACGGATAGAACGACCACGTGCCGCCGAGCACGATGAGCTCGACCTTGTCCAGAGGATGGCCGTTGTTGAATAGGGCCTTCAGCCGAGACACCGTCTGCGCGAAGGGGTCGAAGCGGTTCTGGGCCGCCCGCTGGGCGCCGGGCTCCATCGACAGGTAACTCTTCGGCATCCGCACGTCGTTGGGACAAAAGATGCACTGCCCCGGGCACGGAAACGGTTGGGTCAGCACGGTGACCGGCGCGACCCCGCTGGCCGTGCGAACCGGCTTCATCCGAAGCTTGGCCGCGATCTCGCCCGCATCCCAGCCGTATCGGTCGGCGAATCGGCGAGCGCCGGTGATCAGCTCGGCCTTCGAAAAGCTCCGACCAGGCGTCTTGGGGAATCGATGCAGGACTTTCGTCAACGTCCGGGCGTCGACATCGGCCAGCCCATCGAGGGCGTCGATCACTCGACGCAGCTGGGCCTCGTGCGCTTTCGGATCGAAGTCTCGGCCGGTATAGCGACCCATAGGCGAGCGACAGCTTGAATCAATCGACGACCGCACGGCTAGTGGCCATCAACCGAACGTTCTACGCGCGCTTTCACGCCGCGTTCGACGAGACACGAACCCGCCCTTGGCCCGGCTGGCGGCGGGTGGCGGCCCGGACATCCCCCCGCACGGTCCTCGACCTCGGGTGCGGCAACGGACGATGGGCGGACTTTTTGGCCGCGAACGCCCCGTCGGCGGAGACCTACGAAGGCTGGGACGACTGCCCGCCGCTGCTCGAGAGGGCGGGGGCCCTGTTTCGGGCCGGCCTCGACGCCCGCTTTGTCATCGTCGACCTCTTGGGCAACGAGTGGCCGGCCCGGTCCGCCGACCTCGTCGGCGCTTTCGGGGTCGTCCACCACGTGCCCAGCTTCGAAGCCCGCCGGGCCTTCCTCACCCGTGCTTTTGCTCGGGTGGCGCCGGGTGGCCACCTGGCGGTGTGTTTTTGGCGATTCGCACCCGATGGGCAGCCGCGGGTCGCGACCGCACCGTGGTCCGAGGTGGGCATCGAGCCCGCGGCGGTCGAGCCCGGCGATCACCTGGTGCGCTGGCGCCGGGGGGGCGCGGGGCTGCGGTACTGCCATCATTCCGACGACGACGAGATCGACCGCCTGCTCGAGCCTCTCGATGGCGAGCTGGTCGACCGCTTCGACGCCGACGGCGCGGCCAGGGACATGAACCGCTACCTCGTCATCCGGCGCCCGGCGTAGTGGCGGAACGACTGGAAGCGCCGGGGCTCAAGCCATCAGGTCGCCGGGGGCAGCGCGATGCCGAGTTCTTCGAAGTCGCGCCTCGCTGCGGCCGCCCATCCACGGTTGGCGGCCGGGCTGGCCGGGCTGGGATGGAGTACGCGGCCCACCTGGCGTTCGGCGTCGACCACCTTCTTGAGGCGATTCTCCGCGAACTGTCCGACCCCTACGAGGTGTTCGGGATCGATGATGGCCACCACCCGCCGCAGCGCCTCATCGCAGATGGCCTCCAGGGGCGCGCGCTCCTCGGCGGGGAGCTTGTCGGGGGTGCGGTTGCGGCCGCTGTCCTCCATGAACACCAGCGGGCAGTAGTTGGCGACGAAGAACCGACCGAAGAAGACATCCGCGGGCCCGAAGGTGGCCTTCGCCCATCCCCAAAGGCGCGCGCCGCTCACCTCACTGCGTGCGCACGCAAACCCGTCGACGGGTCGCTTCGGATGCTCGGGGTCGGGCTTGCCGACCGGGCTCTCGAGGCCCATCCAGTCTTTGACCAGGTTCACCTCACCGAACGGGACCCCGGTCTGCGCCATTCCGTACGGACCGGGGTTCATGCCCAGCAACAACACTTCTCGAGGCCCGTCGAACTGGCGTAGGTACCGTTCGTGAGGGGCCCACGCGTAGTCGAGCGGGTTGTAGACATGGGTGACCGGGGGCCCGAAGGCCAGCGGAGCAAGCTCGCGCCGCAGCCACTTCGACACGTCGATCAACGCCTTCACTCGACACCTCCGACCAGGAGCCGTTCACACAGGTCAGCTTGCTGCTCGAGATCTTGGGTTTCCTTTTCCCAGTACGACTCGGAGTTGAAGTGCGGAAACGAGGCCGGGAACGCCGGATCGTCCCAACGACGCGCGATCCACGCCGCGTAGTGGACATAACGAAGGGCGCGCAACGGCTCGACGAGCTTCAGCCACCGCGGCTCGAAATCCCGAAACTGGGTGTAGGCTTCGATGAACACGTCTCGCTGATGCTGTCCGGTTTCGTCTTGGTCGGGGACGAGCAGCCACACGTCCTGGACCGCGGGGCCCATCCGGAAGTCGTCGAAGTCCAGAAAGAACCACCCTTCGCGGCCATCGAGCAGGTTGCCGTGGTGGCAGTCTCCGTGGACTCGGATCAACGGCACCCCGTCGATCAGCGCCTCGTAGACCTCGGCGATCCGATCGACGGCGTCACCGTACCGATCGACGTACTGCGGCGGGAGAAAACCGCGCTCTTCGAGAAACGCGAACGCGTCGTCTCCGAACGTCACCGCGTTGAGCTCCGGACGGTGGCGCGCCGGCTTGAGGGCCCCCACGTTGTGAATGCGAGCCACGAGCCGGCCGAGGATCGCGACCTGATCGTCGGTGAGCTCGTCGGGGGCCCGCCCCCCGGTGCGGGGCCATACGGCGTACCAGATCCCTTCCACCTCGTGCAGCGTCTCGCCGTCGCCGAACGCCAGCGGTGCGCACACGGGAAGCTCGGCGTCTTTGAGCTCGAGCAAGAACTCGTGTTCCTCCCGGATCGCGTCCGCCGACCAGCGACCGGGTCGATAGAACTTCGCGACAACGTGGGACCCGTCGTCGAGCTTCAGGTCGTAGACCCGATTCTCCATACAGTGGAGCGCCATGATGTGACCCGTGGGGGCGAACCCAGCCGCTTCCACCGCGCGCAACACCCAATCGTAGGTGAGGCCCAAAAATAGGTCGCTCATCCAGATGAGCTTAGTACGTTCCGGTTCCCGTGGCGCCGAAAAGCGACCGGCGTCACCGACAGTGACCCCATCGCCCGACGCCGACGCGTGAACCCGCGCACGGATCCGAAATCAACGAAAGACCGCTTGACCTCGCAGGTGAACCTGCCGGACTTTAGCCTGGAGATGCTCTCCTTCATACCCCGCATCTAACGCCTCGCATCTGACGCCTCGCCGGGCGGCGTACTTCGCCCTGCGGGCACCAGCATCACGTAGGCGGACCGCGCGCATTCCACATGTCGACCCGATCTTCACGCGCCTGGTCGCGTGGACGTCGTCGCACTTACCGTGGCCTCGCGCCACGTACGTCGCGCCGCGCTTCAGGCGCGCGAGGGGGTACGGATCTATGAGCTCGCGAACTTTCGAGCACCCGCTGCACCGTCACCCGTCGGTCGGACCGGTGCTTCATGTGATCAGCGCGACCCCCGACGTCTCCCACGGACGAGGCGGGGTTCAGGCGGCCCTCGCTCAGATCCGGGTTCTGGATCGACTGGAGGCGTGGGCGATGCGCCGGTTCGCTCTAAACGAACGACCGGGCCACGCGGCGCGGCTCGCGAATCGCATTCGAGACGCCGTGCCGGCGGTCGATGCTCTGGTGGAGCTGCCAACTCCGCTGGCGCGGCTGTATCGGTACGACGAGCATGACGCGGAGCTGACCGAGGTCGCCCGTCGCGTGCACCGCGACGGCCCACGGTCGGCCCTCGCGTACGTCGCTGACCGGCCGCGACCTTCGCTGGCCGCGCGCCGGCTCGTGACCTACGGGTGCTGGCCGAGCGCGGAGCCGGCGTTCGTCGGTCGCCTCGACGACCGGGTCGGACCGAGGGCGTACCGAGTGAGCTTGGCGCTGGTCGACGCCGTCGCCAGCGCTGGTCGGTGGCACGACGCGAAGCGGCTCGCCGACCGCTTGCCGCCGCGGCAGCGGCTGGCGGGGGGTCGGGTCATCGTTCGGCATCAGGTCCGGGCCGGCGTTGGGCCGGGGTCGCTGTCGGGTCCCCTGATGGACGAGTACCTGTGGCAGTGCGCCCAGCTGTCCGCTCAGCGGGACGACCCCGCCGCCGCGTTCGAGCTGATCCGGCAGATGCAGGATCCCCAGCGCCAGGCGTTCTCGACCCACGAGCTGCGCGTAACGTTGGGTCGGCTGGAACCGGTCCCCAGCCGTCAGCTGTCTCCGGCCGCGGTGGGCGCGGGGGTCCACCAGCTGATGCAGGCCGACGTCGAGGTCGTGGCCGGACGTCCGTCGAACGCGTGGTACTGGCTGCGCGAAGCGGCCGCCGCGCCGCGCCGCGACCGGCGATGCTGGATCGGCGGCGTCCGGCCGGACCAACGCATCGCACGGCAGCTGCTGTACGTGATGCTGCGGTTCGGGTACCGCGGACGGTGGCCGTGGGGTCATCGGCGTCTGACCGCGCTCTTGGACCGATTGGATGCGGTGAGTCCGGTCGTCGACCGCCTCGCCGAGCGGCAGGTCCTCGACGCGATGGCCTCGGGTGCGGTCAAGGCCCCGTGGCTGCAGGCTCGGCTGCGGCAGGCGCTGTACATTCGGTCGATCGAGCGCCTCGATCCGGGCGCGATCGACCGACAGCTACACGGGTCACCGCAGGCCGAAGCGTTCGTGCGGGGCCTGATGGGCGACCTCGCGTTCGCGGGGGCGCTGTCGTCGGACCCTGCCGACCCGATTCGCGCCCTGTACGACGACGGGCTGGCCCGCGCTCCGCGGGCCAGCCGTCGGCGGTCCGGCGTCCTGCAGGCCGCACGCCGGACCCTCCATCGCGCCCTTCACGAAGATCCCGCGGCGATCGCCGCGGCCCAGGTCCGACTGGGAACCATGGCCGTTATCGGCGGCGAACGCGCTCGCCGGACCCTCGACCATCAGCTCGGACGAACGTCGACCGAACACCAACTCTACCCGTCGATGCTGTCCGCCCTGGTGTGCATCGACGGACCGACGATCGTGCCTCGCGCGTTTGGCGCGCCGGCCAGCGTAGGCCATCGCTTCTCTTCCCGGGCGCTGCACGGTGCCCTCGAAGCCCATCGTCTCGTCCCTGAGGGGTTCGCAGCGGCCGTGCACGAGCTGCACGGCGCGGTCAGCCGCGCGGTGGTCGAGGATCTCGACGGCTGGTGGCGCGCGCTATGTGAATCTTGGTGGCGCGCGCACCGTTCGCCGCCCACGGAAGGGATCATGCGGTGGATGAGCATTCAACCGCATCGCGTCCTTCGGGCCGGTCCCGAGGCGACCCTCGCCCGCTTCGAAGCGCGCAAGGCCGCGCTGGCCCGCCTTGACCAGGATCGGCTGCTGAACCGGCTCGCCACCGACGATTCGGCCCTCGAAGCGCTGATGCTGACCACTCCGCTGTCGAAACGATACGGGCGGCCTTGGCCCCTTTCGCGCTGGAAGCGCCTGGTTCGACGACTGCGATCCTCGGTTCACCCTATAGGCCACCCGGACGTGTCTTTGGTCGAATCCTGGGCACGGTGGCGACCGATGGACGTCGCGCCGAGCCTGATCGCCGGCCATGCCCCGCTGGCGAGCCTCGATGCCCCGCTGCCTGTACCGGAGGTCGGCGACTACTCGGTCCGGTACCTCCACAAGTGCCGCGACATCCTGCGGTTTTGGCGGTTCGCAGACGTCGTGAGCTGTTGCTACAACAGCCGCTTCGACTTCTACCGTCGAGGCGATACCGAGCGCCGCGTCCTCGAGCTGTGGCGAGATCCGTTGAGCTTCTGTTTCGAGATACGCCGGCGCGAAGAGCCGATCGGCTTCGCATTCGGCGGGTTCGGCCGCACCGACACCCGCGACGCCCTCCTTCTCAACGGCGTGTACCTGCGGGGCGTCGCGACCCCTCGCCTGCGCGGCACGATCGTCACCACCATCGCCGACGCGATGATGGGCCCCCTGCGGCTGGATATGACGGGCGTGGCCAGCCGTCACGGCGGCGCGGGACCGTGGCCCCGCGGGTTCGAGCGGCGTCGGCGGCCTATCTTGCGGTACCGAGCGCTCAAGAACCGGAACCGGCGAGTGGAAGAGGCGTTCGACGACATCGGCGAGGAAGTCAACCGATGGACCGATGCGGACCTGTACTGGTGGCCACCCCGCTGAGGCGCAGGAGACAGCGATGAGGCGTCAGTTGGGTTCGCCGGAGGGCTCGACGCTCGGGGTGGCGAGGAGAAACGGCGCGATCTCCGCCTCGAACGAGGAGCCATCGCCGCGGTGCATGCGGTACGTCCCCTGCATCGTGCCCCACGGTGTCTTGAGGCTGCAGCCGGAGGTGTACTCGAACGAGTCGTTGGGGGCGAGGATCGGTTTTTTCCCTACCACGCCCTCGCCTCGGACCTCTTCGACCTTGTTGCTCGCGTCGGTGATGACCCAGTGTCGTGTCCGCAGCTGAACTTTGTCCGACGACTCATTCGTGATCTTCACGGTGTACGCGAACACGAAGCGCGCGTTCTCCGGCGTCGACTGCTGAGGAAGGTATTTCGACTGGACCGTGATCCGGATTCCCTCGGTGACCGCCTCGGACATGGAGGCGAAGGATGCCGAGGGGCGACGACCACCGCAACCCGTTTGTCATCGTCGATGCATCGCGTCCGGTCGGAGGCTTGCGGGGAAGACCGAGGCGGGACTCAGGGGGACCGGCGGCGCGCGAGGGGAGGCCCTCCGGCCGCTCTGAGGGGCCCTCGTACGGCAGATCTTATGCCCTGAGCCAGTTGCGAAGGACTTGAGATCTGCCGGGCGCGAGCCGCGTGTACGCGGCGATCCTCGGGAGGCCGCTAGGACGGCGATTGGAGGCTCCGAGCCTGGAACTGGATCGGAACCTCCGGATCGCCGACTAGAGACGTGACGGGCGCGCTCACGCCGGGCGTTCTTTGGGATCGCGACCCTCCGGTCGGACCGAGCGCGCGGCGGGAGCCGGTCGGGTCGGCGCGACGGCGCCCTCGGTCAGGCCCGCAGTCGCTCGACGTAGTGCCGCAGCGCCCGAACCGCGACCTGAAACGCGTGCCGGACCGCCGATGAGAGGTCTTCGTGCACCGCGTCGTCCCGGTGATCACGGTTGATAACCAACACATCGCCGGGCACGTGCAGCTCGATCCCTACAACGAAATGATTTCCCTTCGTATGACTACGATGGGGCGTGTCGACCACGACCCGGCAGCTGGAAATCCGCTCGAACAGCTGGAACAGCTTATCGGCCTGCTCCTTGATCAGTCGGTCGATCGAGGGCTGCCTGTCGGTCCCGTGATAGGTGATCTGCAAGGCTTCCGTCATACTTGTCTGCTCTTCAAGATCGACGCCACCATCGTCCTATATGGCTTCATGAGCTTACGTTACGGTTCTGTGGCAGAGCCGTGTTGAGGGGTCTGTTACGGTGGCTGGGTGAAAGTCACGATCCTGGGCTCCGCCGACGCGTTTAATTCGGCCGGGCGGTGTCACAGTTGCTACTTGGTCGAGGCGGCCGGCTGCGGCCCGGTCATGGTCGATATCGGCGGCAGCGGCCTCGTTGCGCTGCGAAAAGCGGGGCGAGCGCCCCTTGAGCTGGAAGGGATCGCGATCACGCACGTGCACGGGGACCACCTCGGCGGGCTGCCGTTTCTGATTCTCGACGCGGCGTACAACGCGCCGCGAACGCGACCTTTGCCCATGGTGGGTCCCGTCGGCCTCGTCGCACGACGAGACGTCTTGTTTGCGGGAACCTATCGGGAACTCGAGGCGCTGCACTTGCCGTTCGAGTACCCCACTACGGAGATCGCCCCCGGCGAGTCCGCGGACCTGGCGGGGTTCCGAATCGACGGCTTTCTCGCCGACCACATGGATCCGCCCGATTATCCGCTCTCTTTGCGATTCACCAGTCCCGAGGGCAAGGTGGCCACGTTTTCGGGGGATACGGCCATGAACCCCAATCTGATCGCCGCCGCCGAGGGCGCCGATATCCTGGTCGCGGAGTGCTCCGCGCTCGAGCCGCCCGTCGGTCGTCACACCACGTGGTTAGACTGGAAAGCTGTCTTGCCGAACCTCGACTGCCGGCGGGTGGTGCTCAGTCATCTCAATCATCGGGTTCGAGCCGAGATCCCGCGACTTTTGGCCGAAGCGCCGAAGGCCGTCGCCCTCGCGTTCGCGGACGACGGCATGATCTTCGAGGTGTAGCGCTTACTGGCTACTTGTTCGCGATCTTGCGGAGCACGGTGTGGAGGATGCCGCCGTTGCGGTAATAACCGACCTCGACCGGGGTATCGATCCGGCAGGTGACCTCGAACGCCACCTGGGTGCCGTCCTTCTTGGTGGCGGTGACCTTCAGGTCCTGCAGCGGCTCGACCTTATCGTCGACGGCGATGTCGAATACTTCGGTCCCGTCGAGCCCGAGGCCGGTGCGCGACGCGCCGGCCTTGAACTGCAGGGGCAGGACACCCATGAACACCAGGTTGGAGCGGTGGATCCGCTCGAAGCTTTCGGCGATCACCGCCTTCACCCCGAGGAGAAAGGTTCCCTTCGCGGCCCAGTCGCGGCTCGAGCCCATGCCGTAGTCCTTGCCCGCGAGCACCACCAGGGGCGTCCCCTCGTCTTTGTAGGCCATCGCCGCGTCGTAGATGGTCGTGACCTCGCCGGGCTTCACGTCGCCGTGGGCGGTGGCACCGTAGAAGGTCGTGAAGCCCCCTTCGGTGCCCGGCGCCAGCTCGTTGCGGAGCCGGATGTTCGCGAACGTGCCGCGGGTCATGATCCGGTCGTTGCCGCGCCGGGAGCCGTAGCTGTTGAACATCGCCTGGGCCACGCCCTTGTCGATGAGGTACTTACCGGCCGGGCTGTCGGCCTTGATCGCCCCCGCCGGCGAGATGTGGTCGGTGGTTACGCTGTCCGCGACCTTGACCAAGACCTTCGCCCCGCTGATGGGCTTGATCGGCTCGACCTGCTTCGACATCCCGACGAAGAACGGCGGCTCCTGCACGTAGGTGCTGGCGCCATCCCAGGCGTAGACATCGGACTCGGTCACGCTGACCGCCTGCCATTCCGCGGGGCCCTTATCGACCTCGGCGTAGCGCGACGTGAACTGGTCGGTGGTCACGCACTGCTCCATGATGGCCCGGATCTCTTCGTTGCTCGGCCAGATGTCTTTGAGGAAGACGTCACGACCGTCCTTGGACTTCCCGATGGGATCCGTCTCCAGGTTGATGTCGACCGTTCCCGCGAGGGCGTAGGCGACGACCAGCGGCGGTGACGCGAGGTAGCTCGGCTGAACATCGGGATTCACGCGGCCCTCGAAGTTCCGGTTGCCCGACAAGACCGCGGCCGCGGCGAGGTCGCCGGCCTTGATCGCCGCCGACACCTCGGGAATGAGCGGCCCCGAGTTGCCGATGCAGGTGGTGCAGCCGTAGCCGACGGTGTGAAAGCCGATCGCGTCGAGGTCTTCGCTCAGGTTCGCCTTGTCGAGGTAGTCGGTGACCACCCGAGACCCGGGGGCCAGCGACGTCTTCACCCACGGCTGCCGCGTGAGGCCCAAAGCCCGAGCTTTGCGGGCCACGAGGCCGGCCGCGACGAGAACCGACGGGTTCGAGGTGTTGGTGCACGACGTGATGGCGGCGATGACCACCGAGCCGTCGCTCAGGGTGAGCTTCTTGCCGTCGAGCTCGAAGTCCTGGGCTCGGATGGAGTCGTGGCCGTAGGTCTTTTCGCGGTCGATGGTCCACTGGCCCTTCATGTCCGACAGGAGCACTTTGTCCTGCGGCCGCTTGGGCCCGGCCAGCGAGGCCTGGACTTCGCCGAGATCGAGCTTCAGCGAGTCGACGTATTCGATCGGCTGCGACTCGTCGCGCCACAGGCCGACCTCCTTGTAGTACTGCTCGACGGTCTGGACGAGCTTCTCCTCGCGACCGGTTCGACGCAGGTAATGAAGCGTCTGCTCGTCGACGGGGAAGAAGCCCATGGTCGCGCCGTACTCGGGGGCCATGTTGGCGATGGTCGCGCGGTCGGGCAGAGACATGCTGTCGAGCCCCGCACCGTAGAACTCCACGAACTTGCCGACCACGCCCTTCTTGCGGAGCATCTGGGTCACGGTCAGGACGAGATCGGTGGCCGTGGCGCCTTCGGTCAGGCGGCCGGTGAGCTCGAAGCCGACCACCTCCGGTAGGAGCATGTAGATCGGCTGGCCGAGCATGACCGCCTCTGCTTCGATGCCCCCTACACCCCAGCCGACCACGCCGAGGCCGTTGATCATCGTGGTGTGGGAGTCGGTGCCGACCAAGGAGTCTGGATAGACCTCGGTCTGTCCGTCGACCGTCCGCTGCAGCACACAGCTCGCGAGGTACTCGAGGTTGACCTGGTGGACGATGCCCGTGGCCGGGGGCACGACCCGGAAGTTGTCGAATGAGCTTTGCCCCCACTTCAGGAACTCGTACCGCTCGCGGTTGCGTTGAAACTCTTTCGACGCGTTGATCTGCAAGGCGTCTTTCGAGCCGAAGGTGTCGACCTGAACCGAGTGGTCGATCACCAGGTCGCACGGCACCTGGGGATTGATGTCTTTGGGATCTCCGCCGAGACGGTGCATGGCGCTGCGAAGCGCGGCGAGGTCGACCACCGCCGGCACCCCCGTGAAGTCCTGCAAGACCACGCGTCCGGGCATGAACGGGATCTCGACCTCGCCCACGTTCTTCGCGTCGTAGCTCGCGATCCGCTTGACGTGGTCATCGGTGATCGCGAACCCGTCGACGTTGCGAAGCACCGCTTCGAGCAGGACACGGATCGAATACGGGAGCTTGTCGACGTGACCGACGCCCGCGGAATTGAGCGCTTTGAGGTCATACGCCTTGAGCTTGCCGACCGGGGTGTCGATGAATTTGGCCGCCTGGAAGCTGTCGGTGGTCATCGGTGGGGCAAGCTACGCCCGCTAGTCCCGCGATACAACGGGGGATTGCCGGACAATTCAGACTGAGGCGCTGGACCCAAGGCCGGCGGCGAGGCAGCGTTCGGGACAAGTGGGCGAAACGATGAGCGACCAGGGCGCAGCCGTCTGCGTCACCGGCGCCTCGGGGTACATCGGCACCCACGTGGTCCGGGTTCTTCTCGAGCGGGGCTATCGGGTTCGCGCTACTGTGCGTGACCCGTCGGACGAGGCGAAGACGGCCCATCTTCGGGCCCTCGGTGACGTCGATATCCACGCCGGCGACCTCACCGTCGACGGTAGCTTCGATGACGCGGTGTCCGGCTGCCGATACGTGGTTCACACCGCGTCCCCAGTGCTGACCACGGCCGCGGATCCCGGCCGCGACATCGTTCAGCCGGCCGTCGACGGCACCCGTAACGTTCTGTCGGCGGTGGTCAAGGCCAAGACGGTGAAACGCGTAGTTCAGACGTCGTCGATCGCCGCCGTCTACGACTATGCTCGCCCGCCAGCGTACGTCTTCTCCGAGACCGACTGGAACGAATCGGCGATCACCGACGTGCTCCCGTACCCAAAATCCAAGGTCCTCGCCGAGCGCGCGGCGGTGGCTTTCCGAAACGCTCTCCCGGCGGCCGAGCAATTCGAGTTGACGGCGATCAACCCGACGTTCGTCTTCGGCCCCGTCGACGCCCAGATCCACCTGCGAACCAGCCCTCAGCTCGTGAGCGAGCTCTTGCGGGGCAAGCTGCCGGCCATTCCCGATTTCTTCTTCAACCTGGTCGATGTCCGCGACGTCGCCGAAGCACACGTGCGAGCCATGACCCATCCGTCGGAGACCCTCGCCGACCGGTACATCTGTTTCGCCGAGGAACTGCACATGGCGGAGATCTGCCGCCGGCTGCGGGCGATGTTCCCGGGGCGACCGGTGCCCCGTTGGTCGATCCCCACTCCGCTCGTGTACGCCTACGCCGTGTTCGACCGGCGACTGACGTGGTCCTACCTGCGACGCGCCCTCGGCCGCCGGATTCAGCTCGATGCCCGCCGGGTCCGCGATGCGCTGGGCGTGACGTTCCGGCCCATCGACGAAACCCTTCGAGATACAGGACAGTCGATGGTCGACCGCGGTTTCGTGGTTTAACATCCGATATGGAGGAGAAGCGGTCCGTGACGGCGGTGAAGCACCACAACAGCCACCAATATGTGCCGGATCACGACTACGGCCTGGACCAGAAGCAGGCCGGCGAGCACCGGACCCGCCAGGTCGTCATTCTCACCTTGGTCATGATGGTGGTGGAGATCGCGGCGGGTGCCTATGTCGGCTCGATGGCCCTGCTCGCCGACGGCTGGCACATGGGGACCCACGCCGCGGCTCTCGGCATCACGCTATTCGCCTACATCTACGCCCGCCGGAATTGCCGCAACCCACAATATTCGTTCGGGACGGGCAAAGTGAGTGCACTGGGCGGCTTCGCGAGCGCGGTCGCCCTGGCCCTGGTCGGCCTATGGGTCATCGCGGAGTCCGTCGCGCGCCTGGCGGAGCCGGTGCAGATCCGATTTGACGAGGCGATCGTGGTCGCGGTCGTCGGTCTCATCG
>JANQQN010000193.1 GCA_028289325.1 Myxococcota bacterium | reverse complement strand
CGGGACCGAGCCCCCAGTGATCGTCCGGCTGGCCTTCCTCGAGCCGCAAACGGGACCCCGGGTTGACCGCCGTCGTTCGCTCGAGCGCATCGAACAGCGCTCGGGGCGCCGGGTCGCCCTCCCCCGCCACCGCGAGCTGAATGGCGAACGGCGGCCGCAGCTCGTTGAACGCGACCATCGATTTTTCGCCGCTGGTGACCCGCCGGCGGTACTCGCTCATTTCGACCTCTTGTAGCGCGATGTGGTCAGCGGGCCGTCGACGATCTCGAGCCGCTGGGGGATCTTGAACTCGGCGAGCCGACCGGACAGCGCGGCTCGCATGCGAACACGGAACGCCCGCCGGGACTCTCCCGTCGACAGCTGAACCCGCGCCAGCACCGATTGGCCGGTCAGCGCGTTCGGCTCGCCGACCACGCTGGCCTCGACGACGCCCGGCAACCGCAGGAGCTGGTCTTCGACCTCCGTGGCGTAGACCTTCTCGCCGCCGACGACGATCAGGTCGGACGCCCGTCCGAGAATCTGGACGAACCGTCCTTTGACCGCCACCCGGTCGCCGGTCCGCAGCCAGCCGTCGTCGGTCCACGGGTTCTTTTCGTTGAGATAACCGATCATCGCGGTCGCGGCCCGGACCTCGAGCATGCCGTCGCGGACCCGGGTCTCGAATCCGTCCCCGCCCAGCTCGACCCACAGGCTGTCCGAGGCCTCCGACTTCGTGCGCATGATGCCGACCTCGGACAAGCCGTAGCTCTGCACGAGCCGCACGTGAGGAAGCGCCGCGCGAAGCCGGGCCAGCGTCGGCGCCGCCATCCGCTCCGCCCCGTAGGCGATCGTCTCGAGAGACGACAGGTCGTGGCCGTCGATGCCGTACAGGAGCAGCAGATTGAGGAACGTCGGCGACGTGGGCAACACCTGGACCCGGTGCGCCTGCACCAGCCGGCAGATGGTCTCCGGCCGGCGGTCGGGGGGCACGACGATCGTCCCCCCCGACGACAGCGTATGAAGCAGGGTGTTCAGACCACCGATGTGGTCGAACAGCATGAACGGGATGGTGGTCTTGGCCACCCGCGGGGTCGCGTACTTCGCGAGCAGCCGCCGGCCGTCGTGGACCACGGCTTTGGGGGCCCCGGTCGAACCCGAGGAGAACAGGATCAATCCCGGCGCCCCCTCTTCGGCCAGCGACACCAGCAGCGGGTGGTCGGCGGTGTACGGCGCCGGCGCGACCCGAACCTCGTCCTCGTCATCGACGACGAGCTCGACCCCGATCTGGGCCGTTGGGTACAGAACGTCTTTCTCGCTGGTCAAACCGTGGCCGACCAAAGCCACGATGGCGCCCCGGTCGAGAAGCGCGAGCAGCAATGCCACCGACGACGGGGAGTAGTCGGCGTTCAAGGCCACGACGACCCCCGGCGAAATCGCGACGCGAGCGCGGGCATCGAGCCACTCGTCCCACTCGGCGACCCTGCATCCAAGCTCTCCGAACGACAGGCCACGGTCGCGCCAGACGAGCGCCGTCGCCCCGCCCAGCCCCTCGAACCGTTCGATGAGCGGTCGGACGGCGCCCACTAGGCGACGCCCCCGAGAAAGACATTCTGCGCGGTCACGAAGTCGCTCTCCGGCCGCAAGAAGAAATCGATCACGTTCGTGACGTCTTCGGGCTCGCCGAAGCGAGGGATGGCCTGCCGCCCTAGGAGCGCTTCGAGTTTATCTTCGGGGACCGAACGAATGAGGTCGGTCCGGATCGGGGTAGGGCCGACCGCGTTGACGGTGATCCCCAGCGGAGCGAGCTCTCGCGCCAGGACCTCGGTGAGCTTGCGAACCGCGGCCTTGCTCGCCGCGTACGCGGCCTCCCCTTCGAGATTGAGCGGGTCGGCGACGGTGGTCATGTTGACGATGCGCCCTCTCGGTCGCCGCTGCATGAGGCGAGCGGCTTCTCGACAGAATAGGAACGTGCCGATGACGTTGGTGCTGAACACCCGATCGACGGTCTCGATGGGCGTCAACATCAAGTGATTCATCGACGCGATGCCCGCGTTGTTGATCAGATGGTCGAGCCCTCCGTGGGCCTTGCGCAGGTGTTTGAAGATCGGCCGCACCGCCGCTTCATCGGCGACGTCGGCTTCGAAGTGTCGATAGCGGGCGTGGGTCAGATCAGACGGCCCGCGGCTGCATCCGACCACCCGGTGGCCTCGTCCGAGATAGTGCTCGCACAGGAACCGTCCGAGTCCCTTGCGGGCGCCGGTGATCAGGGTAACCGGAGACGCGGCGGCGTCAGCCACTTCGGGCCTCGTCGACGCACTCTTGGACGAACTCCGCCAGGGCCCCCACCGTCGCGAAGGGGCTGCGGCGTCGAGACATGGCCTTATCCGACGCGAGCCTGACCTCGACATCGTACAGCTCTTCGAGCCGCTCTTCGACGATGACGATGAACTGCACCAGGCCCATGGAGTCTAGGCCGCCCTCGCCGAACAACACGGCGTCGGGTCGCCGGTCGACGTTTGCGGCGCTCGGAACGCTCTGCTGGGCCTCGTCGAGCGCGGAGAACAACGCGTTCAGAATGTCCACGACCCGAATGTACTCCGGATGGCCTCGGCTCGGCAGGGGGCGGCGCGCGCAACCCGCGATGCTATACGCCGGCCCCGCCGACCGCCGTTCGAGTCGAACCCCGATGACCACCTCGCCTCGAGCCCGCTTCATGTCAACTATACTTGCGAAGCTTCGGTTTACGCCATTTACAACCGGCCCTCCAAACCGCCGTCTCGAACCCGTGAGCGCGACCGCTCAGCGTTCGAGCCCTTGACGGTCGATCATCGGTGCTCATGATCCACCGTTTTTATACAAGGAGAGAGCGCCCACTTATGTTGAACATCGAAGGACTTCGAAAGACCTACCCCAATGGCGTGCAGGCGTTGAAGGACGTCTCCCTGTCGATACCCAACGGCATGTTTGGCCTGCTGGGTCCGAACGGGGCCGGCAAGTCGACGTTGATGCGGACGATCGCCGCCCTTCAGTCGCCGGACGCCGGCGCGGTGACCTTCGATGGAATCGATGTGCTCAAGCAGCCCGACGCGCTGCGGCGCACCCTCGGCTATCTTCCCCAAGACTTCGGCGTCTATCCCCGCGTCAATGCGGTGGACATGCTGAACCACATCGCGGTCCTCAAGGGCTTGACCGACGGACGCAAGCGCCGGGAGGTCGTCGAAGGTCTGCTCAAGCAGACCAATCTGTGGTCGGCGCGCAAGAAGGCCCTCAGCGGCTACTCGGGCGGGATGCGCCAGCGCTTCGGTATCGCCCAAGCCCTTCTCGGGGACCCGCGTCTGATCATCGTCGATGAGCCGACGGCCGGCTTGGACCCCGAAGAACGAAACCGGTTTCACAACCTCCTGGCCGACATCGGGGAGAACGTCGTGGTGGTGTTGTCGACCCACATCGTCGACGACGTGGCCGACCTCTGCCCTCGAATGGCCATCATGGCCCAGGGCGAGATCGTTGCCCTCGGCGCGCCGGCGGAGTTGATGCGGCAGCTCGACGGCCGTGTCTGGACCAAGTCGACGGACAAGGCCTCGTTGCCGGAGTATCAGTCCCGACTCGACGTGATCTCCACCCGCCGGGTCGCCGGCACGCTCTCCCTGCACGTTCTGTCCGACGTGCGCCCCGACGACACCTTCGAACCCGTGACCCCCAGCCTGGAAGACGTGTACTTCGCGACGATTTCCAAGCAACGCAACAGCAGCGGTGCGGTCAGCCTCGACGCGGAGGCCGCGTGATGCGCAAGCTCTGGTCGCTCTTCAAGTTCGAGCTCCGCTACCAGGTCTTCGGTCCGACGTTCGTAACGTCGTTCGCCGCTTTTTTCCTCCTCGCGTTCTTCGGCACTGCCTCTGAGCGCGTGCAGATCGGGGGCCCGAGCTCGGTCCACCTGAACGCCCCGAGCGCGATCGCGCTGACCCTCGGCGTCCTGTCGATCTTCGCGCTGTTCATCCCCACCGCGATGCTGTCGAACGGGATCATTCGCGACTCGGAGTACAAGACGGAAGAGCTCTTCTACGCCACGCCCCTCAAGCCCTACACTCTCCTCCTCGGTCGATTCTCGGGCGGCGTGGTCGCGACCTGGCTCGCGTTCGCCAGCGTGCCCATCGCCATGTTCCTCGCCACCTTGATGCCGTGGATCGACCCCGAGCGCCTGGGGCCGTTTCGACCGTTCGACTTCGTGTATCTGTTCTTCCTGGTCGGCGCGCTGAACCTGTTGGTCACCGGGCTCATCCTGTTCACGGTGTCCAACCTGACGCGGTCGGTGTTCGCGACGTACATCGCGCTGACCGCGTTCTTGGTCCTCTACTTCGTCGGCAACGCGATGCTGAGCCGGCCCGATTACCGCACCATCGCCGCCATCGCCGACCCGTTGGGCCTCAACGCCATTCAGGAAGTCATGCGCTACTGGACGCCGGATCAGCGCAACACCCAGATGTTGCCGCTCGCGGGGACCTTGCTCCTGAATCGTGTGCTGTGGATGGCGGTCGCGGTGGTCCTGCTCGCCTTCAACGTGCTGACGTTCCGCTTTCGTCGGCCCAAAAAGGCGTCCAAGAAGAAGACCGATACCGACGCCGATTCAGCCGCGGACATCACGCCGGGAAGCTGGATCCGCCACCGTCCCGAGACCCACGCTTCGCTCGGGCAGCTGTTCACCCGCATTCGTTTCGAGGCCCGGGGCGTGGTTCGAAGTCCCGCGTTCTGGATCCTGCTCGTACTCGGGATGGTGAACACCGTGGCGTCGTTGATGCTGGGTCGCGACGTGATGTACGGCACCCCGTCCTATCCGATGACCCGGGTCATGATTCAGACCGTGGCCGGCGCGTTCGGCATCATTCCGCTCATCGTCGCGGTCTATTACGCATCGGAGCTCGTTTGGCGAGAGCGCACGGTGGGCATCTCGGAAGTCGTCGATGCCACGCCGACCCCGTCGTGGGTGTTCGTGGTCTCCAAGTTCTTTGCCCTGTCGGTCGTGGTCGTGTCGCTGTTCGTCGTCGCGATCGCCACCGCGATCGTCATTCAGCTCTCGAAGGGACATCCCGACCTCGAGCTCGACCAGTACGCGGTTCGCTTCTTCATCGACTTTACGATCCCCATGATTCTGCTTGCCGTCTTCTGCCTGTTCCTTCAGGTCGTCACCAATAACCGCTGGCTCGGGATCCTGGGCGTCGTTCTGTACATCGTGGTC
Source organism: Myxococcota bacterium (assembly GCA_028289325.1). Classification (GTDB taxonomy): domain Bacteria; phylum Myxococcota; class Kuafuiibacteriia; order Kuafuiibacteriales; family Kuafuiibacteriaceae; genus JANQQN01. The sequence continues at coordinate 5,675 of JANQQN010000193.1, read as the reverse complement.
ACCCAGGTCGCGTCATCTTTCGGTTACGACCATTTCCTAGCGATCTACGGCGCGTCGCCGGAGCTGCCGTACTCGGACATGAACGGCTACGGCCACTTCCTGGCCATCGGCCTGTGGTTCTACCTGTACTGGGCGTTTTGGGCGGTCGTGTTGATGACCTTGACCTACCTGCTGTGGAATCGGGGCGCGCTCAGGCCTATCGCCGCACGCATCGCGGCTGTGCCCCGGGCGAGTGCGGTCTCCAAGGCGCTGCTGGCGTTCGGGCTGGTCGGGGCGATGATCACCGGGGGCTGGATCTTCTACAACACCAACGTTCGAAACCCGTATCTGAATACGGTCCGCCTCGAGAAGCGCTCCCTCGACTTCGAAGACAAGTACCGCGAGAAGTACGAGAACGTCCTGCAGCCGAAGATCACCGCCGTCGACATCGACGTTGCGATCTATCCTCAAGAGCGGCAGTCGACGTTCAAAGGAACCTACCGGCTGATCAACCGCACGCCGAACCCCATCGCCGAGCTCATCGTCGACTACGACTACGGGGCGACCGTCGTCCGCCACTCGGTCGACGGCGGAGCAGCCACCGACGTCGACGATCTCCACAACATCCACCTCTTCAAGCTCGATCCGCCGATGGATCCCGGAGAATCGCGCACGCTGACTTTCGAGACCGTCCGTCGCAACCCAGGATTCCGGAACAGCGGCAACGTGAGCCACGTCCGTTTCAACGGCACGTTCCTCAACAGCAGCCACGCGATGCCGGTCATCGGATTCAACTTCGGTAAGCTCCTTCAGCCCCGAGACGTGCGGCGTCGATACGATCGCGAACCGTTGCCTCGGGCCCCGGATCTCGAAGACGAGCGATTCTTCAAGCAAGGCGCGATCCGCGCCGACTCCGACTGGGTGGACTTCGCGGTGACCATCTCCACCACCCCCGACCAGCTCGCCATCGCCCCCGGCTACCTCGAGCGGGAGTGGCAAGAAGGCGGGCGTCGATACTTCCGGTACAAGATGGACATCCCCATCCTAAACTTCTTCTCGTTCCAATCGGCGGCGTACGAAGTGCTGGAGGACAAGTGGAACAACGTCAAGCTCCAGGTCTTCTACCACCCCGGCCACGACTTCAACATCGACCGGATGATGAAGTCGATGAAGCGGTCGTTCGACTACTTCACCAAGAACTTCTCGCCGTTCCAGTACAAGCAGATGCGGGTCCTCGAGTTCCCGGCCTACTCGCGGTTCGCGCAGTCCTTCGCCAACACCGTGCCGTTCTCGGAGAGCATCGGTTACGTGGTCGATGTCCGGGACGAAGAGAACGCCCTCGACGTCGCGTTCTACGTGACCGCCCACGAGGTCGCCCACCAGTGGTGGGGCCATCAGGTGTGCCCGTCGGCCAACCAGGGGGCGACGATGGTCATCGAGACCTTCGCCCAGTACGGGGCGCTGATGGTGATGGAAAAAGAGTACGGCCAACACGCGATGCGTCGGTTTCTCAAGTACGAACTCGATTCCTACCTATCGGGCCGGGCCAACGAACCCGAGGCCGAAAAGCCGCTGTATCGGGTCGAGAACCAGCCATACATTCATTACCGCAAAGGCTCGTCGGTGATGTACGCGCTCAAGGACTACGTCGGCGAAGACGTGGTCAACCGCAGCCTCGCCCGGTTCATCGATGAGACCGCCGGCCGCATCGATCCTTATCCCCAGTCCGTGGACTTCCTTCGCATCCTCCGCGAAGAGGCGGGACCCGAACACCAGACCTTGATCACCGACCTGTTCGAAAAGATCGTGCTGTACGACCTGCGAGTCGAGGGCGCGTCGGTCCAACGAAGAGATGATGGTCGATTCGACGTGACGATGAACGTCGCCGCGCGCAAGCTCGAAAGCGACGAGAAAGGAAAAGAAACCGAGGTCCCGATGAACATGATGATCGACATCGGTGTCTTCTCCAAAGACCTGGAAGACGTGTACAAGGGCGACGAACACGTGATCCTGTTCGAAAAGCGCAAGGTCAAAGACGGACGGATGGTTTTCAAGATGACCGTGGACACCGAGCCGACGATGGTGGGCATCGACCCGTACAACAAGCTCATCGACCGGGTGTCGGAAGACAACCTGCGCCGAGTTTCGGTCTCGGCCGCCGACGGCTGAGGTCGGATCGATTGCCGAGGATCCACGACGCGCTGCTCGAGGCCGCGGCCGGCGTCAGTCCGACGCTGACCGCGGCCATCGAACACGCCGGCCCGCTCTCTCTTCCACGGCGCCGAAAGGACGAGTTGCTGCCGCTTAGGATGTGCCGGGCGGTGGCCGGCCAGCAGCTGTCGGTGGCCGCTGCGAGTACGATCTGGGCCCGTCTTCTGGAGCGAACCGAGGGTGCGCCTCTGCTCGCTTTCGTACGAGACACCGACGCGCAGACGCTGCGCTCGGTCGGCCTGTCCCATGCGAAAGCACGCACGATGCAGGCGATCGCGGCGGCCGAAGCCGACGGCGTTCTCGATGTGGCATCCCTCGGCGCGCTCGATCATCCGACTCGGGTGAGCCGATTGACCGAAATCTGGGGCGTCGGAACCTGGACCGCGGACATGGTCGGCATCTTCTATTTCCGCGACCCCGACATCTGGCCCGACGGCGACGTCACCGCCCGCAAGACGCTGGTCCGCCTCACCAGCGCCCGGCGTAAGACCGTGCGAACCGCGGCCCGCTTCGCGCCGTACCGGTCGTACCTGGCGTTGCACATGTGGCGCGCGGCTCACGCCCAACCGGCATGACGGGCTTCGCCGCGGTCACGACCGACTCAGGACGGCTCGAGGATCGTGGCCCCGGTGGTCTTTCGCGCCTCGAGGGCGCGATGCGCCTCCGCCGCGTCGGCCAACGGCCACCGCTGACGAACGTCGACCTTGACCGCCCCCGACCGCACGACATCGAACAGCGCGCTCGCGCCCGCAAGGAGGTCATCGCGGGCCGCGGTATAGCTGAACAGGGTCGCGCGGGTGACGTACAGCGAACCTTTCGCGGCGAGGACACCGACGTCGAGAGGGTCCGGCTTGCCGGAAGCGTTGCCGAACCCCACCAGCATCCCCCGCGGCGACAAGCAGTCCAGAGAGTCGAGGAAAGTGCTCTTGCCCACCGAGTCGTAAACGACAGCCACCCCTCGGCCCCCGGTCAGGGCCGCCACCCGGTCCTTGAACGATTCCTGGGTGTACACGATGGGGTGGTCGCAACCGTGGGCCCTCGCGAGCTCGGCTTTTTGCTCGGTGCCCACCGTTCCGATCACCGTCGCCCCCAAATGCTTGAGCCACTGGCAAGCGAGCAGTCCGACCCCGCCCGCGGCCGCATGAAGGAGCACGGTTTGCCCCGCCTCGACCGGAAAGACCCGGCGAACCAGCATCTCGACGGTCATCCCCTTGAGAAACATCGCCGCCGCCCTCGCGAAGTCGATCTCGTCGGGAAGCTTCACCACGCGGTCCGCGTCGATCGCCCGAACATCGCTGTAACCATCGGGAGGGCCGCCAAAATAGACGACCCTATCGCCGACCTCGAAGCCGTCGACCCCCATCCCCACCGCCTCGATCACCCCCGCCGCCTCCATGCCCAGGCCGGAAGGAAGCGCCACCGGATAGAGTCCGGTCCGGTGGTAGACGTCGATGAAGTTCACTCCGATCGCGTGGTGTCGAACCGCGACCTGGTTCGGGGCGGGGATCGGCTCGGCCACCGCTTCAAAACGGAGAACCTCCGGGCCGCCGTGAGCAAACAGACGGATGGCGTTTGGCATACACGGACGTCAAATCACATCTATCGCCGGATGACCCTACTTCATCGACGATCAAGCGCCCGATCAATGACTTCGCGGTCGCAGATGGCTTGACGCACAGGGCCACATGCAGTTCGCTGATAAATGAACGGTCGTTCATTTAACGGAGGTCCAATGGTTCCCTACGCCGCCCCGATTGAAGAAATGCGCTTTGTCCTCGAGGAGGTGGCCGGCTCGGCCGAGCTCGCCAAGCTTCCTGGTTACGAGGACGCAACGCCCGACATGGTCGCCGCGGTGCTCGAAGAAGCCGCGAAGCTCGCCGGCAACGTGCTCGCCCCGCTGAACACCGTCGGCGACAAGTTTCACACCCGCCGGTCGGAGGATGGCGCCGTTCATACGCCCGAAGGCTTTCGTGAAGCCTACGCAGAATACCGGGACAACGGATGGAACGCGGTCCCCTTCAATCCCGAGTGGGGCGGACAGGGGCTGCCGTGGGCGGTGGCGTTCGCCATCCAGGAGATGTGGCAGGCCGCGAACATGGGCTTCGGGTTGTGTCCGCTCCTCAATCAGGGCTGCGTCGAGCTTCTGGAGAGCCACGGTTCGCGAGCTCAGCAGGAGCTCTACCTTCCCAAGCTGATCTCCGGCGAGTGGACGGGCACCATGAACCTCACCGAGCCCCAGGCGGGCTCGGACCTCGCTGCCGTCCGCTGCAAGGCGGAACCGGCGCCAGACCTCGGCGACGGGATGTACCGCATTGCGGGCCAGAAGATCTACATCACCTACGGCGAACACGACCTGGCCTCGAACATCATCCACCTCGTCCTGGCGCGGACGCCGACCGCCCCCGAAGGCGTGCGAGGGATCAGCCTGTTCATCGTCCCCAAGTTCCTCCCCCACGACGACGGCACTCCCGGTGAGCGCAACGATCTCAGCTGCACAGGCATCGAGCACAAGCTGGGCATTCACGCGTCGCCGACGTGCACGATGCAGTTCGGCGACACACGGGGCGCGATCGGCTACCTGGTCGGCGAAGAGAACCAAGGGCTGCGCTACATGTTCACGATGATGAACAACGCGCGGATGTCGGTTGGGCTGCAGGGCGTAGCGATCGGCGACCGGGCGTATCAGCAGGCGGTGGCGTACGCGAAAGACCGGGTCCAGTCGAAACATATCTCCCAGCCCAAGGGCGCCGCGGTTCGAATCATCGAACACGCTGATGTGCGGCGGATGCTGATGACCATGCGTTCGCAGGTCGAGGCCAGCCGCGCGCTCGCGTATTACGCCGCCGCCCACCTCGATCGGTCCAAGAAGGCCGACGATGAGACCGCTCGCCGTCGTTCGGCGGCCCTCGTGGACCTGCTGACCCCGGTCGTGAAGGGCTGGTCGACGGATCTCGGGGTCGAGGTCGCCTCCATCGGGGTCCAAGTTCACGGCGGCATGGGCTACGTCGAGGAAACCGGCGCCGCCCAACATCTTCGCGACGCGCGCATCGCGCCGATCTACGAAGGAACGAACGGTATTCAAGCGAACGACCTGGCGTTTCGAAAGACCGTACGCGACGGCGGCGCCGCCGCGCGCGCGTTTATCGAGATCGCCCGGTCGGTGGCCGCCGACCTCGAATCATCGGGCGACGCCGACCTCCTGCACATCCGAACTCGGCTGAACGAAGGCCTCGATACCCTGGAGACAGCGGTGAGCTGGGTGGCCGAAACCGGTCAGAGCGAGCCGAACGCGGTCGCCGCCGCGTCGTCGATCTACATGCGCCTGTTCGGGGTCGTCGCTGGCGGCGTGATGATGGCCATCGAAGCGCTGGCCGCCCATCGTCGCCGCGGCGAAGCCGGTTCCAACGCGGACTTCCTGGCCGCAAAGACGCTGACCGCGATCTTCTACGCCGACCAGATCCTGCCCGCTGCGGCCGGCCTCATCC
>JANQQN010000190.1 GCA_028289325.1 Myxococcota bacterium | reverse complement strand
ACTGAGCCGCGGTTACCACCGCCTAAAGGCGGTGGGTTCAGGCTTGTCGACTGAAAGTCGACTGGCGAGCCGTATCATACACCTCATCAGTCCGTGACCTTGAAGTCCTCGTCTGGGCGCTCAATGTCCTGCTCAGCAATGTACTTCGCTATCACCTCGTCGGTGACGTTGCCGCTCGTCGCCACGAAGTACCCACGCGCCCAGACATGCCGGCCCCAAAACGCCTTCCGAAGGTGCCTATACTCCTGCAGGAGCTTGATCGACGTCTTGCCCTTGATGAGCTGCATGACACGACTCGGCGCCATCTTCGGTGGAACGCTCAGCAAAAGATGAACGTGATCAGGACGAATGTGGCCCTTCACGATCGCTACGTCGTGCGCCTGGCAGATCTGCCGGACCAATTCACGGACCCGGCGACCCACAGCGTCCTGCAACACCGGCTTGCGGTACTTCGGCACGAACACGAAGTGGTAATGCAGCCGATAAACTGTATGCGCCCCTTTGCGGTACTCGTGGTCGCTCAACGTACCGCAAGCCTCCTAAAGGCTTCGCCTAAAGGCGAGGGGTTTGCTCCCCGAGGTCAGACACTAAGAAGGTGAAGATCGCAGTACTTTCGTGTAGCCCGCGCTGCTACAGCAGCCGCCGTCTGGTAGAAGCCGCGGTGACGCGTGGGCATGACGTCAAGGTCCTCAACACCCTCAAGTTCGCCATCGACGTCGAGCAGGCAGCGCCCGGGCTCTTCTTTCGCGGGAAGCGGCTTTCGACGTACGACGCGGTTCTTCCTCGCGTCGGCGCATCGATTACCTACTACGGCACCGCGGTCGTTCGGCAGTTCGAGCAGATGGGCGTCTACTGCGCCAACACTGCAGCCGGTATTAGCAATTCTCGAGACAAGCTGCGCAGCCTTCAGATCCTGAGTCGCCATCAAATCGGTATACCTATAACGACCTTCGTCCGCGACAAGCGAGACGTGCTGCCAGCGATCGAACGCGTCGGTGGAGCGCCCGTGATCATCAAGCTCATCGAAGGAACGCAAGGCATCGGCGTTCTTCTCGCGGAGAACGTCAAGGCCGCAGAGTCGATCATCGAACTTCTACGGAGCCAGAAACAGAACGTCCTCATTCAGAAGTTCGTCGCCGAGAGTAAAGGTAAGGACATTAGGGCATTGGTCGTTGGGGACGAGGTCGTCGCCGCCATGCGGCGGCGAGCACAGGGTCAAGAATTCCGAAGCAACGTGCATCGCGGCGGCCTGACCGAGGCCGTCGAACTCGACGAGGAGTATCGCGCCACCGCAGTTCGCGCGGCGCAAATCATGGGTCTTCGTGTCGCGGGCGTTGATATGCTCGAAAGCACACAAGGGCCTCAGATCATGGAGATCAACTCCTCGCCGGGCTTAGAGGGTATCGAAAAAGCGACTCAAAAGGATATTGCCGGCGCCATCATTGACCACATCGCCACCGAAGTGACCTTCCCCGAGCTGGATATCCGACAGCGCCTCACAGTCAGTCGTGGTTACGGCGCGGCCGACATCTCCATCCCCGAGAACTCGAGCTTCGTCGGCCAGACGCTCACCGCAACCGGACTTCGGGAGCGAGACATCAACGTCCTTACGCTGTATCGCGGCACGACAGTCATCCCCAACCCAAAGGCCGAGCGAGTGCTACAGCCGGGAGATCGCCTTCTGTGCTTCGGAAAGCTGGAGGCCATGCGGTCACTCATCCCCGAGAAGACCCGGCGGAAGCGCAAGATCAAGGTTTCACCGCTGCCGCCGTCCGCAAGTCCCAACGATCCTCCCGCGAAAGCACCGGCTTCTGCTGGAGAATCCTGAGCGTAGCTCGTCGCGAAAGGCCGCACGCGTTCGTCGGTCCCGAGACAACATCAGACCGACTCCTCCTCTACTCGGCCCGAGACCGCGGCTCCAACCGTCCGATGAAGGATCGCAGGCGGCTGGATTCCCGCCTGATTGAAAGCCGCGCTCACTCGCTCGGTCACATCGCTTTCGAGCGCCTTATCGAACTTGATATCCTACGCGGCCAACGGCGGCCGACTTGTTGCCGAGGTCAATCTGCGCCTCCAATCACATCCTGACCGCGATCGCCAGCAAAGACGAGAGCCGGAGGCGGTGCGGCCAGCAGAGAGAGCGAGAGCAAGCGACAGAAGTGCGATCCAAGCCGTTCGGCGCTCTAGGCCCGTCGTTTTTTTCCGGTGACCATACTTCGGAACAGCGCCAAGCTGCTCTCGCCCGTGGTGCAAAGATAGACGTGAATGACCAGGAATCCAGCGCTGAGGAACGACGACGTCGAGTGGATCAGCGCCATCACTCGCTCCCCGGGAAAACCGAAAATAGTTCCCGGCGTTAACTCAGGAAAATAGAGGCCGACCCCCGTCAGGATGAGTACAGGGATGATTACGAAGATCATGGCGTTGTAGAAGATCTGCTGAAGGGGATTCAGACGCCGATCGGGATCGTGACCAGAGGGGTTCTTCAACCCATGATAGATGCCGTACAGGTAGTACCTCAGCTGCGCGAAGCCGCCAGAGAGGAAGTCTGGGCGGGGCGCATACTGGCGAAGCTCTCCACTGATGGCCAGGTAGGTCACGTACAGAATCCATGGAGCCGGCAGCAACACCGCGAACACCACGTGAATCGCTCGGCCCATCTCGAAGCCCACACCACTAGCAAAGTGCATCGAGAACCCGCTCACCATCAGAACCACAAAGAGAAATGCGTTGATCCAATGCCAGACCCGTATCAGGAGCGGAATCGTGGACACCTCCTCGCCGCCTTCGATGGCCGCCTTGACGCCGAAGGCTCTCACCAGCACGTGAATCAAGACCATCGCCAGTATGGTCCCGAGAAGGAGGACGAATGCGATGTTGAGTCGAGAGGTATAGGTAGCGCCAACAATATATTTCCTATCGAAGAGCCGCGTATTCATGAAACCGAGCTCGGAGTCTGACCGCCCCGCTCGCGCCGCCATCGCGCTCGCGTTCGTATCCGCGATCGACTCGTCGTCGAATAGGCCGCGGCCGATCATCGAAAACGCGCTCTCTTCCTGCCGGTACCGGTTCAGCTGGGTCACGAGCGCAGACGGTCTAGCGTGACAGTAGGTGCAGTTGGCCTTGTCACCCTCGCCCACCTCGACGATCACATGTCTCTCAGCACCCTTGTTGCCCCCGTGACAATCGACACATCGCACCGCCTCGAAGTGGCGCTCTCGGTGGGGCAGAAACCAATGTGCGATATTCTGATCGAGTAGCTTCCGGTCGGTCAGCGCCTCATAGCCACGGAGGTCGTGGTGACAGCGTATGCAATGCGCGTTGGCCGCTATGATGTTCTCTCGAATATCCTCCGGTCGCTTCGGGAGACGGAACGCGTGGGCGTCGTGACAACTATAGCACGGAAAGTCTTTGCCCTTGTTGGCAATCGCCTTCGTATGATGGCTCCTAGCGACCTGATCGACGATATCTTTAAAATAATCGCCGTGGCACGACTCGCAGTCCACGGCGACCTTGGTCTCGAACCGATGCGGAACCGTCTCGAAGGCGCCCTTGCCTTCGCCAAGGTGACAGCTTCGACAGTCCTGGTCTCGGTGCACGGATCGGCCGTACTGAACGGGATCCACATGAAGGCCGAGGGAACCTCCGACCGAGGTGCGCCACCGATCCACGATATCGGGCCGACCATGGCACGCCAAGCACGACGCCCGGTTCGACCGGGCCGCGTCGCGCATCTGCTTAGCCTCCTGGTAGAACTCGCGCGTTACCTCCTTCGTGGCGAGCTCTTGCGCCGTCGCCTCGCTCATCGCGGCCAAGGCGATAGCGGCAGCTAAACATGAGACGCTTGGTTTTTTGAACATGGCGTCACCTCTTGGCTTACGGGACCTCAAACTCGAAATGATGGCAGTTCCGACAGTAGAACTCGGAGGTGCTGTGTTCTCGATGACAAGCATCGCAGGGCAGCTCGGTTTCCCAATGCGGCGAATTATGTGGATTAGGATCCAGATCCGCCGTTCGTTCGGCCACATCCTCTGGGGTTCCATGGCAGTTGCCACAGTTTCGCGAATCCGGAGCGGCGATCGGGGCCTTCACACCGTGGCACAGCTCGCAACGAGTCCCCTTCTGGTGAACCTTTTCGTGATATGACTTGATAGGAACCTTGCCGAAGACCTTGTCATCGACCAACGTTCGGATCACCTGACGCGTGCGGTGCTTCTCGAGGACCGTTTCGGCCACGGTCTGTTCCGACTCGATCTCCGTCTTTGGTGACGCACGGTCGCAAGACATCACGAGGCTTGCGACCGCCGTCAAACAGACGAATTCCATGACGGCGCTATATACGGTTGCGTTCATGATGGTGGCCCTCACTAGCTGCCCTTCGCTTCGGTGACGGGAGGGTTGGCGGCGACGCTAAGACCGGCGATGCGCCCCATCACCAAGCAGTCGGTGATCGCACAGCTTCCGAGACGGCTTGCGCCATGTGGACCGCCGGTGACTTCGCCCGCCGCGTATAGGCCGGCGATGGGCTGGAAGTCCCGTGAATGCAGGACCCGCGCGCGCACATCGATCTGAACACCGCCCATGCAGTGATGGACCTTGGGCCACACCCGCACCCCGTAGAAGGGAGCGTTCACGATGGGAAAGTCCTTGTTGAGTGGTTTTCCAAATGCCTGGTCAACGCCGCCTTCGATAGACGCGTTGTAGGCGGCAACGGTCTTGGCCAAACCTTCGCTCGGGATGTCGTAGAACTTCGCCAAAGCTCCCAGAGTCTCGAAGCGTCGTACGATCTCGTACTTCACACATCGTTCGATGCTGGAGTTGGCTTCGGCGCTCTTCTTGTCGGTCACGACGATCGGATAATCCGGTGAGCCATCGCCCTTGACTCGCTTCAACATCGCGTCCACCCGGGTCTTACGGTCAGCGAGCTCGTTGACGAAACGGTTTCCGGTCGCTCGTTCGATCATCACCCCATAGGGAAAGCCGGTCTGTAGATTGAAAGTGGACGCGACCCCGAAGCCAGTCTCGTCAGGAGAGGCCCACGGACCGAGCTGGATGAGAGACATCTGTACCGGAATCGCGCCGGTGCGGAATGCCGCACGCATGGCCTCACCCGTCGCGCCAGGGTGATTGGTACTATCGATGACCCCAGCGAGACGCGGATCCTGGGCGGCGCGAAAAGGAGCATCCTGGCCGAAGCCGCCGGATGCCAGCACTACCCCTCGACGCGCGCGAAACGTGCGAATCTGGCCGCTTTCCTCGTCGGGGAAGCGGTAGCCATCGCGGACTCGCAGCCCGACCACTCGCTCATCGTCATCGACCATGAGGTCGAGCATCTTGCAGCCCGTTCTGAGCACGACACCTCGTTGGCGAGCGGTGCGAACCAGCGGCCGAACGATCCCACCTCCGGAGCCATTGTGCGTCTGGTAGGTGCGGGCGACGGTGTGTCCCCCGAGCCAAAACAACTTCGGTTTGAAGCTCGCTCCACATTCCTTGACGAACCGGTATGCGTCCAGCGAGCCCTCGGCGATCACGTTCGTGATCGCCGTGTGATTGAGCCCGCGACCAGCCTTCAGCATGTCCGCGACCATGGCGTCCGAGCTGTCCTTGACCCCTTCTTTCTTTTGAAGCTCGCTGCCCGCGACGGCGAAGTATCCTCCGTTTATGGCGGAGTTTCCGCCCAGAACGCGCATCTTCTCGATGACCATCACGTCCAGCCCCTTGCGGTTGGCTTCGATGGCCGCCGACAGCGCTGCAAAGCCACTACCAACGACCAGGACATCGAATTCGGCGTCCCAGCGAGTACCCGGTAGCGCCGCACGTACCGACGGACTCGCCGCGGTGCTATGCGGATGTCCAAGCACCAACGCGGCCGTCGATGCACCGCCCGCGCACGTCATGAATCGCCGTCGCGACATCTCTTCGGTCGGACGCTCGTTGATCCTTTCATCCATGGTCTAGCCTCCAGGCATTGAGCCTTCTTTCGATGATGTCTTGATGTCCTTGTCGAGGCCCTTGCCATTGCACTCACTCGGCTCAGAGAGGAATCCGTTGATAACGTATCGTTCGCTGGCCGGATCGCGCAGCTGGTGACGATGCCGCACCTTCATGGCGCTTGTGGGAATACAAACGGGTCTCAGTGTATCGGTCGTGAAGCTCACTTCTCTTTACGCCGCGCTGAGCGAGGCCGTCCCCACGCGTACAGGATGCAAGTCCAAGACCAAGTCTATTCTGAATATATTCGTGATATCTGTTTCCAGCGAAACACAGACGGTTTCCGGTTCGGATCGCGAGGGCCTGGTGCATGGATCCGCCGCTCACCCGCATCGGTATCCAGAGGGCGCGCAGTATGGACATGTGGGAATCGACGGCCGAGCCTTCCCGAGATGGGGGCGTCCATCGTCAGGGCCACGCTTGAGGTATTCTGCGACCAGCGCGTCCGAGGACTCGGAGCATGCGGCAACGAACGGCGCCGGCGGCGCAACCCGGCCGAGACGACCGATGGAGCCCTGGCAGATCGCCCGGTATTCCTGGTATACCTCACACCATCTGCAAAGCCGCACGGTCTACGTTCATTGTATCGAGGGCTCCGATTGACCTGGGTCGCCCGGGCCTCGAGATAGCCTCCAAGGCGCAACCAACATGACTATCTTGATCCTCGTCGTGGCCGCCACGCTCCTCGTGTCCGCCATCTGTTCTCTCCTCGAAGCGAGCTTCTACTCCACGCGGGTCGTCGCGTTGGAAGCGGCCCGAGCCGAAGGCCGTCATCGCCAAGCCGCGGATCTGACGCTGAAGATGAAGAAGGACGTCGCGACGCCAACCTCGGCCATCCTGATTCTGAATACCGTAGCCAATACGGCGGGCGCGACGTTCGCCGGTATGTATGCGGCGAGCGTCCTCGGCGCAGGCTTCGTGCCCGCCTTCTCTGTATTGCTGACAGTGCTGATTCTCCTTCTTTCCGAAATCCTGCCCAAGACGTTCGGAGCGTCGAACTGGAAGGTCCTTTGGCCGATCACCGCTCGGCCTCTGGCGATTCTCTCCCGCGCCCTCAGTCCTGCGATCTGGTTCACCCGTAAGCTATCGAGCCTCGCCACCGGCAAGACGTCCGCGCCGCTCGTAACCGAGGACGAGATCCGGGCCTCGGTTCGTCTGGGCGGAAAAGCAGGGCAGCTCTCTTCGAGCGAGCTCCAGATTCTCGAGTCGGCGTTCCACCTCGAGGAAACCACCTGTGTACAGGTCATGATACCCCGAAACGAAATCCGCTTCGTCGATGCCGGTGCGGCTGCATCCGAACTCACCGAGCTATGGAGCACGACCCGGCACACTCGATATCCCGTCTGCAAGGGTTCGTTGGATAACGTGCTCGGCATACTGCACGCCAAAGACCTGGTGGGTGTCGATCTCTCCGCAGAGGTCAGCCTCCCCGAGTTGGTTCGGCCCATCGCCCGCGTGCCGGAGAGCCTCAATATCAGTCGCGTCCTTCGAGAGATGCAGCGCTCGCACCGCCAGATGGTTCTCGTCGTGAACGAGTTCGGCGTCACTACCGGGCTTGTCACTCTAAAGGATATTCTCGAAGAAATCGTGGGCACGCTTCAGGACGAGCACGAGCTCGAGCTACCAGAGATCACCAAAACCTCCGAAGGGTATGCGATTCGAGGCAACGTCGCGCTCGCCAAGGTCAACCGAGAGCTCGGCCTCGATCTTTATGAAATCGGCGTCGTGACGCTCTCTGGCCTTCTCATGAGTAAGCTGGGGCGAGTGCCCAAGCAGGGCGATCAAGTCGAGCTCGAGGGGGCGCTAGCAAAGGTCACCGAAGCCCCCGCCAACTCCTCGATCATCGTTCAACTATACATGCCGTCGCAAAGACGGCCCGAAGTTCAAGACGACGAAGAGGCCTGAGCAACCATCGACGCTCGGTCTCGAACGCATTCAGCGAAAGCAACGGGGCTCGAAAGCGCCATCCCAGCGAATGTGACGCGGGGTGGAGACGATGCCGGGACAAGGCAGAGAGTCGGCACCACGCGCAACGAGCCACAAGCCCTGCGCGAGGAAGGTTACGGCGAGAAGCGTATTGAGCCCAACCGGCGGCCAGACACGATGAAACTCCACGACGGGCAACGGCAACAGCATCATGCCAACGCCGATGGCCGCCCCCGCGCCGACGGCGAGGAGGACTCGCCCGTCCGATGATCTCACGCGCATGGCCAAAGCGAATCGCGCGAGCCCAATGCCGGTCAGTGAAACCGCAACGAGGGGCATCCACGGTTCCGGCCCATCAGCAAGGCCCGCCGTCCAGGCTAAACCAGCGAACACGCTCAGTGCCGCCCCGCTCATCAACGCGCCGCTCCCCGTCCGTTCCCATAGTCGTATCGCCCCGAGAAGTTGACCGCAGCCGGTGATGATCAGGCAGATTGCGGCCATATACGTCACGTCTTCGGCGACGGAGGCCCTCGATGACGAGGTCAGGGGTTCCAGGGTCGTACAACCGGCGACGAGAGACGCCACGCCGGCGAGCCGAAGCAAAGCGGTCGGACCCTTCTCAGTGCTTCCGATCGCGCGTGGATGGACAGTGAGAGCCGGAACCGATTCGCGTTCACCCATGACGTTAGCGAAAGCACATTGTGTACCAACCACGAAGTCGCTGACGCGAAGAAAATCGCCGTCGAGCCCGGCGCTCGGCGTGGCCGATCGCCACAGCTGAGGTTTTTGGCCCCAGTCAGCCGCTCGCTGCGCGGGCGGTCGCACCGCCGCGGTCGACAGACGACGGCTTGGGTCGGGCCAACACCCGGCCCGACCGCGAATCGTACGATACTTCGCCGCATGGCGGCTCGATCGTTCACGGCTCGAGCGCGAGCCTCATTCCCGCGGCCAGTGCGTCGCGGCTCGAAGAATGCGCATCGGCGATCCACTGCAGGCTGAGCTGCAAGTACGCCCAACCGGTCATACGGGATCCGTCCGCTTTGGGCTCCGATCATGTCTGCAGCGAGATCTGCAGGTAGACATATGTCGGATCCCCTCCACCGTTGGCGTTCGGCGCCGTGCGGGCGAATCGACCGAGCCAGGTGTGCGCGAATCCTGCATCGACGGCGACGGTGCCGGGGACCACCCTCCACCGGATTCGCCCTTCGATCTGGTGGCCCACGAACGCACCCGACGCGCCCGTCGAATCGCGGATCCCCGCCGTCGTCCACGCGTCGCGGCTTTGTGCGAGCCAAACGGCGCGATATCCGAAGAAGCCGTCAGCGTTCAAGATCGGCTGTACGCTGAGCTTCGCGCCCGGGGTGTTGATGTTGCTCCGCGCGAAAGCGCCGTGCAGCCCCGTAGGGCCGTACTCGAAGCGACGAGCGCCAAACAGCGTATCGAACCGGCCGACGACATCATCGTCCGGATCGCCGTCCCCGCTCGCGTAGTCGTAAAACACGGCCAGCCGAGGCGACCATGGCGCGTCGAGGGTGTAGCCTACGGTCCCGTGCAGGAAGAACGCAAGGTGGTCGAGGCGGGTGCGGGCGTCGGCGGCGGATGAAACGAGGCTGCTCCCGCTTTGAACGACGAGCTCGAGTTGTCCGTCGAGCTTGGCGTGCGCCGGCGCTCGGATCAGCCGAACACCGGGGGTGATCAGCTGCCGCTCCCGGGTCGTCGGCTCGTTTTCATGAAGTCCGAAGATGTAACCCTCGATGCGCAGTCCGTCGAACACCGGCCGGGAGCGCATGAACACCCCCCAGAACACCGTCTCGAAAGATTCACGGTCTATGCGAACTTGATTGAGGGCGAGCTCTTCCGTATCCGTCGGCCGGCGAGCCACCGGCAGCGTGACGAAGGCGCGGGTCGAGTCGTTCGTGGGGCTCGTCCAGGAGACGTCGATCCCGTTGAACGCATTGATCGTGTTGCGAAAACGGTTGCGCGCTACGAGGCGTCGGCTCCCAAGGTTCAGCGTCATCCGCCCGAGTCGAACGTCGAGCGCGTCCCCCGGACGCAGCACGCCTTGCACGCGCAGTCCCGCGAAGGACTGAAGCGGTTCGAGCGCGTTGACCAGCCCGGTGTCGAGCGGCGTGTTGTCGTCAACGAAGTAGATTCGAGAGTCCATGACCTCCGCCCTCAACCGCACGGAGGCAAACCGAGCCTCGACATCGATGATCGTCCGCAGAGAAAGGGCACTATCGCTCCCCCGCCGCTCGGTCCTAAATTGGTTCTCGAGGTGTTCAAATCGCGTTCGGTGGTCGACGCGAACGCTGAGCCACTCTGTCGTGTCGACAAGCCACCAGGGATTCGCGGAGGGAGCGAAGCAGCGGCTACCCGCCCAACGGCTAGGCACGAGCTCCCTGCCGTTCAGAAGTGCATGCGACCGGGGTACATGCGACGGTTGCGCCACGCTCAGAACGGACAAAAGTACTGTAGTCGCGATCATGGACGTCTGGCCGCCTCACTCCGGCCGGACGCGGCTATAGTATGACCGTAGCCCAAAGGATTTTAGGCTACGAAGGATCGGGGGGTAAGTAAATCGTGGAATCCATGTCTAGGGGTTCGCGCAGGACGTCGATCATCTTCCGGGCTGTGATGCTAACGAAGACCATGGGTGGCCACATCACCATCGCGGCTGCCGTGTGCAGGCCAGCACCGCGGACCACGTGTCGCTCCGAAGGTTCATACGACGGCGACTTGCGACCGCAGTAGGGATAGGAATGTGGACGAAGGTCTCGTGGTGGTACCCGATCAAGACCTCGGTCTTCCCCGCCATTGCCGCATGAACGGCCATCCGAGCCATTCGATCGCTGAGAATGCGATCCCATGAGTTGGCCGGCGCGCCGCGAATCAGGTAGCTCGGATCGATATACTTGAGGTTGAGCTCCATGCCCCGGGCAGCGAAATGAGTTTCGATGCGCTGGCGGAGGAATACGCCAATATCTTGGTGCCGCACGTTGCCTGACGAGGCCAACACCATTCGGGGCACCGGCCGCTTCGACGAACGCGGCACTCACCACTTGCCGCGCGATCTCCACGGCCGTTGCGTAACCGAAGCTCATCCAGACGTAGGGGATGTCGTTGTCGATCGTCTTGGGTATACCTACGATGGCCGTATCTCGATTTCGCGCCCGCACCGCCTGACTGAGCGCGCAGGCGCCGCGTTGCGTGCCGTCGCCGCCAACACAAAACAGGACGTCGATACCGGCATCCTGGATGAAGTCCGCCATGACCGAAACATCCTGACTGCCGCGCGAGCTCCCGAGAATCGTTCCCCCCAAGTGATGGATGGTCTTGACCTCAGAGCCGTCCAGCTCCAGAAGCGGACGCCCTTGGCTGGGGTTCAGCCCTCGAAAGCCATCTCGTACACCGACAACGCGGCCGACGCCGTAGTTCTCTCGAAGCTCCAACACGATGGAACGAATCACGTTGTTGAGGCCGGGAGAAAGACCTCCGCAGGTGACTATCGCCGCCGTCGTGCGAGAAGGCTCGAAGAAGATGCGGGCGCGCGGACCGGCCTTCTCCAGCAATGCGTCGTGCAAGTCCGTTGCGTCCGGTCCGACTTCGTCTTCGAGTCGAACCCTCTGAGCATCCGAGATGAAGCGATGCCCGGCATCGCTGCGGTAGGGAGACGCGTATCGACACTCGCCAAGCGAACGGACTTCGAGGTTCGGTACTTCGTTCATCGGTTGTATTGGGCCACGGCGCGCCGGGAACACGAAAGGGTCTGTCAGTGCTCATCGGGTGGTGGTGTCGGCTGGACAGGGGGCTCGATGACCGGAGGCTCGGGCGGTGTCGTAGGCGGCGGGACCGGCGGCGCTGGCTCGGTCGGCGGATCTTCTAGCGGCCGAATCTCCGGCTCGACAGGGACAGCAGGATTCCGGTCCGGTGGTGTGCTCGGTGGGTGGGTCGCGGTGTCGTTCATGGGCTTATGAGATGCACCAACCGGGCCAACCTCTTCGCTCATCTCCCGGTAGCACCGCGTCAGCGTCGGTCGCGGTCGTCTTCTTCGTTCTGAGACGACCTGACCCGCTCGAGAAGAGCGTTCAAGCGCCTCGCACCCTCCTCGGTCACGCTTTCCCAGCCGTCGGCCACGGCTTTCTTCATTTCATCGAGCTTGCCTCGCAGCTCATCGACGGTGCCCTTGGCCGCGTCGACGGTATCGTTCTTCTTCGCCTCCGCATTGGCCTCGAGGTTGGCGATCAGCGCCTCGATGTGCTTGCGCTCGGCGTCGAATCGTTTCTGCAACTCCTGTTTCTCGCTCATGGCCAACGAGATATTCAAGTCGCGTGCCAGAGAGGAAGTCCACTTCGACGCGCCCTCAGACGTACATCACCGGCACAGATCCGGCGGGTCCGACACGACGCGGGTCACCGAAGAAGCGGCTATCCACGGCGCAGACGCGCTGCGCAACAACGAGCGTCCGGCGATGAGTCAATGTGCCCCACGCGTGGCTAACCGGTACAACCAGGATTGAACGCTTCCGACGGAGATCACACGGCGGCCGGTCCGGGGTTCCTACGGCCGTCGTTCTGCACTTTGCGCGAAGCCGCGGAAGCTCATGGTACGGGACTCCCCGTTGGCATCGTTGTTGCGACACTCACTCGAGCATGACCGAGAGAAACAGAATCAAGCAGACCGTCGAAAGAGCGCGCGCCTTCACGGCGCCGGTCGTGTCCATATACGCTGGCCAAGATCGGCGCCGGGACGGCGACAGGGACCTTCTCACTCATATCAAATGTACTCTCGACGCCGCCGACGTGGACCGCGATACGCGAGACGCGGTCATGACCGCCGTCGAATCGCAGACATCGACGCCCGCGATCGCCATCTTTGTCGAGCGGCGCACGGGCCAACTCGCGATGACACCGCTGCCGAACTTGATGGCCGTCGCGCACCCGCAATCCGGTGCAGGACTCGTGCGGGTGGGCGAGCCTTTCGTCGCCCCGCTGCTCGACGCGACGGTGAGCGGCCAGACCTTCGTCGCGATGTACATCGACCACCACCAGTGGCGATTGTTTCGAATCTCATCGCTCGACGCAGAAGAGCTTGCACCCCAACCGCGTGCGCCATCTTTCGCCGCGGCCGCGTCGCTCGACCACTCGGCCGAAGGGTTGGGGGGGCTATGGATCGCGGACCGCGGTGGGCCAGGCAACGCCATGATGCGAGCGTCCATCGACGAGGCCGAGCGACGCTTCTACGCCGACGCCGCGCGAGCGCTCGAGCACGTGCTTCTCGCCGAGCGGATGGACCACGCGGTGCTCGCGGGGCCCGGCGACGGACCGGACCGCGTGGCGGAGCAGCTCCCTCCGGATGTTCGGACCAACGTCTGCATCACGCGGGCTCGGGTCACCCATCCTGACGCGAGCCCCGGTCACTTCCAGGAAGCGCTGGCGGATGCACTGAGCGAACTAAAGCATCGACGCGAACAAGACCTCATCAAGCGGATCCGCGCGACGGGCGTAACAGGACTGCGGGACACGCTCAGCGCTTGGCAGAAGGGCCGGCTCCAAACGGTGCTCTTGCCCCTCAGCAAGTCGGCCGAGCTGTGGCAGGATCCAACGACCGGCTACCTCGCAGTGAGCGAGGCATCGACGGTGACGGCACCGTCCGCGGAGGATTCAGCGTCGGCGGACCGCGTCGAGCTTGGGGATGTTCTGTCGATACTAGCGACGCAACATGCCGTGAACCTGGTGTTCGCCAGCAGTACGAGCCAGGCCGTAATCGAGGAAGCGCTCGGCGGCATCGGCGGCCTCCTCCGAGGGTAGGACGCGACGGCCACGAGCCGATGCGGAGATGTTGGGGCCCAAGCTCAAGACGACGCGGGTTCGGGCGGCGGGGAAGGAGGCACAGGCGGCGGGGAAGAAGGCACGGGCGGCGGAGAAGGAGGCGCCTCCGCCGCTGCGAATCGGGGCTCTAACCATTCCTTCAGAAAGCGCTGGATGATCCGCTGCTCGACCCGACCCTTACGTCGCGCGGGCGTCGGGATGCGTGCCGTCATCACGACCTCGTCGGGCTTGGAGATCTGCAGCGTCACCCTCGGCTCGGGACTCGGCACTTCCAGCGCGTTCTTCCGGCCGAGCTGTTGGAAATGCCGACGGGCATCCGGCAGGAACTCAGCGCATTCGGCGTCGCAGGCCCGAAGCAGCGCTTCGGGCGCCGTCGACCAGCCGTTCTTCAGCGACACCGGAACCGAGAAGGTATGGAGCACGAAGTCGTCGGTGTACGTTTCGACGATCACCGGATGGCTCAGAATGTCGGAGTTCGGGATGACGATCGCGCGTCCCGTCTGCTGATGGGTAACGGTCTTCGGCCCGACCTCGAGGATCGTCGTCGACATGAGCGTGATGTCGATAACGTCGCCGCGGTGAGATCCCACCTCGATCCGGTCGCCCACAGTGAACAGACGCGACGAGCTTCGGTAAAATCCGCCCAGCAGACACTGAATGAGCTCCTTGGTGCCGATCGCCACCGCCGCGGCGACAGCGACCAACGACAGAGCAAACGTCCTTAGCTCCGCCGCCCACACCGTGGCGGTCGCAAACAAAAAGATCAGGATGCTAGCGTTGCGGATCCCCACCAACCAGCGCCGTCGCGTCTCCGCGTGGCCGTTGCCTTGTCGCAGCGCCCGCACGGCCGCCACCCGCACAGCATAAAGGAGTCCGAGCAAGAAGAAGGTCTCGAGGAGCTTCCCCATGACCGAGTCCGTGATGCCCAGCGAGGCTAACCAAGTCTCCACGGCGTCCAGGTGCACGGACTATCCGAGCGCGTCAAGAGGAACGATACGAGGACGAGAGCTCGAGCTTCCAGGTCCGGCAGGGCGCCAAAGCGGAGAGTCTCGAACGCTGTGCCGCCCCTACGAAGTCACGTCGGGAGCTGTGGACCCGTCGACCGGTTCCTGCGGTGTACCGTCCAACAACTCGTGAGCGGTCTCGAAGGCGGCGGGAGGCCCCCAGAGTCCAAGAACATCCCCGGCGTGAAGAGTCTCGACGCCGGTGGGCAGAGCGATGAGCTGGCTCCCGCGCTGAATCGTGAGCACGATGACTCCGGTGGCAGCGCGAAGATCGATGTCGGCCAACGTGGCTCCGTCAGCGCGCGCACCGGCGGGCACCTTCCACGGGCGCACGGCCTCGAAGCCTGGAAATGCGAGTGGTCGCTTGGTAGCTGCGGGCGCAGCCGGCGGGGGCGCCGACGCGGCTTTGCCACCTGACGACGTGCCCGGCGCCGCCCTACTGCGCCTTGCAAGCTCGCGCGCGATACGTTCGGCGCCCGATCGAAGTTCCGGCTCCAGACCGCGCGCGTCGCGAATCAAAGCCACGACGAAGCCCGCTGCGACGGCGAGAACGATGGGCAGGCCAAACGGCCCCGGCAACTGGGGACGCAGTACTGCCACGGCCGGGATACCGACGGCCAGGGTCACGACGATGTGAACGGTTGAGCGCACCAAACGTCGTGCGAGTCGACGGCCCGACGAACCCGGGAGAGAGGCTTCGACGACCAGGTCAGCGACGGACGCAGAGAGGGTGAGAGCGCTCCGCGCAAGACCGAACAATAGAGGAAGCACGCCGACAAAGCATGCGCCGAAGATCGTCGCGCTCACCAGCTCCCCCGACCAACCCGTCAACTTGCTTAGCCCGGCGTGGAGCTGTTCGAACCACGAGAGGGTGATGGCGATGAGCAAGACGGCCGCCGCGGCGTCGACAACGACGTTGCGCAACGCTTTACCGGCTCGACCCGCAGAATTGGCGCCCGTCGAGCTCGTTTTGCGCACTCGTGCGAACCACTGTTCGTAAAGACCAACCAATCGATGAAAGCGGCGAGGGAGCCGGTGGTCCACGAATCGGAGCACGGTGGCGGCGCTGCGAATCATGAGCGGCGTAGTGAACGCGGTAAGGACCGCCACCATGAGCAAGATAGGCTGCAGACTCTTGTGAACGACGCCGGCACCGATGCCCAGAGCCGCGATGATGAAGGCGAACTCCCCGATCTGGCCCAGCGACAGCGCCGAGAACAGAGATTTGCGTAGTCCCCCGCCCGTCAATACGCCGGCCGCAGTGACCGAGACGAGGTGGCCAACGATCACCACGACGGTGAGAGCGAGGGCCGTCGGAAGGTACGGGAGAACCAAGCTAGGGTCGAAGCTCATCCCGACCGAAACGAAGAACACGGCGCCGAAGATATCCCGCAGAGGCACGATCAGGTGCTCCACTCGCTCGCCACAGTCCGACTCTGCAACCAGCACTCCGGCGACGAAGGCCCCCAAGGCGACGGAGTAGCCCAGGGCTTCCGCAAGGTACCCTACGCTGAAACACAAACCGATAACGAAGACGATGAGCGGCTCGTCGGCCTGCAGCGTATCGATCCATCGAATCGTCCGAGGAACGATGAGCAGCCCGATGGTCAACAGCCCGACGAGCACCGCGGCCAGCTTCGCGAGCACGATGAGGAGCGCATTGAGGGCCAGGCCGCTGCCGGCTGCGACACCGGTCAGGGCCGCGATCATCACGATGGCCAGAACGTCTTGAATGACCAGAATGCCGAGCACGTTGGCCCGAACGTCTTCGGGGACGGGCTGCTCAGCGAACACCCTGGTCACGATCATCGTGCTCGAGATCGAAAGCGAGCACGCCAGAAAGATGGACTCGACTTTCGTCCATCCAAGCATCGTCGCGACCGCAAATCCACACCAGGCCAAGAAACCAACCTGGATGATACCCGTGAGACCGCTGACCGGTAGGACACGCACCAGCTTGGCGAGGCTGAACTCCACGCCGATCGCGAACATCACCAAGACAACGCCGAACTCCGCCAGCGCCTCGACCCGCTCAGCGTCTGCGAATAAGGGAACGGGCAAGTACGGGCCGACAACGAAGCCCGCAACAAGGTACGCAAGGATGGTCGGCTGACGGAACCGCCGGGCCACGACGCCGGTGACCCCCGCGACGGCAAGAACCAGGGCAAAATCGGCGACAAAGCTGGCGCCATGCATGAAGCCGATTATCTAGGTTCCGCGTCGCTCAGCAACCGTGTCGGCGGCGGCGCGGCCCATGTTGGGCAAAGTCGATGTGTTGACTGGCCGGCCGAGTCGAGTCAGGTGTCGTCGTGGACGATGGCAAGTCGAGGATTTCTCACACACATCAGTGGGCTGTGGTTGCTGGCCGCCGGCCTTGGCATCGGCTGCGCCGAGCCGGCGACGTCGGAACCCGAACGCCACGTTCCGGTCACGGACCCGGCGCCGCTGGATATTCGTCGTCTGTCAACCTTCGCGCGCCCGTCCAGCGTAGTGGGTCAGCTGATCTATGTCGCTGTCTACCCCCAGATTTTTCATCGCAAGGGCGGAAAGCTGTACACCGCGCTCGGCAACACGGTGAGCGTTCATAACATCAATCTCGACACCTCGATCTACCTGACCGCCGTGACCTACTTCGGCAGAAAAGGGAATCGCCTCAAGGAGTTCATATCCGACGCGGTGGTTGTCGGGCCTCTCGAGACCAAGCAGTTCTTTATCGCGCCTGACGACCCGCAGGCGGACACGGGTGCCAACTTCATCGTGAAATGGGAAGCGGACGCGCCGGCTAATCGCCCCCTCGTCGAAGGACTCGTCATCTCCACCAGCGCCCAGCAAGGCATCTCGATCATCACCGAAGGCCACGTCATGAAAAGCCTGACCTCGTCGACGGCCGGCGTGCCATAACGTGGGCGGGGTCGCTTCGCTAGGCCAGCCTTCGACGATGAGGTCGATGCAGAACTACATGACGCGCGGAGTTCTATGGGCTCTCCGCCCTTCTCGTGTCGCAAACACTATCCCGCCCTACAACACGACCCGGCTCTACAGGTCGAACTCGTCTCGCTGACCAAGATGATCACGCGTGACAACGACCACGCCGCCCTCGCTCACCGCGAAGCGCTCCCGGTCGCGCTCGAGATCTTCGCCGATCACGTCGCCGGGCAGGATGCGAACCCCCTTGTCGACAATGCAACGGCGAAGGCGAGCTCTGCGTCCGACTTCCACCCGCGGGAAAAGTACGGAGTCCACGACCTCGGCATAGCTGTTGAGACGGACCTGCGAAGAACAGACCGTGCGCTCGAGATGCGCGCCGGAGACGATGGTCCCTAGGCCGACGATCGAGTCGAGCGCTGTTCCGACCCGATTGCCCTCGTCATCGGCGAATACGAACTTGCACGGGCCGACGGCCGGTTGAGCGCCGCGGATCTGCCAGCGGTCGTTATACAGGTCGAGGTGCGGCTCGACCGAGACCAGGTCCATGTTGGCTTCGTGAAACGAATCCAGCGTCCCGACGTCGCGCCAGTAGCCGCGGGCGTGCTCGCTCTCTCCGGGGCAGAGCTGCGAGCTGAAATCGTAGGCGGCGACCTTCAGGCGCTCGTGCGCGCTTGACATGATGTCGCGACCGAAGTCGTGGGTCGTGCCGGCGGAGCCCGCGTTGCGGCGAAGCTCCGCCAGCAGGGCCGACGTGCGGAAGATATAGTTGCCCATCGAAACGAGCGTCCGTTGGGGGTCTTGGGGCAGCCCCGGGGGATCCGAAGGCTTCTCCAGGAAGCCCTGCACCCACCCTTGACCGTCGACCGCGACGCAACCGAAAGCCCGAGCGGTGCTGCGCGGTACTGATACCGTCGAGACCGTCAGGTCCGCGCCCGTCGTGCGGTGATGGTCGAGCATGAGGCGAATATCCATCTTGTAGATGTGGTCGGCCCCAAAGATGAGTACGTCGTCGGCATGCGCGCCCCGCAACAAGCCGAGGTTCTGCCAGATCGCGTCGGCGGTGCCCCGAAACCAGGTCGGACCGATGTTCATGCTGGCAGGAACGACCTCGATGTATTCGTCCGCCATATTGGCAGCGAGCGGCCACCAGCGCGCGACGTGCTCCACGAGGGAGGTTGCTCGGTACTGAGTGAGGATACGAATGCGCCGAAAGCCGCTGTTCAACAGGTTCGACAGCACGAAGTCGACAAGCCGGTAGCGGGCCCCAAAGTGGACGGCAGGCTTGGCGCGAGCAGCGGTCAGGGGATAGAGGCGGCGTCCCTCCCCGCCCGCCAGCACAAAGGTCATCGTGGCATCCATCGGGTTCCTCCCGGCGCTCATCTTTCCGACGAGGCTGGCAACCGTCGCCCGGCAGATGCGCACATTCTGGAAGGGTCGCTCCGCAGCCAGGAGGCAGCTGCGAGGCGACCCATCAGTCCCATTTTAGCGCCGAGCGCCAGAGATGGCCAAGGCGACGATGACCGACGCCAAAGATCGATGCTCAGGATTCACGTGTTCGCGAAGCCCTCGCATTCCGCTTAGGCACTCGCTGTGCCCGTGGTCGGCGCACAGCAGCCGCCGAAAAGATCGTCGCTCGCATGTATATCCCGCGCTACGTCTGGGGCGGTCCGGCGCAGAAAATTCGCCGGCATAGCCACGCGCATGAGCGAGGTGGCGCTCCTGGATCGCCGAGTCCGTGCGCTGGTACGACCGGGAGCACCGACACAGCGATATCAAGTTCGTGCAGCCCCTCGATCGGCACGGGGGTCGCGACGTCGCGGTTCTGGAGCCCGCCAGGAGGTCTACGAGACGGCCAAGACGCGTCACCCGAACCGGTGGGGCTCACGCAGCGCGTACTACTGACCATGACTGGACACTGCCCTACGTGCCGCCGCGAGGTCTCACCTCGCGCACCATCAATTCCGCGCTGTCGGATGCGATCAAGTAGTTCTAGTGCCCGCATCGATGGCTATCGAGGGCGCAACGCGTCGGCGTTTCGACTCGTTGACGTCGCCGGTCTGCCTTCGAGCCAGCTCGAAGTAGCGTATGCAGCTCGAATTGCAAAAGCCTCAAACGGTTTCGCCAGGCCGTGGCGCAACTCGTGGTCAGGTCAATCGGGCCGCAGCGAACTGTGAGCGTAGGCGATGTTGCGCTGGACGCTCATCTGATGCCGGCCAGTCGCCAGAGCACGGACAAGATCAGTGACGTCGATCGCGCCCTGAAGGGGCTCACCAGCCGACCTGCTCGGATGCCGCTGCCCTGTGACGAGGATCCGGCGCTGTCGAGACCTTCCTGCTCGACTTCGCTGACGCCGTCTTCACGCCCGCGAGGCGACGCGCATCGACGTCACTCTGGAGGGTGTCCGGGCCGCTTCGCGTAATTCACCGCCAGGCGATCTGAGACCTGGGTACCAGGGAGCTTGGAGGAGGTGGGCTCAGACGGCGAGGGCGACGACTCACCGGCCGCAGGGCAAGCCGCGCAAGATGCAGTCCAGGCCAAACGAGAAGTAGTGGTCCGAGTCTGAGGTACCGAGCGTCCGCCGCGCACGCATGAGACTTGGGTAATCCTCCGGAAAAGCTACATCATCGAGCCCCTGCACGCCGACCGGCCCCGAAGCTCGGTAACGCGCTCTGGCCGCGAAACCCTCGACGAACTCCGCGACCAGCCGAATGGCCAGCCACGCCTCATCGGGACTGAAGCCCGCATCGATCAAGAAGCGGCACCCGTCCTCGTGAAGGGCCAAGACGATATCGCTCCATTGAGTATCTGTAATGGTCCGACCAGGAGATATGACCAGAAGTTGCACCGGTTACGAGGCCTTCGGACGCCGCTCACTGGCTGACCGCGACTACGTCTACGTCTGGGCTGATGGGGTCGATGATGCCGGCGCATCCGCCAAAGCCTCCGATAATCAGGGGAGCATTGCGGTTCGACCCCAATGCGAGGCTCAACGCGCGGTCGACCTCCTCCAAGATGCCGTGCATCCAACCTACCCAGTTGTGGATCTTTACCGGCCATGACCACCGCGAGGTCGCTGGCTACGGCGGACCGGGTGCGCATCTCGGTGAGCGCGGTGGCAGCCATGATGAGGTGTTCGACGCCGCACTGGCCTTGAATACTCATTGAGCTTCGTCGCCACACGCCGAACGGATACGGTTCGTCCCCTCAATCCACTGAATACTTGCGTTGAGAGTCGGCGCATACCGGGCATACGACGGGTTCGATTCGCCTGCACTTTAGTAGCCAGATCAGGTCGCGGCTTGTATCTTCGCCCCTCATGATGAAGGTCAAGGTCTCGAGCGCCGCGGTAGACGCCTACGCGGTCAACGGCGGCCGACTCGTCGCAGAGGTCAATCTGCGTCTACAATCACATCCCGACCGAAGGGCGCTGATCGGTCCGAATGCGATCACGACGATGGAGATGAATCATCTACATCATCACAGAACGATGACCACTGTCTTCCGCTTCGGTGCCTGGTCAATCCTGGACGGCGTAGTGCCCTGGGTCTACCGCACCTACCTGGCCCGTGGATTTAGCGAGCGATACTTCCTCGCTGAGTTTGCGGCGTGGAAACTCGCGCTTGCCCAGTGTCTTCCGCTCCAGCTCTCGACCGAGCTGGCCGAAGCCTACGACTGGTTCGAGTCTCAGCACGAAGCGCATCTCGCTCAAGCTCGCGCTTGGGTGCCTCCGCCAATGCGCATCGCCGAGGATTGGAAGCCGCGATTCGATGACCTGGTAGACCGCATGGTGCACGGCGACGTCGAAGTTGTCCTTCGAATGGCAGACGGCCAGATCGGCTCGGTGTATGCGCTACTCGATTTCTACTTCCGTGCCCTCGGGCCTGCCCTGCACGAGGTCGGACGGCGTTGGGAATATGGTACCCTCTCGGTCGCTCGCGAGCACCTTGCGACGAGCGTAGCACAGCGCGCATTAACATACTGGTATCGCTTGATACTAGAACAGAAGCAGACGCGGGGCCTCGCGATCGCCACCACGGGGCCAAATGAACATCACGGACTGGGGGTAACAATGCTCGCCGATGCGCTCGCGGCCGACGGATGGCAAGTCCGCCAACTCGGCTGTGATGTACCGACGGAAGACCTACTCAGCTTCTTTCGCGAGACGTCGCCAGATCTCTTGGTGATCTCCGTAACAATGCCCTTCAATCTCTTGCAAACACGTGATCTGCTAGAGCGCATTCGTCAGCAACCCGACGGCTCGCGATGCCGAATTCTAGTTGGTGGACAAGCTTTCGAGTTCGCGCCCGAGCTTGGGCAACTGCTGGGTGCGGATGGCTACGCGCCGACGGCAGAAGCCGGCGTCGCCATGGCTCGTGCATAGGGTGCACCACATCCGGGCTAAGCTGAAGTATCCGCGTGCATCGAAGCAGGCGGTCCGGTCGCTTCGGTCACAGTTCAACTATACGTGCGTCGCAAAGGCTGCCGGAGGTTCAAGACGGCGAAGACGCCTAAGCAACTATCGCGAGAGCTCACGCCGAACGTCGGCCATCTTCCGGTCTGTGGATCGCACGCAGATCGTTCGGAGGAGAACGTCACCACCGCGGCTGCCGGGTGCAGGCCAGCACCGCGGACCACGTGTCGCTCTGAAGGTTCATGCGACGACGGCTTGCGACCGCAG
Source organism: Myxococcota bacterium (assembly GCA_028289325.1). Classification (GTDB taxonomy): domain Bacteria; phylum Myxococcota; class Kuafuiibacteriia; order Kuafuiibacteriales; family Kuafuiibacteriaceae; genus JANQQN01. The sequence continues at coordinate 47,439 of JANQQN010000190.1, read as the reverse complement.
TGGAGATAGGAACGTGGACGAAGGTCTCGTGGTGGTAGCCGATCAAGACCTCGGTCTTCCCCGCCATTGCCGCATGAACGGCCATTCGAGCCATTCGATCGCTGAGAATGCGATCCCAAGAGTTGGCCGCCGCGCCGCGAATCAGGTAGCTCGGATCGATGTACTTGAGGTTGAGCTCCATGCCCCGGGCGGCGAAGTGAGCTTCTATTCGCTGGCGGAGGAACACGCCAATGTCCCGGTGCCGCAAGTTGCCGGACGCATCCGTCGTCGTCGCCTCCTCAGTGAAATGGTGCTGTCCGGCGCCTTCGGCAACGACGATCACCGCTTGACCACGGGATTGAACGCGACGCTCGACCTCCGCCAGCAGACCGTCGGTTCCGTCGAGAGGGAACGGCGTCTCGGGGACCAAAACAAAGTCGGCATCCTGACTCGCGAGGGCCGCGCCGGCGGCGATGAATCCTGCATCGCGACCCATCAACTTGACGAGACCAACACCGTTCGGGGCACCGGCCGCTTCAACGAACGCGGCACTCACTACTTGTCGCGCGATCTCTACGGCCGTTGCGTAACCGAAGCTCATCCAGACGTAGGGGATATCGTTGTCGATCGTCTTGGGTATGCCGACGATGGCCGTATCTCGACCTCGGGCATGCACCGCCTGACTGAGCGCGCAGGCCCCGCGCTGCGTACCGTCACCACCGACACAAAACAGGACGTCGATATCGGCGTCTTGGATGAAGTCAGCCATGACCGAGACATCCTGACTGCCGCGGGAGCTCCCGAGAATCGTTCCCCCCAGGTGATGGATGGTCTTGACCACAGAGTCGTCCAGCTCCAGAAGAGGACGGCCTTGGTCGGGGTTCAGCCCTCGAAAGCCATCGCGCACGCCGACAACGCGGCCAACGCCGTAGTTCTCTCTAAGCTCCAACACGATGGAGCGAATCACGTTGTTGAGGCCGGGAGAAAGCCCCCCGCAGGTGACTATCGCCGCCGTCGTGCGAGCAGGCTCGAAGAAGATGCGGGCGCGCGGCCCGGCCTTCTCCAGCAATGCGTCCTGCGAGCCCGTTACGTCCGGTCCGACTTCGTCTTCGAGTCGAACCCTCTGAGCATCCGAAATGAAGCGCTGCCCCGTATCGCTCCGATAGGGAGACTCGTATCGACACTCGCCCAGCGAACGGACTTGGAGATCAGGTGCTTCGATCATCGGTCGTATTGGGCCATGATGCGTCGGGAACACGAAAGGGTCTCTCCGTGCTTATCGGGAGATGTTGTCGGTTGAGCAGGGGGCTCGATGACCAGAGGCTCGGGCGGCGTCGTAGGCGGCGGGACCGGCGAGATCGGCGGGAACCTGCCGCGGCGTACGCCTCGAAGCCCGGAAATGTGCATAGCGGCGCGTGACGGAAGGCGACGCCGGTGTTGTCGCCGACACGGCTTGGGGGTCTAGCGAACAGCCCGGGACCGCCCTGCCGCGCTCTAACTCGCGCGCGATACGTTCTGCGTCAGATCTAAGCACTGGCTCGAGACCTCGGGCGTCGCCAATCAAAGCAACGACGAAACCCGCAACGGGGGACGCCAGGATCGTCGACTGACGAAACCGCCGGGCAACGACTCCGGTAACGCCCGCGACCGCAAGAGCTAGGGCAAAATCGGCGACGAGCTGTGTTCGTGCATCGAGTCCATTATCTACCTTCCGGGGTTCTCGGCAACCGCACGACGGTCATTCGGAGCCACGGACAAGACGAAGCAAAGCCAAGCCGACAACGGCGGCGAAGCGAAGCGAAGTCGAGTGGACGATCCCGTGCGATTCCGACCAGCCCACAAAGTGGGCTGGCGGAAGCGCACGGGAATCGAACCCGCCGAGACCACCGTCGAGCAGCCCCCACCGGTTTTGAAAACCGGGCCGCGCACCAGCCGCGAACGCGCTTCCTTTTGAGGTTCCGTGGGATTAGCGTACCGGCAAAGCAGGGGCAAGGGTCGTCGTGACGGCTTGATGACGATCGGTTCCGCGACGAATTCTCGGCGGGTGATTCCCATGCGTCCGCCACCCACCGATCGCGCATGGGCGCGTATGCATCGACAAGTGCGACAGGCCCATGCCTCGACGACGCCGTCCGATCGAATTTGAGGTCGCAGCCCATCAGCAGCGATTCGCTGCGAAGCAGACCTTCCACTCTTCGAAGTACGCTCAGCTCATCAGTCGCAAGTGCAAAACGCCGGGGCGTTGGTCAGAGCGGGGGTGAGCCCATCCGGGAAGCACGCCGATCCCTCGAACGGCAGCTGGTTCACCATCGCCGGGTTGCAGTCGTGGCAGCAAAGGTACGAACCCTCACAGGTCCCTGCCTCGCAGCCCTGGGGCGTGCAGAAGCCCCCCGCGCCCCTGTCCGACAGGCAGATGAAGCTGGCATCCGGACAGTCGCCGTCCTCCTGACAGACCGTGCCGGTCCCGTTCGGAGTCACCTCGGGCAGCGTCGGGCCCCCGCCGCCGTCGTCGACGTACGGGATGGCCGAGATCTGCGGGTACAGGATCATTGAGTCGTTGTCCGCCAACGCAGCGTAGCGATGGTAGCGACCCTCCTGCTGGGTCTCGTTGTCGAGCAGCGCCTGGAAGCCGGCTTGGCTCGACATGTGGATAATCTGGATCTCGTCCCAGCCTTTGTTCTCACCGACCAACGTGCCGGTCACCTTAAAAGAGGCCGTGGGGTAGTGCCCGAGCTCGGTGGACACGCCGCTGCCGATGGATTGGTACAGGTTCCACGCTTCCTGACCCGTCCGCTCTGGCTCGTTGGCGTCCGGCTCGTACTGGGCGATGTCGTGGAAGTCCATGACGTGGATGAGATCGAATGCCGGGTCCTCGGCCGTCGGTGGGAATGCCGCCTCGGACTGGTCCGGATCCGTGGGCGCCAGAAGCGGCTGCAGCGCCGTGAACATGACGCGCGTAGTCTCGACGCCCGCGTCTTTGTGGATCCGGGTCTCCTCGAACTCGGGGCTGGTGACCATGGCGAGGAAGCCGATCGGACAGGGATACTCCACGACGGCGACGTCTTCCCAGACCACGTCGTCGCCTCCATCGATCTGTTGGTCGACGGCCGAGTTGTAGACGATGCGTCCGCCCATCGCCAGAATGAAGGGAAGCGGGTCATAAAGGGCGTTCGCTTCCCGGCCGGTGAGGTCCGTCTCGCGCCCGTCCGCGTATTCGGCTCGCTCGCGGTACTTGATGAGGTTGACCATATAGAAGCGCTCGGTGGGGTTCGCGATGAGCTTCTGCAGCTCATCCTCGTCAAAGCCCAGGCCGCCCCCGTCGTCGGTCGAGCCGTCGGCGCCGAGCGATCCGAGGACCGCCTGCAGGTTGCTTGGATCGTCACACAGCTTGGGTGTCAGCTCGATCGCCGGAGGGGCCGGCGCATCGCCCCCTCCGATGGCGTCCTCCGCGGAGACGTCGACCCCCGCATCGACATCATCCGAGGGGGCCGAGCTCGAATCGGTGCACGCGGTCCAGAACGCCGCGATCAAAAGGAGCGAGTAGGTGAACGTCAGCTTCGAGAGTAGAAGGGGTTTCGTCATCACATGCCTCCAATTGCGGGACCCCACGGATCCCTCAGTTGCGGAGATGGTCTGCGGGGCGTGTTGAGGAGGTGTTGACGCGCCAGCCTGGCCGAGCCCCTCGGGCCAGCGAATGTCCGAGGTCTAGCGTACATCGATCGTCTCGCAGCACGGATTTCGCACGCGCGGGCCGCATCGGAGCCTTGGCCGCTGACGCTGGGCATGTCGATACGGCGGTCCACCCTCAGGTCTTCGGGATGCGGAGCGTGAGTGCAGCCTGGACAGCGACGTTGCGGTCCAGGTTCAACACCCCGACTTCGGGGACCTCGTTCATGTCGTTCAGCGGCTCGTAACGTCGGAAGAACGCGAAGGTACCCTGCACCGACAACCACAACGAGGAGGTTAGCCGAACACTCACTTTCGGGCCGACTTCCCCTTGCGAGTACGAGAGCTTGGTGACACAGCTTTGCGGCCGTGCCTCGCGTTCGTCCACGGCCTCGGTATTGATGTCGTCAGCCGACTGCGCCGCACACGGCCACCGCCCCTGCGTGCGCTCGGATGTGAGGGCGTAGGTCTGACCACGGATGCCGGCCCATAAGCTGAGCTCAACGCGATCGTGGAGGCGCCAGATGAGCTCGGCTTCGGAGGGCAAGAGGGCTCGGAGACGAACATCGTACGAGATCTGCCACTGCAGGCGAACGGCAGGCAGCGGCAGCGGTCTTCCAAACTGCCAGCCTACGAGGATTCCGGCGCCCAAAACGAAGCGAGGGGAGAAGGTGTATGAAGCGAGCGCAGATCCACCGAAGCGAAGATGATCAGTACCAACCTCCGCAAAGTCGCCGGCCAAGGTGGACGCGGCCTGCAGCGAAAAGCTCCACGTCTCGGTGGCCTGAAAATAGAGCAGCACTGACGCGGAGACGTCGTGAAGCGCCTGGTCTTCCGAGTCGCCGACTTGGTTGATGGACAGCAGCTGGTAGCTCAGACCGGGTATCAGCCGCACTCGTTGCGTTATCCGAAGCGGGACGTTGACGCCGGCCCGGAAGATCGAGACCTGAACGCCGACGTCGTCCTGAGGTTCCAACTCGGGGATGTCGGGCGAGACTCTCAGGTCCGAGGTGGGGATCCAGCTCCCCGACACGGTCGCGAGAGACTGCGCTCGGGCGCAGCGATGCGACGCGAGTAGACCGATCGCCACTAAAAATATGCAGAGCGACACCGGATTCAAGGAGTTTCGAGCGCCGAGAATGGGTGCGGTTGCCCGTCGCGCATGCGCTGACGCGCAGAAGAGTCGAGTAACGTCTGTCATCACAGTTCTTCTTGGTTCCTTCCAGACTGCGATGTCCCCTAGCGATATTGACGAGATGTTGAGGACCGGAACGTGCCGCAGACTAGCCGTGGTCGGTCGCCGCCGCGCACGGCGGCCAAATAGGGGCCGCTTCAGACGACAGCTCACGGCATTCGCTTCCCTGGCCCCCCTTAATCCTGACGCCTCCTTCGCCGAATGGACGGTCAACACCTCCGCAACATTTCCCCCGCATAACAGGGCAGCGATGAGATACGCGATTTACGCGATCCGACTCTCGGTTGCCGGCGCCGTGTCTTCACTCCCTGCCCCGGCAGCCTGGGGGCAGGCCGAGCCCCTTACGCTATCGTCCGTCGAACAGGCGATCGACTACGCGCAGGAGCACAATCCGGAGCTCCGCGAATACAGCCTGCGAGACGAGCAAGCGCGCCGAAAATACGCAGCGATACGATATCACTGGCTACCCGACATCTACGCCTCCGGGTCTCTCAAGATGAATAACGAGCTTCCGGTGACGCCGGTGCCCGGCGAACTGTTCGGACAACCGGGCCAAACCATCAATGCGCAGTTCGGCCGGACCTACAACTACCAGGCAGGTCTCAGTCTGTCGACGACTCTCCTAGACGTACAGACCCACTTCGCGGCGAAAGCCGCCAAGTACGTGTCTCGGGGGGCCACCGCTAGCGCCAGTGCGTTTGCTCAACGACTGCGAGAGGAAGTAGCGCTCAACTATTACACCGCACTGGCTACTAAGGAGCTGCTGCGCGGTCAGCAGGCGAGCGAGCGAGAGGCAGAAACACTGATCCATATCGTCGAATCGCGCATGACCCAGGGCGTTGTCGACCAAATCGCCGTCAATCGGACACGAATCAACAAGAACGCCGTACACCAAGACGTCGCAAACTACCTCGGTATCCTGGATCAAACCCTCACCAATCTGAAGATTCTATTGGGGCTTCCTCCCGAAGCATCCCTCATCCTCACCGACAAAGTACTTCACCGCGACGCGATGCTCGTCGGCGACACCCTCGGCCCCGACCTGGCAATAAAGGTGGATGAGACGTTCGCCGCTCAGACTCGCTTTCAGGCCATGGAGCAGCGGTCTCGCTGGCTGCCAAAGCTCACCGTCGATGCATATCTAGGCGGCCAGCAACTGCGCGACGATTTCGGTCTATCTTTTGGCGATGGAGATTGGTCGGGAATCCAGTACATCACCCTGAACCTAAATCTCCCACTCTTTACCGGCCTCGGTCGCTGGAATGAAATCAAGGCAGCAGAGGCATCGCGTGCGCAAGCCGAATTGGCCTGGCAGCGCCGCAAAGACGAATCCCGCGCCGTCGACAAGAGCCTTGTAAGGCGTCGGGAAATCTACCGAAAACAAGTAAAAACGACTCGAAACAGCCATGACCTCGCGCAGGCAAACACCAAACTCGCCCTGCAGAAGTATGAGCAAGGCATCATTGGGCTCGAGCAGTACCTGAACGCCCGCGAAGAGCAAAGAGTCGCAGAAGCAGCCTACCTCAACGCTCAGCTCAACTACTTCCAGATTGTATCCACCTATCTATCACGGGAGAGCCTCGATGAAGTGGAAAACTGAACTATTGGCCATATCACTGATCCTAGTTGGGTGCGATGCCCACGAAGAATTGGTCTCACCGGTCCGGAAGGACATCGTCGAAGCGGTCTTCGCGACTGGGCACCTCGAGATGTCCGAGGAGTATGTCGCTGCGACCAACCAAGAGGGTTTTATCGATGACGTTTATGTAAAGGCCGGCGACTACGTCGAGGTCGGTGCTCGGCTCTTCCGGCTCGCGAGTCCCGTCAAGTCGTCGGAACTCGCGACAGCTCGAGCCGAGTATCGGGAGGCCCTGCGGAAGGCGGCGCCGACTTCGCCGTCTGTGGTGGCCCTGAAAGCACAGATCGTTGAAGCCGAAAGGCAGCTGGCGCTCGACCAGACGAATCTTGGACGCTACGCAGAGCTCCTTAAAAGCAAGGCCGTTTCGCAGCTAGACTACGACAACGCCAAGGCGCGCTTCGAATCATCGAAGAGCGATCTCAGGGTCCGCGAACAGAACCTCAAGGACCTCCGGGATGAACTCGCGCTCGCTGTCCAGGTGAAGAAGAATCAACTCAAAATCGTCGAGTCACAGCAAGACGATCACCTCATCAAGGCGGTCCGCCCGGGTCGCGTGCTCGAGGTGCTTCGAGAACGGGGCGAGCTCGCGCGTAAGGGCGAGTCACTCTGTCGGATTGGTGGCGGCCAGTTCCAGGCCAGCCTCTACGTCGCCGAAGAAGACATCCATCTCGTGCAGCTCGGGCAGCGAGTGAAGGTTGGCCTCAACACCCACATTGATAGGGTGTTGGAAGGCCGGATCACGACCATTTTTCCGGCCTTCGACACATCCGCCCAGTCATTCCGACTCGAGGCGTCCATCGCCGCTGGCGACACGAGACTCTTCGTGGGGACCCAGCTGCAAGCCAACGTGATCGTCGATGTCCGAGAAGAAGGGCTTACGATCCCGGTCGATTCCGTCAACAACGGACACGTGCGCCTCGAGAATGGCCAAGTGGTTGCCGTGACCACCGGAGTGCGGTCTGGAGAGTGGATCGAAGTTACGGGGGGGATCTCGGAGTCCGACCGTTTGGCGGTGAGACGAAAGCAATGACCAGCACTAGCCAGAAAATCGCATTCGTCCATCTAACGTCGCGAACTCGGCAGACTGCCGTCGCCACGCTCAGCGTCGTGTTTGGCGTCAGCATGTATGTGTTCATGAACAGCTTCATGAGCGGGGTGAACAGTCTTCAGAACGACCTCGCCTTCAGCACGCTGGCGCACATCCGGGTCTACAACGACGAACCGGCCGAGCCTCGGCTGCTCTTCGAGAAACGCGCCGACATAGGGCTCGTTCATGTTCGCAACCAGAGGAAACAACTTCTCAGCGACGGCATCCGCAATTCGACGGAAACCATGGCGGTGCTCGAACACCATCCGTCCGTAATGGCGGTGACCCCCGAAGTAAACTTCGCCGGATATTTCCAAAGCGGAGCAATCAAGATTGAAGGGTCGGTATCCGGCGTCGATGCGGTGCGCGCGGACTCGGTCTTCAGCTCGACTGCGTACATGGCTGACGGCAGCTGGGGGGCGCTCAAGCATAGGCCCGACGGGATCGTCATTGGAGTCACCCTCGCAAAGAACCTGGGTGTCCGTATCAACGACGGCGTACAGGTTGTCACCTCCGAAGGCGTGACGCGCGCGTTGCGAGTGGTTGGGATCAGCAAGTACTCGATCGAATCTGTTGACGCGCGTAAAGCCTTCGTGAACATCGCAACCGCCCGACAAATGACGGCGAGGAACTCCGACTTTGCGACCGACCTTCAGATCCGAATTGAGGACTGCTCCCACGCACGGCAAGTCGCGAACGGACTCGCTCCGGCTCTGCCGTATACCGTCGAGCCGTGGCCGGCGGCCAGCGAGCAGCTCGAGGCGGGCAGCCAGCTCCGCGATATCATTGCCTTAGCCGTTTCGGGCGCACTTTTGATCGTCGCCGGGTTCGGCATCTACAACATCATGAATATGACCGTGAATGAGCGGTTGCGCGAAATCGCGATCCTCAACGCGATGGGCTTCAATAGCCATGACATCGTCACCATCTTCCTGCTGCAATCGGTCATCATCGGAATTCTCGGCGGAGTCGCGGGCATCACCGTCGGATTCGGAATCTCCGTGTATGTCGACGGGTTGTCCTTTCCCGTCGCGTCCATCGGCACCTATCCGATCGCCTATGATCCAGCGGACTATGTGATGGCGGCCGTCGCTGGGCTCAGTACAACTTTCATCGCGGGTTTCCTGCCGGCGTACAAGGCGTCACGGATCGACCCCGTCGCGATACTGAGAGGAACGTGATGCGAGACGTCGTGCTCTCCGCCCGATCTATCGTGAAGTATTTTCACGACCCCCAGACATTCCGCGTCCTGGACGAGATCTCGATGGAGATCTACCGTGGCGAGTTTCTTTCGATCATGGGAAAGTCCGGTTCTGGGAAGACCACCCTGCTCTACGTGCTCTCGACGATGGATACGGCGTTCGAGGGAGATGTCGTGATCAATGGCGTTGAGCTGCGGGGACTGAGTCGACGGGCGCTTGCGGCGTTCCGCAACGAACATATCGGTTTCGTGTTTCAGTTCCACTACTTGCTGCCCGAGTTCACCGCGCTCGACAACGTCATGTTGCCCGCCTTGAAGCTCGGCAAGCGTTCGTACGAGGAAATTCGAGCGCGCGCGATGGAGCTGCTCGACGCTGTGGAGCTCAAAGACCACGCCGAGAAGCGCGCCACCCGGCTCTCGGGCGGTCAACAGCAGCGGGTCGCGCTCGCACGGTCCCTGGTCAACGACCCCGCGATCGTCATGGGAGACGAGCCCACCGGCAACCTCGACAGCAAAAATACACGGATGGTGTTCGACATCCTGAAGGACCTCACTCGGAGTCGAGGCCAGACGATCGTCACGGTCACCCACGACCCTGAGTTTTCGTCGCAGTCCGACCGGATCATCGAACTGGCCGACGGCCGCGTTGTTTCCTGAGCTGCCGAGTCCGGCCGAGATCTCCGACCTTGGTCCGATCCCGAGCTGCGCACCACGGGCCCGTCTGTCGAAGCTGCGGGTCGTGACTCAACAGTTGCTCAACATCCCCACGACACCCTGAGCGTCATGCAAGAAGACACGCCTCTTCGGAGGATCAACATGAAGCGTGACATCCGGTGCCCGGCGCTGCTCGCCGGTGTCGCCCTGCTTGCCGGTGTCTTGTTCTCCTGCGGAACGGACGAGGACGAGAGCGAGGTGCGCGCCTGTGATGCGGAGGCCGAGCTGCTTTGACGCCTACCCGGGCTAGACCCTCATCCGCGGCCAGAATCAGGACTCGTTTCAGGACCCCCTTCTTTCTGATCCGGCCGATCTTGTCTGACGCTGGCAGCGATGGGCGGATTCACCGCCCCTTCGAGCCGGACCTGAAGCCCCGTCGACGCCAACGCCTCAAACGACACGGACCACTTGGCCCGGCGCGCGACTTCTTTCGTGATCAGCAGGCCCAGGGCTGGACCTCGGGGACGAGCCTCATCGGCCAGAAATGTCTCCCGGTGCAGGCTGGCCAGCGTGGCCTCGGGGAGCCCAGGCCCATCATCGACCACCGAAAGCTCGAATCGCCCTCCCGAGTTGGTCACCACCAGGCTGATGGCGACGTGGCCGGGTTTCGTATTATGCTCGATCGCGTTCTGCACGAGGTTGGCCACCGCACGCTCCGCCAGCGCAGGGGTGCACGGGACCCAGACTTCCCGCTCCGGCGTAGTCGCGGCCACTTTCACCCCCGCGTGCCGACCCAGCAGCGCAAAACGTTTCTCAAGGCGGCGAACAAGATCCGTGAGGTCGACGGTGCCCGACATGACATCAACGTCATGTCGCAGTCGCGTGGCCTGATGCAGGTTTTCGACCATCGAAGAGAGGTAGACGACGTCTGAGAGGGCACGACGAGACGCCGTGCGCAATTCACCTTCCGCCGCTCCAGCGACCGTCTCCAGCGACAGATGCATGCTCAGCAGCGGCGTTCGCAGGTCGTGGGCGATACCCGCCAGGTGCTCTTCGAGCGCGCGGTTGCGCCGCTCCAGCGCCTCGCGCGCCTCGACGATGCGGACGTGGCTCTGAGTGAGCACTTCGGCAATGTTGCCGAGCGCGTCGGGGCTCGAGGGGGGCGGAGGGAAGGCGGGCCTGCCGACCGCACGGGCGGCAACGGCCAGGCCATCGATACGCGTTCGCAGCGGCAGCACCACGAACCAGTACGTTCCCGCCGCGGCGAGCAGCATGCCGCCCACGATCGCGGCGGCCAGCACGGTAAGAAATCGGGTCGCCACCTCGGCCTCGGGATTCCGCGAGGAACCGCGGAGAACTTCACAGGGACCCTCGCCGATACTGGGCGCGACCCACATGATTCGATCCGGCGTCGTGAGCTGGATAAGCCGACCGGAAGTTGTCGCCCGCCGGAGGAGATCGGGCTCGATGGCCGGCGCATCGGGGTTGGCGGACCGACCGACCCGATCATACGCGAACATCGTGATGTCCCCGGATCTCCAGCCCCAGGTCGTCGGGGCGGCTCGGCAGGCGTCGGGATCGACGGCGCTCAACTGGGTGGCCAGCATCGTTTCTCGCAACGTCGCGCGGGCTAGACGCAAGCTGAACAGGAGGAGGAGACCGGCCACCGCCACACTGAGAACCGGGCCCCACAAGACCAAGCGCAGCAGCCTTCGCTTCACGCCTCATCCTCTTCGTCACATCGATAGCCAATGCCCCAGACGGTCTGGATTCGCCGGGCCGCCCGTGGGCCTAACTTCTTTCGAATGCGAGAAATGTGGCTGTCGACGGTCCGGTCGCCACACTCACCGCTCTCCGATAGCGCACCGTCGGCGATCTGGGTCCGGCTTTGGGCGCGTCCCGCTCGCTCGCGCAAAAAGGCGACGACGTTGAACTCGTACTCGGTCAAGTCCAAGGCGACATCACCGCGGCGGGCGGTCCGAGCGTCCAGATCGAGCGTGACGTCGGCGAGGGCGAGCGCTCGTCGCGGCGTCGGGCTCGTCAATGCAAGTCGGGCGCGGATGCGCGCGATGAGCTCCTCCATGAAGAAAGGCTTGGGTACGAAGTCGACCGCGCCCCTTTCGAAGCTCTGCAGCCGCGCGGGCAGCTCCGTGCGCGCGGAGAGCACCACGACCGGGACCGATACGCGCGTGCGTACCGCCTCGAGCACCTCGAAGCCGGTGAGATTGGGCAACATCAGGTCGAGCAGGACCAGGTCGAACGATCCGTTGAGAATCTGGGCGAGCCCCTCGTCGCCGGCCATGGCGAGACTCGTGTCGAAGCCCGCCCGTCGCAGGCCGCTGACCAGCTGTTGAACTACATTCAGGTCGTCCTCGATGACCAGGATTCGCGAAGGATTAGACATGGCGTATCCATCTCCAGCCGCCCGGCTCATCTCCTCAAGGTCGAGACGGGCATTGACCGCAAGCAGAGGTTACGGCTTACCATCGCCTTTGCACCGCAAATATTGACCAATTGTTGAGCGCCAAATCCAGCCGGCAGAACGGCGAAGTCGGGGCACGGCATGATGGCGAGCCGCGATAGCGGCTATCAGGGCACGGTCGCGAACAGGAACGGCAAGCTCGTCTGCTCGACCAACTGAGCGGGAACGTAGCGCTGTCTCTCGGCGACGGGGCGGCCCCAGATGGCTGCGTCGCCGAGAGCGCAGCTTCGACCCTATCATTCAAACATCGTCGTCAACGTTTGGACGGCATCCTCCGCCCCATGCCGATCTTGTCGCGCTTTGCATCCTTCTTGTGGGCCCGGTTCAATGTGGTCTTGGTGGCACATCTGTTGCTATTTCTTACAGCAATGCGTCACACCTATCGATCTGCCTTGGCCCTGCTGCTCTTCGGTCTCGCCGCCTCGTGCGGTTCGACCAACGAAGGCACGCCCGTCGTCGTCGAGAACGAAGGTCGCCTTTGCGTCGTGCCCCGGAGCGCGCCCGTAAGACCCACCCGATTCGCGGACACGACGTCGACCTTCAACTATGCCGCGGGCTCTCCGTTGGATATCGTCGTCGTCTTCGACGGTTGTCTGAGTTCCTCGTGCGACGGTCGGCGCGAAGCGTCGTGCACCTTGACCGAGACGTCCAGCCGGTCGTTTCGAATGACGAGCCTCCTTCAATGGACAGACTTTCGCGGCGACGGTCTCGACTGTACGGACGACTGCGGTTTCCTCGAAGCCCGGTGCACCACGTCGACGCTGGCGGCCGGGCAGTATAGCGTCGAGCTCGACGGCGCGCAGACGGTCGAGTTCGAGGTTGGCAGCATCACGATCGGCGACGAGTACTGCAGCCCGTGACCAGCGGCCGGTCCGCCGTCAGCTCTTCTTGCGAATCTTGGTCTGGACGTACCGCTGGCCGATCGCCGCCGCTTCGGGATCTGCCATCGCCGACAGAAGCGCATCGGCGTCGGTGCGTGGATCGAAGCGCCCGCTTCTAAGCTGCTGAAGTTGGCGTTTCGTCGACCGCAGAGCGACGCTCGGTCGACGGGCCAGCTGCCCCACGAAGCCCGACGCCTCAGGGCCGAACCCGTCCGACGATAAGATGCGGGTGACCAAGCCGGCACGATGCGCCTCTTCCGCATCGAACCCTCGACACGTCAGAACCCAATCCGTCGCCACCGTCTCGCCAACGAGATACACCAGCCGCTCCATCGCCCCCCACGCGAGGGGGATGCCGGCCTCGAGCTCCGGAATGATGAACCGGGCGTCGTCGGCCGCCAGCCGAACGTCACACGCACTCGCCAACACCAGCCCCCCACCCACGCAGTGGCCTTGGACCGTGGCCACGGTGATCTGTGGGAGATCAGCCACCGCTACCGCGGCACGACGCCCAAGGTCGGCGATGACCGAGGGGGCTTCCCGCTGCAGGGCCTCGGAGAACGCGGGCAGATCCGCGCCGGCCGAGAAGTTGCCATCGGCGCCCGTCAAACGCACGATGCGAATGGACGGGTCGGCGGCGATCTTGTCGCACTCGGCGATCAGTGCGCGCAGGATCGTCGGCGTCAGGGCATTCAGAGCGCCAGGATGGTCGAGCACGACGTGGCCCACGCCGTCGACGGTCGAGACTTGAACTGAGGACATCCGTCCGAGCTTATAACGTCTCGCCCCTCGGCTCACGTGCCACCGGCGATCGCCCGCGTTGGTCACGGGATCGGCCCCTGACCCGCGTCAGGCGTATACTGTAGTGGCGCGTCGTCGCAGCTAATTGCGCGGCTCAGGAGCCACCGTCTAGCGACGAGGCAGCAGGATCCAGACCGCGCGACTCGCCGCCGACACCTCTCGTCGAACCCGGCAAAAGGGCGGCACTTGTGTCACAGTCCGGCCGTGTCGAGACCATCGCAAGTCTTAAGGGCCTTGACCGTCGGGGCGATCGCGCTCGGCGCGGCCGGAGGGGGCGCCGGGTGCGCAACGACCACGGGGCCCGACCGTCCCGCGAGTGCGGACAACGAAGCCCGTCCGCCCCCTGCGAACGATAGCGGGGATCTACCGGTGGCCCTCCCGACCCCGACAGTCCGGATCGTCGACGACGAGGTCCACGCGTGGGGGCTCGTGGAGACTCCGGCCGGCTCGCGTCTGCAGGCGGTCCGCACCATGGCGCTCGCCGTTGCCCGGGCCGAGCTCAGCAAGTTCCTCCAGGTTCGCGTAACGAGCGAGATGGAAGACCGGGCGACCGACGCCAACGACGCTCGGATCGCCGACCTCACCCGGGAGATCACGCAACGTGCCTTGCCGGCGGGCGGTCCGCCCTCCTTCGGTTGGCGGTCCACGACCGAGACCATCACCATGGTCGCGCGCATCCGAGTGCCGGTGGCCGCGCTGCGGCAAGCGCTTCGCGACCACGGTGACCCTACGCTGGCCCACCGCCTGTTCCCGGCGACCGCACCCCTTGTACCCCAGGCCACGACAGTCGCGGCGTGGGCTCGCACCGGGGACCGCGAGACGGACAAGAGCTTTCGCTTCGTGTGCCACGGTGAGGGTCGAGACCCCGGCGAGGCGACGACAACCGCCCGCGCGTTTTGCGAAGACAAGATCTGCAAGCTGTGTGGGGTCGAAGTCGAATCTATCGTGCAGTCTCGCGAAACGCTGAGCGGCGTGGAGCTGAGCCGAGAGGTGGTCGAACGATGTCGCCGGGTCCGGAGCGAACCGGTGAAGGTCGTGCGCCAAAGCGTCGACTGCCCGGAAGGGGGGCGCTGCGTCGCCTGGATCGAGGTCGAGTACACCAAGGCGCAGCGGAATCAGGACTGCAAACGATACGCCGACGAGCGGTTCGCGGATCCCGCCGAATGCGAGGCCCAGATCGATGCCTTCAGCCAGATGTACGGCTATACCGCGGCCTCCTTGCGGGCCAGGATCGACGTTCTCGACCGCGCGATCGCGGCCTGCAAGGATATCGACGTTCGGCCCACGCCCCTGTTGACCGCCCTCGACGAGAAGCTCAGGTCGGGAATGGCCCGGTTCACCGACGAGCAAGGTCGAGCGCCTCGCTACCTGTCGCGGCATTGGCTTGCTTCCCATCCGCCAACCTGGGACGCGTACAAGAAGACCGGTACCTTCGTTGGCAAGCTCGAGCTGCTGCGGGGTTATCTGGGGTCGAAGCCGCCGATCCTCGACATCATCGAAGCGTCGCTGCTTCCCCCCGAACGACTGGACACGAAAGCCGAGTTCGCGAGACTGCTCAACCTCCTCGCTTCGACTTCGGTCGAACACGGCTACGATCGCGCGCGCGTCCACTTCTTCGCCCTGCAGCAAGTTCGCCGTCGACACGACGCCCACCTCTTTCATCAGCCGCTGGCCCCGCTGTGGACCATCTTGGCCCGGCTCTATCCCCCTCACGACCTCGAGGGCTGGAACGAGATCGTGGATATGGTGTGGCTCGCCAAGGCCGACCGCTCGATCACGGACGCGGAGTGGACGTACTTCAGCGGCACGCCCAAGTGGTGGCCACGAACGGCGCAGATGTTACTCGCGGTGCAAGACCACGGATCGCCCGAAATCCGTCGGCAGCGATTCGAGTCGGTGCTCGCTCGGGCCCTGCGCGAAGGCCGGGCCAAAAGCGAGGTCGCGCGGGCGCGGCGAATCCTCCCTGTCTCCCCGTTGCTGCTCGACATCGAGTCGCTGTTGCCCCCCGCCGTCCGAGATAAGGTCTTCTCGTTCGAGGACCTTCAGAAACTCTATCGACGGCTCGACGACCGCCTGCGACCTTCCGATCGCGCTCGGCTCCTCGCCCGAATGGCGCAAGCGGCGTCCATGCTGGCCGAGGTGCCGAAACGAGCCCGCCAGCAGTGCACCGCACTCGACGACCATCTGCAGTTCCTCGAACAGGCGGGCGCAGACGTCCGGGCCGCGGACCGGATCGTCTGTAGATGCCTGACTCACCACCTCGCGGACAAAGGGTTGAGTCTCGTCAACAAGTCAGACCTTTATCGCCGTGCACTCGATCGTGATCTGATCTGCATTCGTTCCAAGGACAAGAAGGGAGGGCGGTCATGACGACCCCCGCCGTCACTGCCTTCACCATCATCATCGCGATCTCCGGGGCCGCGGTCACCGTCAGCGCTGCGCCCGTCTGTCGGGCGAGGGAAGGCTTTGGGGATCCGCTTCGGGTCCAGGCGCTACAGGCCGGGCGATCGAGCGGCATCGCCAAGTTTCGTGTTCACGCGGAGTGCGAAGCAGGCGCCGAGGGGACCTGGACCATTCAGTTCGACAACGCCGTCCGCGGCACCACCCACGCCCTGCGGCCGATCAACACTCGTGGGCGACCGCGGACCCTCAAGCCCAGCCGCCGTAACTACCGGATCGATCTGTACGACAAGACGTCGGTCTGCCGAGATCTCGACCCTCCGCCGGGCACCAAAACCGTGGTCCGAGGTCCGCCCGGCCGACGGTATACCGCGTTCGAAGCGACGGTCACCGCCCGGCTCGTGGGCACCGGCGCCCTCGCCGGTCTGTCGATGCGCCGCTCGGCGACCGTCTATTGTCCCGCGTGCGGTCATCACAGCCGAGGAGGACGAATCTACGTCCGCTTGCCTCGCGCCCGCCGGCGCGGCACGCGACCGGAGCCCCACCTCGAAGTTCGACTGACCGCCGAATGGCTCGCGTGCGCGAAACCGTCTTCGACGTTGGCGCTTCGCCTCTTCGACGGCGAGACCAGGAAAGACGCCCTGAACGCGCTTCGACCGTATGCGGTCATCGAAGGGCTCGAACGACGTATCGAAGCCACCGGCCGCGACCGAGCGGCGAGGATACCGCTGGACTGGTCGACCATCTGTCGCCGGAGCAAAGAATGGGTTGCGTACGAGCTTTGGGGTGAAGGCGATCTACACCGAGCCAGCGGCGGCGGGCGCGGGGCGGTGCAGGTCGACTGTCCGTGAGGCTCGCCGAACGGCCCGCGGCTATCGCCCTGTCACACTCGCGTTCGGCTCTACAGGTTCGGCGGCTGGCCAGTTGGTGTCGGCGGTCCGCCGAAGGTTCATCTGGAACACCCTACGAGCCAGCTGGCCGTCTTCTACGTACTCCCCGATCTCCTCCCACGTGTCGCCGCTGATCGTCGCGGAGTACCGCACCCGGGCCTTCGGCCCCGCGGGTATACTCCACTCGAAGCCCGACCTCCGCCGCGAGAAAGGAAACGTGCCGGCCTTCCCTTGGGTGTAGCTGCGCATCTCCCACTTTCCATCTTTGCCCGTCGGAGAGACGACGGCGAAGGCGTTGAAGACCAGTCTGTTCCCGTCATACCCGCGGCCTTCGATGACCACCACCTCGCCACCGAGCATAGGACCGACTCGTTCGGTCTGAATCAATGTTTTCACGGAGCCATCTCGGTTCGTGATCTTCGCCGTGCCAACCCATTCGCCAAACATGAAGTCAAGGGGATGGGCTTTCGATCCGGGCCTTGCCGCACTCAGAAGGACCGGAACCGCAAGAAGAAGTAGTGCTCGTACGACGTTTCGCATCGCAGTGACGGTACGCCGACTACCGGACCGGCTCTTGAAAGAATCGGACATTAGACCACCAGCGCGTCGTGTCGGATCTGCGCCAGGTAGCGGTCGACGGCGCCCGCTGAACGGCCGAAGACACTGCTGAACTCCCGGCTCATATGCGCCTGGTCCGCAAAACCGGCGTGCGCAGCGGTGTCGATGAGCGGTCGACGGTGGATGACCAGCTCGATGCAGGCCGCCCGCACTCGTCGCAGGCGAGCAAGCTCCTTGGCGGTCACGCCGCACTGACTCTTGAATCGTCGGCGCAGTTGCCGGTTGCTCACCGCGGACGCTGCAAACAGCGAGTCGATAGCAACTCGCCCCTCCGCCTCGGTGATCTGCACCGCGAGTCGATACACGACCTCGTCGAGCGGCGCGCTCACGGCCACGATCGCGCGCGCGGCGACGGCCAGGACGTCCGCCAACGGGCCGTCGGCCTGTTGCACCGTCTTCGTCAGCAGCTCGAGCGCCAGCGGCGGCTGGGCGATCGGTCCCATCACGCCGCGGTATGCACTGACATCGCCTCGCAGCACGCTTCCGGCAACCCCGGGCCGCCAACGAATCCCCGTATAGGTCGCGCCAGGCACCAACGTCGTTCGATGAGCCGTCGTTGACGGCCCGGTTATCCCGGTCCGTCGCTCTCCCGATGGGAGGGCGATCACCGCCAAAGACACGGCGCCATCGGGGACGATGATGTGGTCAACGTTTCCCGATCGCTCGACATCGAATCGCCAAAAACACTCGACCCAAGCCGCGAGGGCGCCGGGGGCCGGCTGCTCGATAAATCTCATGACGTCTGGACGCGATCACCTCCGCGGCTCATCGAGGGGGCCGCTGGTCGCTTCGAGCGTGGGCTTTGAAGAACCGGACGATCCGCTCGGAGGCTCCGGAGGGCCAGCGGTGGCCGATCTCGGACGCGCATAGCGTCACCGGACACTCGTCGGCTGAGATGCACCCACCGGTGGGCGTTGCATAGTCGCAGCCGTGGTGCGCACACCAAGCGCGAAAACTCTGATCGGCCATACTGAACGGGACAACGGTATCTTGAATACCGTGGTGAAGGAGGATCGGTATCCGCCCCGTGCAAGGCTCGAATGGACCACCGCCGCCGGCCGGCGCCGCGGCCGCCAGCCGGTCCGCGCGGTGACAGGCGAGCACGTTGGAAAAGAAGCCACCGTTGGAAAAGCCCGTAGTGTAGACCCGACGCGTGTCCAGGCAACCTTCGTCTACCAGACGACGGAAGATGGCATCGAAGAACACGAGGTCGCGGTCGTCATATTCGCCCCGCCGAATCTGCCAACCGAGCTGAGCCACATCGCCAAAATTGTCGAAGGTCCGAGGGAGCCCTTTGGGCGCCACTCGGATCGCCTCGGGCCACAGCTGACCGTCGATCAGAGACACGATGCGTGGGCTGTAACCTCCGAAGCCGTGCCAGATGAAGACGACGGGACGGGGCCCACGAACCTTCGCCGCTCCTCGGGCCAAGATGAACGTTCGCGTCTGGCCGGCGACCTCGATCGAGTGGGGGCCATCGGCGAGCCCACATCCATCGAGGGGCGATGGCTGGGCGACCTTGGACGACGAATCAGCGACCGGCACCGACTCCGGCGCAGAAACGGCACACGCGGTCGCCGCCACGAGCAGCGCCGCCCCGACCGAGGCAACCGGCGAGGAGGAGACCGGCGAGGCTGGCGTACGAATGAACAGAGACACGTTGACCGGTAGCGTCATCCGTTTCGGGTGCAAACGCAATCTTCAGGACGAGGGCCGAGTCGCGGTGGCCACCATGTGGGCGAAGACCCGGTCGAGGGTCTCGCGGTAACCGTAGCCTTCGTGCAAGCAGACCGCCCCCGCAACGTCCGTTCGCGAAGACGCGAACTTCACGAACGTCACTTTTCCGTTCTCACCGGAGTACGCCTCGTGGACGACACGAAACCGTTCCCCAGATTCGCTGATGGTACGGTCGAACTTGAGCTCATATCGCTCGGCGTCTTCTCGGTAGCGAGTTCGAAGACCGCTGAACACATCCATCGCTCGCTCGGCATGGGTCTCGAGAATACAGGTCGCCGTCGCGTCTTGGCCGATCTGGACCTCCACCACGATCCGGGTGCCGTCTTCTTTGACCTGCGGCGGCTTCATCGCCAGGAACTCGACGCTCTCGAGCGCCTCGACCTTGGGCGAGAACGGCCGAAGGTCCGCGTTCTCGCGAAGCATCGCGCGCGCCGCAGCTTCGCTGTCGGCCTTCGACTGCCGGATCATCGAGGCGTTATAGGTATAGCGCGCGGCCGACGATCCACCGCACGCCGTGGAACACATCAGGAGGAGCAACACGTAACGGGGCATGATAGGAACGCTATCAGGCAAGAGTTCGCTTGAACAGATCGATGGTTCGCTTCCCGCGGCCGCGACCCCCGCAGCATCATCCAGAGGATCGTACGTTCACGACGCGGAGATCATGACCACCTTGAACACCACCTTCCGGTCGACGATCTGCTCGTACTGCACCGGGGCGCCGGGGTGTTCCTTGGCGAAGTAGAACCGGGTGACGATTCCCGGCTTCGGCCCCTCGACGGTGTACAGCCACGCGTCGAACGTACCGGCCGGCGTCCGAAGAGAGATATCTTCGATGGTCGTCCGATCCACGGGGAACGTGGCGTGTTCCATGAGCTCGATCCATGTCGACGTCGAACGCTCCGGCTCTCCGACCGGCTGTCCGTCGCTGCCCAGCACGTGGGTCTCGAAGGTCGCGTGGGTCCCGCTGGCCGCCGCCACCCGTGTTCGCGTAAACATCGCCGGCTCACCTTCCTTCTCGGTGCGGTAACGCCGGGCCGCACCGACCGTAGTTGCGGCGCGGATCTGCTCGGCGGTGAACGGACGCTTCGCATGCGGGCCCGCGCTCGTCGCCGAGGACGAAGGCGTGGACTTATTCTCCGGACGACCGCCGCCTGCACAGCCGATCAGACCGGCGCCGAGCAGAACAAGAACAAACGAGCGGTAAGGACCTCTTGAGCCTCGCACGGCCGAACGCTCGGCTCGCTTGTACGCGGTGTCAACCCGGACCGGTGGCAAGAGGAGAAGGGTTCGGGTGGTCACCGATCCGGCGGGGTCGGTGTGACGGATCGGTCACCCGGATCGCCTCCGGTGTACGCATCTAGGTACCGGCGCTTTCGAAGACGTCGAGCCGCAGGCCGACCCCCGTCGACACCGTGTTCGTGGCGGACGTAAATCGCCCCCAAACGGTGCGACCGTACGTCACGTTGACCTCGACCGGTCCTCCCACCCGCCAGATGAAGCCGCCCCCGACGTCCAACGTGTCGCTTTCGAGCCGGCGCACGAACGCGCGGATGTTCTGAAAGTCCGTAAAGCTCGACGCGGGCGCCTCCGGGTCCTCAGCGACCACGGTGATCCCAATGTTGTCGCCGTCCTGGATCGAATACGCGATCCGCCCGAACCCGAAGATCAAGAAGCGGTCCGAGATCGCCTGGCCGATGCGGAGATCGCCCAACACTTGGTCCCCGGCCCCACCCATCCGGAGGTTGTAGCCCGCGCTCGCCCTCACGAAGGTCCCGGTCGTAAACGCTCGTCCCACGAGAACGCGCCCCGCCAGGTCGAGCTGGGCATCGCCCAACGTTACGTCATCGCGTACCCGCTCCGGGCGCGCGATCTCGTCCTGGTTCGCTTCCAGCGCCTCGACCGTGGTCGGCTCACGACCGAAGGTCCCTTCGGGGCCTCGATATCCCGTCGGGGCCTTCACCGCCAACTCGACGGCAACCGCCAACGGCTGAAGAGCCACCTGGTACCGGGCCGCGAGGCGAAGGTCGCCGACCCCGGCCGATGTTTGGGAGAAGTCGACGATGTTGGCCTGGTAGAAGGCGAGCGCTTCGTCGACATCGTCACCCTCGAAAGTCCTGAGGATAACGGGGTCCGCGTTGAAGTTGACCACGCGAATGGGGAGCCCGAACTCGAGCTCGAGTCGATCCGTGAGCCCGATTCGGATCCCGAGATCCAGCGTCGTGCCCGCGAAGCGTCCGTCGAGGGAGAAGGGTCGCTCACCGTCGCGGTCGAGGAACTCGGATGTCGCGAGCTGGAAGTCAAAACCCGCCCGCATCAACGCGACCCCCCGGGCCAAGGTCCACGGGGAGCAGAAGGCGGGCTGCGGCCAAACGGCGACCGCCGCCGCAACGGCGAAAAGCGGGCAAGCTAGACATCGATTCATCGGGATCTCGTCAGAACGTCAGAAAGACGGGTTTCTTGTTCGCTTTCTTCTTCTTTGGCCTGTCGGCGGCCCGCTGGCGCCGGTCGGAGGAGCGGCCTTTGCCCGTTGCGCCGGGGATGGGCCGTCGCTGTCGATCCGGGGAAGCCGAGGCGGCGACGGACGGGGGGGCCAAGGGCCCCTGGGGGGCCACCGACGACGAGGCCACGGACGGGGCAACAGCGAGGTCACGCGGTTCAGCGGGCGGAGATGAAGGCGACGGATTCGAGGCTGCGACGCCACGACCCGCGGCCACGGGCGGAGGCGCCGAAGGCCGAGGGTCGGACCTGCCATCGGTCGGACCTCGAACGACCCGGGTCCGCGCGGACGGGGCTATGATCCGGGTCCGCACGGACGGGGCCGCGACCCGAGTTCGGGTCGACCCCGACGATAACCTCGAGCGCTTCGAAGCTCGCGGCGGAGATGAGCCGGCGGCAGTACGGCTTCGCGCGGACCGGCGGCGACGGCGATCCGAGGACCTCGCACGCGGGGTTGAAGGCGACGCGGCGGCTTGCCGGCCAGAACCGGTCGCCGCCCGTTTCGGCCGGCGCCTCGCTTGTTCCGCCGGCGCCGGCATCTCGGCTCGGACCCGCACCGGGGCGGCGGGCGCGGTGGGCGATGCCACGGGTCCATCGCGCTTCGGAAGCGGGGCGACCTCAGCGCGCACCGGAACGGGGGCTCGGGTCAAATAGAGCCCTGCGCCTATCCCCAGACCGGTGACGACGGCGAACGATACGACGACGCCCAGGATTCGACGCCACGAACCACGGCCGGCCACGCCCAGCAAAGATGGCAGCGGTGCCCCGGCGTACGTCGCCGGCGCCGCGACGACGCCAGAGCTGGACTGCGCGGCCGGCAGCGGCGGCGACCAGGGCGCGGATAACTGAGGATTGGAGCCGTACGTAACGGCGGAGAGACTCTCATCGGGGGCGAGAGGCTCGAGGATCTCGTTGAGCGCGCCGAGCAACGCCGCCGCGTCTCGAGGCCGATCCGCCGGCTCCTTGCTCAGGGTCCGGTCGACCAAGGCCACCAGACGTTCGGTCGTCGGACCACCCTCGACCCGAATGGGTCGGTGCGGCGCTCCGCAGACCAACGACAAGGTGTTGAACGGCGTATCGGACCGGAAGGGAAGCTCGCCGGCCAGCAGCCAATACAGCAGGACGCCGACCGACCAGACATCGGAGGCCGGCGAGACGGCCCGCGCGTTGGTCGCCTGCTCGGGGCTCATGTAGAAGGGGGTGCCGATACCGACGTCGGTCCGGGTGGTCGTCGGATGCCGAGGATCTTGCGCGATGCCGAAGTCGAGCAGCTTGACCTGGTCTCGGCCGTCCGGCCGCCGGTGAAGGAAGATGTTCTCCGGCTTGATGTCTCGGTGGACGATCCCTTGCGCGTGCGCCGCCGACAGAGGCTCCAGTAACGCTCGGACGATGTTCAGCCCATAGCTGGCGACGAAGCCTGGTTGCAGGGCGCGCTGATGAAGGGTCTCACCGTCGAGCAGCTCCATGGCTAGATAGAGGGTTCCGTCTTCTTCTTCGCCGCCATCGTAGACCTTGACGATGCCGTCGTGAACGACATGGGCACTGATGCTCACCTCACGCCGAAACCGAGCCAGCACCAGCTCCCGTTGCCGGCTTTCAGGGGAGATGCACTTCAGGGCAACGAGGTTGGCGGTGAGGACATGGCGCGCGCGATACACGATGCCCATCGAGCCCCGGCCGACGACAGACTCGAGACGATACCGACCACCGACGAGCCGGCGGTGCAGCGGAAGGTCGCGAGGCGCACTGGAGACTCCGCGGGGCTCCATCCCGATGATGATATGGCCCCCGCCGCCACTTTGGTCCCTCAATCGTACTCATCCTGAATTGAGGAATGTTTCGTTCGAATCGTCGCCGACGATTGCGGGAAGGCGACCGATCCGAGCCGGTGCTGACCCGCGCCTGCTCCTGCCGATGGGGGGCTACTCCCCCCGCCAAACCGGCGCCCGCTTCGCTAGGAACGCATCGATACCTTCCGCCGCGTCGGCGGCCATCATGTTTCGGGCCATGACTTCACTCGTAAAGGTGTACGCGTCGTCGAGGCTCATCTCCCGCTGTCGGTAGAAGGCTTCTTTGCCGATGGCGACGGTGAGCGGCGACTTGGATGCGATCTGCCGGGCCAGCGCTTCCGTCTCCGACCGCAGGCTCGCGGCGGGGACCACCCGGTTGACGAGGCCGATCCGCAGCGCGTGCTCGGCGCTGGCCATATCCCCGGTCAAGAGCATTTCCATCGCCGCCTTCGTCGGTACGTTTCGGCTCAATGCGACCATCGGCGTCGAGCAGAACAAGCCGATGTTGACGCCGGGCGTCGCGAATCGTGCGTCGTCCGCGGCCACGGCGAGATCGCAGCTGGCAACCAGCTGGCATCCCGCCGCCGTCGCGATCCCGTGCACCTGTGCGATCACCGGTTGAGGAAGCCGCACGATCGCTTTCATGAGCCGAGAGCACTGCTCGAAGAGCGCCGCGTAGACCTCTTCTCGAGGCTCCTTCCTCATCTCTTTGAGGTCATGCCCGGCGCAAAAAGCCGGGCCTTCGGCCCGCAGGATAACCACGAACACGGTCCCCCGCAGCGCCCGGAGCTGAGCGAGCTCCCTCTCCAGCGCGGTCATCAGCTCGACCGACAGGGCATTGCGAGCCCGAGGTCGGTTGAGGGTCAGGACCGCGATGCCTTCTTTGTGGGTCGCCTTGACGACGGGCTCGTCATGAACGGCATCAGTCATACGGACTACCTTGGGAAGACGGGGCAGCGAGTCAAGGTGTCGGGCTCATAGGCACCGACGAACCGACTTCCGTCCCGAGCAAGTCAACCTGCCCGGGTCTGGGTGCGATGGTCAGTCCGCGAGCTGAAAACGATCCGCCGCGCTCGCGAGACCCGACGCCCGATCCGCGAGATGCCCCGCTGACGCGGAGAGCTGGCTCGCCGCCGACGCATTGAGCTGGGCCACCTCGTCGAGATTGTCGAGGGCCACGCCCGCTTCGTCGATCGCGTGCTGCTGGGCTCGGCTATCCCTAGCCATTCCCCCGACCCTCGACCGGACATCGGCCGCCTGGGCGACCAGTCGCGCGGCAAGCTCGCCCGAGCGGGCCACTCTTGAGCTGCCGCGCGCGGCGAGCTCTCCGATCTGCGACGCGGTCCGGTGACTCGCCTCCGCCAGCCGCCGAACGTCGTTGGCCACCACCGCAAAGCCTCGGCCCTCTTCCCCGGCCCGCGCGGCCTCGATGGCCGCATTGAGGGCGAGCATGTTGGTCTGGCGCGCGATCTCTTGGACGCGGCCCACCTCGGCTTTGATCGTCCGGATCGACTCCATCGTGTCCGTCATCTGCGCACCGGCGTCGGTGGCCGTCTCGGACATCGCCTTCATGGCCGTCTCGCTCTCGGCCGCGGATTCGGCGGCGGCCTTCGCCTGGCTTCGGATTCCTCGCAGCGAAGCCACGACCTGCTCGTGGGTCGCCGCCTGTCGCGTCGCGTTATCCGCCAGTGACCCCGCGGTCGCCGCAAACTCCGTACTCGCCTGGCTCGTGTGGTCGGCGCCGGCCTGAATCTCGCCGCACAGAGCACCGAGATCGCGAACTGTGTCGCCCAGCGAGTTGCACATCCCCGCCAGCTCGTCGGCGGCCGGATCGTTGAGCGGCCGGCGAAGGTCGCCTTGCGCAATGCGGCCCGCGGCGTCCCGCGCCACGGCCAGGGGAACGGTGATGCTTCGGACCATCAAGATCTGCAAGGGAAGGATCACCAACAGCAGCAGCAGCAAGACGGATAGCCCCGCACTCCACGAGGCGCCGGAGGCCCGAGCGGCGAGGACCTTTCGGGTCGCCGCCGCCTCGCTGGCCACGTCGTCGACGTAGACCCCGGTCCCCACCCAGATGTCGGTTCCAGGGATCAGCTCCGCGTACGAGAGCTTGGGGGTGTCGCCGGCCCCGGGCTTCTTGAACACATAGTCGACGTATCCGCCGCCCTCGGAGGCCGCGCGGCGAAGCAATCGAATGAATTCGACCCCGTTGACGTCTTTGGCCCCCTCGAGATTCTTACCTTCCAACTGTGGTTTCGTGGCGATGGACACCGCGATGGTGCCCCGGTAGGCAAAAAAGTACCCGCTGCCGTTGGCGCCGTAGCGCACCGGGCTCAACAGCTCTCGAACCTTGCGGTCTTGAGCCGCAGCATCGGGTTCGTCGGCGATGATCTGTCCCAGCAAGGTCGCCGTAGCGTGGGTCGCGTTCTTCATCCACGTGCGATGGCCGTGCTCCAATACGTCGGCCGACCGGTGAGCGCCGAGATCCCCGAGGTCGCGAAGGGCACCGACGTACGCGAAGGCGGTCACGGCCGCCGTCACGACCGTCAGCACGCCCAGCAGCAGGAAGCGACTTCGAACCGAGAACCGTCGAATGGCCTCAAGCATCGTACAAACCTCCCCCTCAGAACGTCAGGTCGTCCGTCAGGTCAGCCTGCAGTCGAGCGTGGGCCACGTCGGGGCGGGGCGGGTCGACGTGGACCGGGCCCGCCGGCGACACCGAGGCCGGGGGGCGAGGCTTCGGGGCCACCGCGATCGGCGAGTGGCGGACCCGACTCGCCCGCGTTTGCTTCCGAGATGAGATATCCACACGGAAGAACCGGATCGTCTCCTTCAGCGTACTGGCCTGGCGAGACAACGCGCTGGAGGTCGCCGCCATCTCCTCGGCCGCCGACGCGTTGCTCTGAATGACGCTGTCCAGCTGCTGAATCGCGAGATGCACCTGTTCTGCGCCCACCCGTTGTTCACGGCTGGACGACGAGATCTCGTCCACGAGGTCTGCGGTCCGCTTGATCTGAGGGACGAGCTCCGACAGCCGGGCGCCGGCCTCCTCGGCCACGTCAACGCTGGACGTCGAAAGCTCTCCGATCTCCGACGCCGCCTGTTGCGCCCGTTCGGCGAGCCGTCGAACCTCGGCCGCAACGACCGCGAACCCCTTGCCGTATTCGCCGGCGCGAGCCGCTTCGATGGCCGCGTTGAGCGCGAGAAGGTTGGTCTGCCGAGAGATCTCTTCGATCACCGATATCTTCTCGGCGATGTCGTTCATCGCCGAAACCGTCCGCGTGACGGCTTCGCCCCCCATCGCCGCCGCCGCCGCCGACTTCTCGGCGATCTGCTGGGTCTTGTCCGCGTTGTCGGCGTTAGCCTTGATGCTCGCGGTCATCTCTTCGACGCTGGCGGACACCTGTTCCACCGACGCCGCCTGGGTGGTGGCGCCTTGGGCGAGGGCATCGGCCGATGACGACATCTCCATGCTCCCGCTGGCGACGCTCTCGGAGGTCTCGCGAACCGCGCCCACGACGTCCGACAATCGGTCGTTCATCGCTTTCATGTCGCCGTAAACGCCGCCGTGGGCATCATCGAGGTCCTGCCGAAGGTCGCCTTCGGCGATGGACTGGGCGACTTGCGCGATCCGCTGGGGGTCCACACCCAGCTGCCGAATGATCGACCGGACGGTGAGAAACACCACCGCCAAGCCGGCGACCCAGGCGACGATGCCCAGCGCCACGATCATCTGCACCGCGTTCGCGTTCTCGTGCTGAAGTCGTGGTCCCAGAGCCTCCTGTTGCTTGATGACCGACAGCTTGACTTGTTCCAGGTAGTTGGCCACCTCGGGTCCGATTCGACCGAGCTCATCAGCGACCACTCGGTTGCGACCGGCGATCGTTTCGGTGAGCGCCGTGAACACCTTCCGGTACTTATCAACAACGCCACGGACCTCGGCGAGGAGCTTTCGTCGATCCGGATCTTGCAGGCTTCGATCGAGCGCCAGAAGACCGCCGTCGAGCGCCGACAACTCTTCTTGCACGTGGTCGATGTTGCGTTGCGCGTTTTCCTCCAGGTACTTCATCACGTACATTCGGACGAGAAGTAGCATCCTCATGGTGATGCTGGCTTCGAGAGCCGCTTCGAGGTCGTTGTCTTTTTGCGCGGACTGCCTGATGGCCGCCAGTTTCTTCACGGCGGACTTACCGAGTTGGGAGATGGTCCGATACTGGTCGTCACGCATTTCGGCGAGCTTCTCGACCTCGTGAAAGGCCGCGTCGTACCGAGCCTTGGCCGTTTCGGCCGCATCGATCAGCTTCGCCTGCTCGGGATCCGAAATCTCGTGTTGGGCTCGCTGCATGAGCTCAGCGAAGGCACGGCTCTCACTCCGAAAGCCCTGTCGCGAGGCCTCGGTCCTCAGGATCACGTAGTTCTTCACGCTCATCCCGGCCTGGAGCATGCTCGCTTGGGCCTTGCCCATCAGGTTCGAGTCGCGAGCGAATTTTCGGTACTCGGTGAAGCCCTTCGACGCGTTGGTCAGCGCACCGTAGGCCACCCAGCCAATGACCACGAGGAGAAGGAGGATGGTTCCAGAGCCGAAAAGGAGCTTCGTTCGTAGTGACATTGTATTCGCCATTGCGATCTCCGCCGCTGCTGATCCTGCTTATCGGTTACCGGGCCGCCACTAGAAACAAATGACGCCTTGGCCGGCGGACGCGCGCCCCGGATCGAATGCACAAGCGCGAAGCATCAACCCCCGCCCGTCGGCGACATGACCTTCGAGGTCACCGGGTTGGACAGTGCTCGTAGGCGGTGACCCCTACGCCTCGCAGCGGTAGCGCCATGCCTTGAATGCTCTCCGAGTGTCCGAGGAGCAGGATTCCTCCTGGAGCCAACACGGCCAAGATACGGCGCAACACATTGATCTGCGTGAAACGATCGAAATAGATGAGGACGTTGCGACAAAACACTACGTCGGCCTGAGGCCGAATAGGATAGCTCGACAGATTGAGATTGAGGGACGCGAAACGCACCTTGCCTTGGATCTCGCGGGCGATCTGCACCTGGTCGCGGCGGCCGTCGACGGGGCGAAGATATCGCTGACGAAGCTCGGGGGGGATCGGCGCGACCTGGTGCTGGTCGTAGACCCCTGCCTTCGCGGCCTGAAGAACCGAGGCCGACACGTCGGTCGCGAGCACTTTGAAGTCGACCCCCGGCACGTTCATGAGCGACATCGCGATCGAATAGGGCTCCTCCCCCGTCGAGCACGCCGCGCTCCAAATCCTGACCGGCCGGCGCGCCCCAGGGGCGTAGGTATCGACCACCCATCGCCTCAGCAGCTCGAAATGGTAAGGCTCACGAAAGAAGTCGGTCTTGTGAGTGGTCAAGACATGGATCAGCTCGGCCTGTTCCTCCGCGTTGCCGCTCCCGCCGAACGCATGCTCGATGTACGCCTCGAACGAGGTGCAAGCAGCGGCGCCCAGACGCTTGTGCAGCCGCGTCTGCACCATGAACCGCTTGTTTTCGGGAAGGGTCACCCCACACACGCGCCGCATGAAGCCGGCGATGACGGCAAAGCTCTTCGGGCTGAGCTCCGCTTCGGTAGGATCGAGCACGTCCGAGCGACCGGACTTCGGCCAGGACATCAAGCGCAGGACACCGTCGCCTCATCGGAAACGGCGGCATCGGCGCCCGCGACCGAGCGGGCGTCCGACGGTTCATCGTGAGCCTGGAGCTTTTGCAGCTCGTCCTTCGAGAAGGCGGCGTCGATGTCCAGGAGCATCGTGAAGCGATCGCCAGATCGGCACATGCCGGCGAGAAACGTACTATCGATGCTGGCGCCCATCTGCGGGGGCGAGTCGATCTGCTCGTTGGATAGGTCGACGACTTCCTTGACCGAGTCCGCGAGGACCCCAACCACCTGGCGCTGGCGATCGATCGTGACCTCCACGATGACGATGCAGGTGTCGACGGTCATGTCGGTGGCCCCGAGCTCCAGTTTGTGGCGGAGGTCGATGATCGGGACCACCGCCCCTCGCAGATTGATGACCCCTCGCACAAAGTCAGGCGAGCGGGGGACTCGCGTGATGGCCGTGACCTCGAGGACTTCCCGCACCCGTTCGATCTCGAGCGCAAAGACCTCGTCGGCGAGAACGAAGGTCAGGTACTGGCGAGGAGTCGGCGAGGAGGCGCCTTGTCGCTCGACGGCGGCGTCGGTCATATCTTGGTCATTCGGAGCAACCGGCTGGACATTTAGGACGAGGCGAGGCCGGACGTCGATCCTCCGCCGAGCCGACGTCCCCTGCGCCGAATCAGGTCGCCGAGACCAGCGCCCAATCCCGCCGGACGACGCGTCACGTGGCCACGAAGCGCGCGTCATGCCCCTGTTGGACCAGCGAGCCAAAAATCCGCGACAGCGCCCGGGCCTACGTCGATTGGGTGGCGTTTTGTAAGCGCAGATGCGATTGTGGGGGCAAGGGCGTAGGAAGCCCGTTCCGACGGAGGCGAGATGCGGGGTTGCCTCGACGAAGGCGAAGCGCTCGCCTACCATGCCGATACTCTCTCAACCGCAACCAAGCGCGAACTTGAGGCTCATGTCGGCGTTTGCAGCGCGTGCATGGAGTTTTTGCTCGCCCTCACCTCGGGACGCGGCGAAAGCGCAGTGCCGACGGCTGCTCGCGCCAGCCGAGCGGCCCCCGAGAAGATCGCCAACTATACGATTCTCGAGGAGGTCGGGTCGGGCGCAATGGGGGTCATCTACGCGGCCTACGACCTCTCGCTCGAACGTCGGGTCGCACTGAAGGTCGTCCGCCGCGTCGACGAGGCCTCATCGATCCGTATCCTTCGCGAGGCGAAGGCCATGGCTCGTCTGAACCACCCGAACGTCATCACGATTTACGGTGTCCACACCCTTCCTGGCGTCGAAGTCGCCATCGCGATGGAGTACATGCCGGGTAAGAACCTGAGGCAATGGCTTTCCGAGCGCCCTCGGATGGACTGGAGCAGCATTCGAAAGGTGTTGCTGCAGGCGGCGGCAGGGCTGGCGGCTGCCCACGACGCCGGGCTGGTGCACCGCGACTTCAAGCCCGACAACCTGATGCTCAGCGATGACGGGCAAACAAAGGTTATCGACTTCGGTTTGGTCAGATCGATCGGCGACAGCGCCGTTCCGTCGTCGAACGAGCTGCCTTCATCTCCTTCACCGTTCGATACCCATACGGAAGATGGTGCGTGCGTCGGAACGCCCGCCTACATGGCTCCCGAGCAGCTGAAGGACGGGACGACGGATAGCCGGACCGATCAATTCTCGTTCTGCGTGACCCTGTTCGAGGCCATATACGGACAGCGTCCCTTCGCAGGCAAAAGCTACCGGGAGCTCCGCAAGAATGTGGCCGAAGGCCGTCTCGAGCTGCCCGAACTGCCGCGCGGCGTCCCACGCGCGGTTAAGGCCCTGCTCAAACGCGGTCTGTCGATCGATCCCGACCAAAGATTTGCGTCGATGCGGGATCTGATCACCGTTTTGGAAAATGCGACCGCGGAGCGACCGTGGTATCGGACCGTGGGCTTTTCGGCCGCCGCGGCGGGCGTGGTGATCTTGAGCGCGCTGTTCGTCTCCCTCGAAGCCCCATGCCCCGCCCCGAGCGATTCGTTTGACGGCGTGTGGTCTGCGGCGACGAAGACCAGCATTCAAGAGGCTTTTCGAGCGACAGGTCTCGAGTACGCGGAGGACACGTGGTCGATCGTCATGCCTCGTCTCGATGCGTTCGTCTCGTCCTGGCAGAACATGCATGTCGAGTCGTGTCTGGCGACTCGGGTTCGCCACGAGCAGCCCGAGCACATTCATTCTCTGCGCACGGCGTGTCTTCAGCAAAAGAAGGAACGATTTCGTGCGGCCACGCAGCTGCTGCGAACCGCGACTCAAGACGTCGTCGAGCGAGCACCAGACCTCGTGTCCGGACTCTCCCTCCGTCATTGTCGAGATGGGGCCGCGCTACGCGCGGTCGCGCCCCTGGAGACGTCCACCGCCGCCGACACCGTCGCGAGCGTCCGACAGACCTTGGGCCGAATCCGCGCCCAGTTCGACCTCGGGGCCTGGAATGAGGGGTTGACGGCAAGCAGAGGCGCCGTGGAGGCCGCCGACGCGTCGGGACACCCTCCAGTGAAAGCGGAAGCGCAGCTTCTGCGGGGCAGATATCTCCTTCAAGCAGAAAGGTACGCAGAGTCCGCAGAAGCGTTTCAGCGAGCGTACACCATCGCGATGGAAGCCAATCACCTAGATGCGGCCGCCGATGCGAGCTGCGAGCTCATGTGGGTCGTCGGCCATTTCTTGGCAAAGCCCGAGCTGGCACTTCAGTGGAGTGTCACCGCTCAAAGCTTGGCTCGTCTTCGGGATGCGGATGGTCCACGCGAAGCCCGGTGGCTGGCCCGTCGCGGCAAGCTGGAAGCGTTCATGGGCAATGCCAAGAAGGCGCAAACCTACCTGCGGGCGGCGGAAGCCATCTTTCGACGCCACTACGACGAGACTCACCCCGAGCTCGGCAACGTCACGATGGATCTCGGGACCAGCTTGGTCGCCGAGTCACGGTTCCAAGAAGCGCTGGTGTACTACCGACGCGCAGTGGAGCTTCGGAGCGCAACATATGGTCCGCGCCACTTCCGTATGGTCGGCGCCCACCAAAACGTCGGCGCCGTCTTGCTCAACCTCGAATCGTGGAAGGAGGCGGAACACAGCTTCGAAATCGCGCAAGACATCTTGGCTCAGTCCAAGCGGGGAAAGACCCTTCAGATGGGAGGGCTGTTCTTCAACCTGGGAGACCTAGCGAGACGATACGGTAATCTCTCGCTGGCCAAAGAGCGGTATCTGCGCAGCCTCGCGGTCTGGAGCGAAAGCCTGGGCGACGATCACTTCAATCTGTCTTTTCCCCTGAGAGGCCTGGGCGAAGTCGATCTCGCTCAGGGTGACGTTACGGCGGCAATAGAACACCTCGAACGCGCAGTGGAGATCTCCAAGAGCGAAGCGAGTGACCTTCGATATCACGCGAGCGCCGAGTTTGCGCTCGCCCGAGCCCTGCACGAAGCGAACAACCGCAAGCGCGCGGAAGAGGTCGCTCGTTCGGCCATGGTCCACTACCGGCAACGGCGTCTGACGCGAGAGGAGGAAGAAGTGGGCAAGTGGTTGGTCAAGCACGGCTACTCAACGGAACCGTGACAATCATGGTTACGGAGTCCGAAAAGGAAGTCTCGTTCGTCGTCGCGTCTGTTCCCGAGCTGTTCAATACGGATGAGTCATTCGACTATGCGGTCGAGATCCGGAAGAACTAGGCTCCGGGCGGGGGGGGATGCGCGCCGTTCATGGGTGCTTGCCCGGATGGCCGGCGCGCGGGCACGGAGCCCATCGGAAAGATCACCGAGAACATCGCGCCTTCGCCGACCGCGGACTCGACGGCGATACGAGCTCCCAGACGGTCGACGATCTTCTTGACCACCGCGAGACCGATTCCGGTCCCCGGCGCCGATATTCGCTTCAGCCGCCGAAAGATCTCGAAGACTTGGGCGTGGTGCGCGGGGTCGATGCCGATGCCGTTGTCGCGAACCTGAACCGCCATCCCTTCGTCGTGGTCGACGGCCACGACCTCGATGGTCAACGGACGGCTCGGGTCCCGGAACTTCACCGCGTTGTCGATCAGGTTCTGGAAGAGCTGGGTCAACAGCGTTCGGTCCCCCATGACCGTAGGCAGGCTTCCGATCGTGACCTTGGCCGAACCGTCAGGCA
Organism: Myxococcota bacterium; assembly: GCA_028289325.1. GTDB lineage: Bacteria > Myxococcota > Kuafuiibacteriia > Kuafuiibacteriales > Kuafuiibacteriaceae > JANQQN01. The sequence continues at coordinate 14,163 of JANQQN010000190.1, read as the reverse complement.
CCCCTTCGCGGACGGCCCGTTCGACGTCACGGAGAATATCGTCGAGCGGCACCGGCTCGTGGACCGGAGACTCTCGTTCGAGCCGAGAAAACTTGAGCAGCCCTTGAATGAGGGCCTTCATGTGGTCGACGCCCCGCTGAACGTAGTCCATGAACTGGCGCTCGTCGCCCTCCAAACGGTCCCCGATGCTCTTCTCCAGCAGCTGCGTGTAGGCCCCGATGTGACGCAATGGGGCCTGCAGATCGTGACTGGCGGCGTACGCGAACTGGCGAAGGTCCTCGTTCGAGCGCTTCAGCTCATCTTGGGCCAACCGGATCGCGTGATTGTCCTGAATGGATCCCACCATCCGGCGAGCCTTGCTCATCGAATCTCGGGACGCCCGACCCGTCCCGCGCATCCAGCGGTAGCCGTGGTCTTTGGTCTTGAGTCGAAACTCGATATCCAATCGCTCGTTTCGATCGAGGTGGGCCCGGATCGCGTCCGTCACCCGGTCTCGATCGTCGGGATGAATGAGCTCCGTGAGCGTCGAGTAGGACGGCTCGAGATCTCCGACCTCATAACCGATGACCTCGAAAAGCCGGGGCGTCCAGACCTGCTCATCGCGGCCGACGTCCATCCAGTCCCATATCCCGACGCTCGCGCCCTCCGCCACCAGCTGATGTCGCTCGTTCATCTTGCGCAAAGACGTGATGTTCGTATGGGTCCCGACCATTCGCATCGGACTTCCTTCGTCGTCCCATTCGACCACTCGCCCGCGGCGCCGCACGTACACCCACGAGCCGTCTTTGTGCCGAAAACGGACATCGAGCTCGTAGGGCATCTCGCCTTTGGTCTCGACGTGGCGTTCGACGACCCCGAGGACGGCCCCGAGATCTGCGGGGTCGATCAGCTTCTGCCACTCCGAGGGATGATGGCGTTTTTCGGACGGAGAGTACCCGAGCATTCGCCAGAAGGTCGGCGACATGTACTCATAGTCGTTTTGCACGTGCCAGTCCCAGAATCCGTCGTTGATGGCCTCCTGAAGACTGGAGAGGAAGTTTCGTTGCTTCTCGAGCTCTTCGTTTTTCTCCCGCAGGCGACGTTCGGCTTCGCTCATCGCGGTGACGTCGATGAAGCTGATCACTACCCCCTGCACCGACTTGTCCGCGAAGTACGGCAGCAGGCGCATGAGGTACTGGATCCCGGCGTCGCTCTCGACCTCCTTTTCGACCGGCTTGCCCGACGTCAAGACGTCCCGCGCCAAGCCCACCAGGTGGTCGTGGTGGATCGTGTGGTTGATGTGCTCGATGGGCCGGCCGACGTCGGGGGGCAACAAGTGAAAGGCCTTCGCCGCGGCCGGGGTGTACTTGCGGATGCGGAGCTCGCTGTCGAGGAAGATCGTCCCGATCTCCGTGGCCCGCAGGAGGTTCTCCTCGTCGCGGGTCATCTGGGTCAGCTCCTCGATCTTGCGCTGGTGCTCGGTGTTGACGGTGTACAGCTCCTCGTTGACCGAGTGGAGCTCTTCGTTCGTCGACTGGAGCTCTTCGTTCGAAGCGAGCAGCTCCTCATTGGTCGACTGAAGCTCCTCGTTGGTCGTTTCGAGCTCCTCGATCGTCGTTTGCAGGCTTTCTCGGGTCAGCTGCAGCTCCTGCTCGAGCGTGGCTAAGCTCTCCGACGAATCGGAGACGGTCACCGCCGACGCGGCCTCGGGCAGACCGACGGGCTCTCGGGTCGACTCGGTGAACGTGACCAACAGCAGCCCCGTTCGCGCGTTATCTTCGCGCTTCAACGGTCGAACCGTGACGTCAACGTTGACGTCGGTACCTTGAATGGCGGTCGTGGCCCCGTGCACCGCGACCGGCTCCTGGGAGCTGTCGGCGCGCTTCACGGAGACGGACAACACGTCGGCCAACCGCTTATCGACGAAGCGACGCAAATTGAGCTCCGCCGCCCCCGGCCGGACCTGCAGGAACCGCCCTGCGTCGCCGAAGCTGTGCACGATGTCGAGGTCGTTGCTCACCAGGAAGCTCGGGGGGACGTAGGCTTGCAGCAGCTGCTCGAGCCCGACGTTGATATCGAGCCGCTGCTTTCGCTCGGTCAGCAGCCGGCTGGTCACCACCCGATTCTCACCTCGCTTGGGCGGGGCGAGCGGCAGAGGCTGTTCGTCGATCTGGCGCCATGCGTCTTTAATCTTCGAGAACAGCTTCCACCGAGCGTTCACGACGTTGTACGCGGGTTCGGATCGCCCGAGCGACTCGCTGGGGCCGAGGAATAGGAACCCGTTGGGGTTGAGCGCGAAATAGATCAGGCTCAGCACCGTACGCTGAGCGTCGTCGCCGAAATAGATGAGAAGGTTTCGACAGCTCACGAGATCGAGCTTGGTGAACGGCGGATCCCGCAGGAGATTGTGGCGCGCGAACACGATGTGGCTGCGGATCTCCGGGCTGACCTGGTAGTGGTTCCCGGTCCTTGCGAAGTAGCGCTGCAGATGAAGTTCCTCGACCGCGGAGAGGGCCTCGGGGGCATACACGCCTTCGTTGGCGCGAGCGAGGTTTTCGTCGTCGATATCGGTGGCGAAGATCTTCCAGTTAAGCCGCCGCTTCTTCTGGGCCAGGAAGTCCGCGATCACGATGGCCAGGCTGTACGCCTCCTCGCCCGACGCGCAGCCCGGGACCCACACCCGCAGTTCGGCGCCATCTTTTTTGGACCCGATCATCTGAGGAAGGACGGCCGTCTCCAGCGACGAGAACGCGTCGGGGTCTCGAAAGAACTGCGTGACCCCGATCAGGATCTGATAATAGAGCTCGGATATCTCCCTCGGCTCCTGCTCGATGTATCTTTTGTAGTCGGCGAGGCTCTTGATCCCGAGCAGCTGCATCCGCTTGTCGATCCGACGGCCGACGGTCCCCATCTTGTACTTGGAGAAGTCGACGTCGTACCGCTTCTCGATGTGCTCGAGGATCTCGCGGCGGGGCACCACCACCTCTTCGGAATCCGGCTGAACGACCGGTTCCACCCGACGCCGGTTCTGAAGAATCCACTTCGCGAGCTCGGCCGGTTCGCCGATGTAGTCGACGGAGTTGGTCGCGATCGCCGCCTCGGGCATGCCGTCGAAGGCCGCCGCTTCCGGGGCCTCCACGAGCACCAAGCCTCCCGACTCGTGAATGGTCTTGACCCCGAGTGCGCCGTCGCTGCCCGTTCCGGAGAGAATGACGCCGATGGCCTCGGCGCCTTTTTCTTGAGAGAGGGAGTGAAAGAACAGATCGATGGGCTTGTTGGGGACGCGGGACCTTTCGACGTACTGAACGATGAGCCGCCCGTTGCTGACCACCAGGTTGTTGTTGGGCTGGAGCATGTAGACCGTGTCGGGCTCCACGATCAGCTGGTCTTCGGCCGCGACCACCTTGAACCGGGTCTTCCGAGACAGGATCTCCGTCATGTAGCTCTTGAAGTCCGGTGACAGGTGTTGAATAACGACGAACGCGAAGCCCGTCTTCTCCGGGAGGTCCGAGAAGAACGCCTCGATGGCTTCGAGACCTCCCGCGGACGCACCGATGCCGACGATCGGGAGGCCGGTTCGGCCCTCATCTTCCACCACGATAGATAGCTTCCTTAAGCGCTTTTCTTAGCACTCCACGGCGAATTTGCCAGTGTTCCGGACCGGGCGTTTTTTACGAGCGCGTCCTTTGAGACCGCGCTAAAGATTCACCGGCGTCCTCACCACGACCATGAAGCGGCTCCTCAAGTTCATTCACGAAGTGGCCACCGTCGGGCTGATGGGGTCGATCGCGGCCCAGCTCGTTCTCGCCATCACCGCAGCCGAGCTTGCGCCCGGCGACTTCGCGGCCGTGCGATGGGGAATTCTTACCCTCTCCAAGTGGCTGCTGCTGCCTTCGTTGATGGTCGTCCTCCTCTCCGGCCTTGCGACGTTCGGTTTACACCGCGCGTTTCACGACGCGCCCTGGGCATGGATGAAAGCCGTCCTGACCCTCGCCGTGCTGGAAGGAACTCTGGTCGCGGTTCAGGCGCCCGCCCGTCGGGCGGCCGAGCTATCGAGCCAGCTCGCCAACGGCGACCCCACGATCGCCGCCGCCCTCGATGATGCCCTCCGTCACGAGCGTGGGGGACTGTGGGTCATCATGGCCCTGTGTGTGGTTAATATCGGGTTGGCCATCTGGCGGCCAAGATTCCGATGGATGCAACCTCGCTGAGACTGCTAAGTCGCCTCCGTGCACTTGGTGGGCATCGATTTCGAGGACTGGTACCTCGACGTCGAGCAGACCGGCGAGCCCCGAGCCGCGAGGGCCGCCTTCGCTCGGCAGGTCGACCGTATCGTCGACATTCTTAATGATACCGGGACGTTGGGGACATTCTTCCTCCTCGGCCGCACCGCGGAACGCTATCCGGAGATCGTCCGTTTGGTCGCCGACGCAGGCCACGAGCTGGCCTCGCACGGCTATGGCCACCAACGGATCCCCGAGCTGACCGCTGAGACGTTTCGCGCCGACGTCGCGAGAAGCATCGAGGTCATCGAAGGCATCGGGGGGAAACGCCCGGTTGGGTACCGAGCGCCCTACTTCTCGTTTACAGGCGAGCCCTGGTTCTATCCCGCGCTGGCTGAGATGGGGTTTCTCTACTCGTCGAGCGTGCTGCCGGCCCGGGGCGTGCATTCGGGCCTGCCGGATCATCCGCTCCGGCCCCGGCGGATCGGCGACACCTCGCTCCTGGAGATCCCCATCGCCGTGGCCGAGGTCGCAGGACAGCGTCTACCCGCGGCCGGCGGCGGCTTCTGGCGAATCTTGCCGTGGCCGATGATCTCTTGGGCAGCCCGAGGCACCAGCCCCGATCGTCCTTTCGCCGGCTACCTCCATCCGCACGAATTCGACGACCGACCGCTCCGCTCCCAGCGCGGGGTGCGCCGCGACGCCTTCGTGAACGTGGGGCGGACCTCGATCCCCCAGAAGTTCCGGCGAATGTGCCAGACGCACGGCGGCACCCGGTTCATCGACTACGTAAAGAGCGTTGGGTCATGAAGGTCCTCGGGCTCTCGACGATGGGAGAAAGCGGGGCTGCGCTCATCGACGACGGGCGGATCGTCTGCGCGATCGAAGAAGAGCGATTGAGCCGGGTCAAGCACGACGGTCGATTTCCCGCCCGCGCGGTCCGCGCCTGTCTAGAGATGGGCGGGCACCAGCTATCGGATATCGACGTGGTGGCGGTATTCTGGCGCCCGTACGCGGTGGGGGTCCGAACCCGACACGTCCTCGCGACCACCGTCCGGCGGCCGGCGTTCGCCCGCGGCCAGCTGGAGCGGATCGGCGCGATCCTGCAGTCTCGACACCGAGACCCGAACGGCGAGGATTCGGCCCCCTCCGTCGCGGGCAGTTGGCTCGACCTGTTTTCCGTGCCTCGGCTGCTCGAGGATGCGACAGGTCAGCGACCCAAAGACGTGGTGTTCGTCGACCATCACGAGACCCACGTCGGCCTCAGCTTCTTCGGCTCGCCGTTCGAGACCGGGGCCTGTCTCGTCGTCGACGGCGGCGGGGAAGCCCATTCGACCACCATCTTCGACGGCGAGGGTTCGACGCGCCGACGGGTCGACGCGACGGAGTGGCCGAACTCCTTGGGTCACTTCTACTCCGCGTTCACCGGGTTCCTGGGCTTCGGCATGCTCGACGGGGAGTACAAGATGATGGGGCTCGCGCCGCTGGGAACGCCCGACTTCGCCGACGTGATCCGGCGAGAGATCCTCGCCGTGCGTCCGTCGGGGCGCTACACATTAAATACCGAAGTTCTCAACTACCACGACGCGCTGCGCGGTCGATTCAACGAACGCCTCGTATCGCTGTTCGGTCCCCCGCGGCCTCCGGGCGGCCCGTTGGAAGATCGCCACATGGCGCTGGCGGCCTCGGCGCAGCTCGTCTTCGAGGAAGCGATGCTCGCCCTCGCCCACCGCGCACACCGGCACACCGGCCGGCGCCATCTGTGCATCGGCGGCGGCTGCGGGCTCAACGGGACGGCCAACGGCCGGCTGCTGCGAGAGGGGCCGTTCGACCGAATCTTCGTTCCGTCCGCGCCTCACGACGCGGGCTGCGCGCTGGGGGCCGCACTGCTGGTCTGGACGGATCGGACCGGCCGGCGCATCGAGGTGACGTCCGCGAAACTCGGGTCCCCGGTTCGCGCCGACGGGGCATGGATCGAAGCGCACAGCGATGGTTGCGACGTGGAACGGCTCGCTCCGAGGTTGGTCGCCGACCATGCCGCCGATGCGCTCGCGCGCGGTGAAGTCGTCGCTTGGGCCCGCGGCCGGTCGGAGTACGGCCCCCGCGCCCTCGGCGCCCGATCGTTCCTCGCCCACCCCGGTGACCCGGCGATGAAGGAGACCCTCAACGCCAAGATCAAGCACCGGGAGCCGTTTCGACCTTTCGCGCCCATGGTGAAGGCCGAGCGCGCGGCCGAGTACTTCGAGCTTCCGCAGCCTTCGCCGTTCATGAACATCGTGGTGAGCGTCCGCCCCGAGCGCCGCACCGCCCTGGGCGCGGTCACTCACGTCGACGGCAGCGCGCGGGTTCAGACCGTCGATCGAAGCGTGGATCCCGATACATGGTCGCTTCTCGACGCCTTCGAGGCCCGAACCGGGCTTCCCGTTCTTCTGAACACCAGCTTCAACATCCAGGAGCCCATCGTGAACACCGACGAGGAAGCGGTGGCCACGTTCCGGCGGAGCCGAGCCGACCTCCTGATCCTCGGCGACTTCGCCCTTCGCCACGCAAAACCGATCTGAGGGCCGTCAGCGGGGATCACATCGCCGACTCGCCGCCCGGCGGCGTGGCCGCCGGTATCAGCGCGCCCGGGTTCATCACGCCGCTCGGGTCGAGCGCTCGTTTGGCCGCCGACAGCGCGGTCAAGAACACCGAAGGGGCCTGGCGCTCGTACCAGGGTCGATGGGTTCGACCGACGGCGTGGTGGTGGGTGATCGTCGCCTCGTGCCGCATCAACACCTCGCTCGCGGCGGCCTTGATCTCCGCCCATTGCTGAAGCTCCGCCCCCCGGCGAGCAGGGCACGCGAACGTGTAGTAGGGCGCCGGACCGTCCGGATACACGTGAGTGAATCGACAGGATAGGAACGCGCGGCCGGCGACGCGTTTCATGACGTCGCGGACCTCGCGAATCATGTCCGCGTGTAGCGCGTCGAAACCGGACCACGTGCACGCCGTCTCGAAGGTATCGATAATGATCCCCATGCTGACGAAGTTGGTCTGCATGTAGGGCGCGTCGATGAACGCCGAGCGCCATGTGTCTGCGCCTTGGCTCGAACGCTGCCCGTCGGCGCCGGGGGCCACGTAACGAACCGGGGCCTCGCACGCGCCACCGGCGTCATTGACCAGCTCCAGAGCGCGGCTCATCCAGGGCTCGAGAGGGTGGTCGTCCGACTCGAAGCCAACGATCAACACGGCGCGGCCCGCCCCATCGACGCCGTTGAGCCCCGCCTCTCGGGGGTCGAGCACCCGGCAGTTCGTCGGGTGCAGGTCGGACTGCACCAGCATCCGAGCCGCGACCGCCGCCGCCTCGAAGGTCGCGAACACCGCCGTCGCCGAGGCCTTGTAGCGGGGGCGAGGCCGCACCCGAACCGTCGCCGCAGTGATGGCGCCGAGGGTCCCTTCCGAGCCGAGCAGAAACCGGTCGGGACTAGGGCCAGCCCCCGAGCCAGGGAGGGTCCAGCTCTTCAGCGCCCCGACCGGGCTCACCGCTTCGATGGAGGCCACGAGATCATCAATGTGGGTGTAGAGGGTCGCAAAATGGCCTCCAGCGCGAGTCGCGATCCATCCGCCGAGGGTCGAAAACTCGAAGGACTGCGGAAAGTGGCGAAGGGTCAGGCCATGCTCGCCGAGCTTGCGCTCGAGCGCCGGCCCTCGCGCTCCGGCGCCGATCCGCGCCAGCCGACTGCGCGGATCGATCTCGTCGACCGCGTCGAGCCGAGCCATATTCATGGCCACCACCCCGTTGAGACCCGCCTCCTCGCGGTCGCGGCGCGGACATTCGACGCCGCCGACCACGCTCGTACCGCCGCCATAGGGCACCACCGCCACCTTTGCGTCGGACGCCCAGTCCAGCACTCGGCGGACCTCGTCGGCGGACGTGGGATAGGCCACAAGATCCGGGGCGGAAGCGAAGTCTCCCCGAAAGCCGCGGAGGATATCCCGGTACGCGCGTCCGTACGTGTTTCGGATCCGGCCCTCCGACGTTCCATCGAAAAGATGCAACAACGTCTTCGGCGCGTTAACCACCGTGTCCGGCAGCACGACGTCGTCCAGGGAGACCGGTTCGTCGAGCCCTAAGGGACTGAAACCGAGGCCGGCGGCGGCGAGATCCCCGAGTTGCATCCGCGCCTCTCGGGAAAGAAACTTATCGGCGTACCCCCAGCCCCAGTGACTCAGATCCATGAGCTCTTATAGCTTATTCTGATATCGAGGCCGGCTTTCTGACATACTAGGTAGAGCGACGATGAGCGGAAGTCTTCACCAATATCTGCAGGCGGCGGATTGGGTCACCCTCCACGGCCTGCGGATCCTGAACGTCCGAGAGGACGAATGCGTCCGCCTCGTCATCGATGCCTGCGCTGGCGGAACCGGCGGGTGGCTGCTGACCCCCAACCTCGACATCCTTCGGCGGACGTTCGTCGACCCCGATATCCGGTCGCTCTGCGAAAAGGCCGACGTGGTGGTCGCCGACGGCATGCCGCTCATCTGGGCGTCCCACCTTCAGGGGACCCCGCTCGTCGAACGGGTCGCCGGCGCCAATCTGATCAGCAGCATGTCCGAGGCCGCGGCGGCCCGCGGCCTCAAGGTGTACTTGCTCGGCGGGGTCACCGGCGCCGCCGACGGCGCGGCCCGCGTTCTGACCGCGAGAAGCCCGAACCTTCAGATCGTCGGCACCTACTGCCCACCGTTCGGCTTCGAGCGGGATGACGCGGAGATCCAACGGATCGAAACCGCGGTTCGAGCCAGCGGCGCGGATATCGTCTTCGTGGCCCTCGGCTTCCCGAAGAGCGAGCGACTGATCCAGCGCATCCGCCACGCGCGCCCCCACGCATGGTGGATCGGCGTCGGCATCAGCCTCTCTTTCCTCAACGGAGACGTGAAACGCGCGCCGAAGTGGATGCAGGGGGTCGGGCTCGAATGGGTGCATCGGCTATCGCAAGAGCCGCGCCGCCTGGCTCGCCGGTATCTGATCGAAGACCTGCCGTTCGCAGGGCGCCTTTTTGGCCGCGCCCTGGTCAACCGCATACGGCGGACGCCTTAGGCTCTCCACGGGGGAGGGGCCGTCCGACGCGACCCCGATCACTCTTTCTTCGACGGATCGGACCCGGGCCGCAGCGTATGCAGCTCGCTGCCATCGATCGCCTGCGTTGGGGCCGAGTCATCGAACAGCGCATCCTCATCGTGGTACGTCCCAGCCGACGGAGGCGGCGGCGCGGACTCGAAGAGCCGGTCTTGTTCGTTGACTGAAGGCGCCGCGGGCCCGGGTCGCCATGCCGAGCCGGGCGAACCGGGAGCGCCCGGCGGCGCTGGCCCCCGGCGTCTCTTCTTCTTTCTTCGCGGCCCCAGGTCTTCGGTATACCCGCCGCCGGTCCTCGCCGCGCGCAGCGCTTTGCTGCTGGTCATGTAGCTCGCCAAGCCGAACAGAAGGCCGGCGACGAAGTACGGATAATTGTCGAACAGACCGTTGGGGATCAGGTCGAGCAGAGCGAATGCGACCATGTACAGAATGCCGACCATCAGCCAACGGTCTTCCTCGTTGGGAATCTTGGGGATTCTTTTGCCGGCGAACAGCGCCGCGTAAACGGGAACTCCGAGCGTCATGAGCAGACCGACGAGGCCTTGCGCGCCGAGAAGGATAATCCAGTAGCCATCGGCCACGGAGATCCGTCGCCCGTTGAACTCCGAGTAGACCGACCTTCGGCCGTACCCGCCCCAGCCGAACCAGTACTTCTGCTGCGCCTTCTCGAGGAGGATGAACTCCTGCTCGAACCGGAACTGCAGCGAAGCGGCGCGGTCGGTGTTGATCGAGCGGACCCACTCGAGCAGCCCTTCGACGGGGACGAGGTCGTTGGCCCGCAACGCGGGGTACGCGATCACGATGATCACCAACAGCTGGGCGAAGCGGGTGGCGAATCGAAGCGGCATGTAGAGGATGATCAGCACCGCGACCAGGCCGTAGAAGATCGCGCCCGTGCTCTTGCACAACACCAGCACCACCAGCATGCCCAGCAGCAGGTGGCCGGTCTTCATGAACTTGAACAGCTGCAGGCCCGCTCGCTTGACCGCCGCCAGCAGAATGCAGGCGTGCAGGACGACCATCGACAGCGCGAGGCCATGCAGCATGAAGGTCATCGGCCGGAAGCCCCCCCAACGCAGGGTCTGTGCGAAGTCCGTGTGCGCGCGGTATCCGTAGACCATCAGGTTGAGCTGCGGGCTCATCTTGATCTCGTACAGAATGAACGGGACGTGGGCGAACATCACGAGCAGAAACACGCGCACGAAGGACCGCAGATCGTCCCGCGACTCGAACAGGACGCGACCGAGCATGAACGGCATGGCGCACATCAGGATGTTGGTCAGTCCGGCCGCGATCGAATCCTTGAGGTTCAGGCCGGGGATCACGATGACCCACGAGGTTCCGTAGACCAGCGGCTCGGTATTCGTGCGGCCGGTCATGATGGCCGCGAACAGCCCCATGAACAGAATCAGCTCCGGGCCGAGCCCCGGCGCCCGCCGAAAGAAGCGGTTGGACGCGAATCCGATCGCGGCCATCGTCATGAACAGGTAGGGCAGGACCCGCTTGTCGAGGGCTGGGAACGACGGAAGCTTGTAGAAGGCGAGCTCGGGGCCGAACAGGGCGGTGATGAACACTAGGAACGTCGCGGCTTTTGCCGGCTTCATCGAGCCGAACAGCCCCATCGACAGAGGGAAGATCAAGAGCAGCGCCAGTAGCGCAAGCGGTGGATGATTGCTTACGGACATGACGGAGGTCCCGAGACGCGAGGAACGTACCACGTCTCCCTCGCCTTCGATGCGCCTTTGGCGGGGCATGCCGTATCAATCGGCAACGGCCGCGGTCGCCCCGGCGGCTGCTCGCCCCCTTAGGGGACATTACCGCCCGCGTCGGGTCAGGGCTTGGGCGCCCAGCCGAGCTCCTTGCGGGCCTCGTCGATGCGAACGTTCATCATCGCCACCGCGTCTCGATAGGCTTGCCGGCCTTGGAGCGGTTTTAGCGCGGTCGCGGCGGCCTCGACGCCGACGTAGCCCCGCTTGACCGCCCGTACGAAGAGCGCTTCCGCCTCATCGAGCCGGCCCGATAGCGCCTCGTACTCGGCGAGGAACACCAGGTTGGCCGGGTTGTTTTCGTAACCGAGTTCGCGGCAGGTGTCCGCCAGCTGCTGGATTTTGCTTAACGCGCGCTCGGCCTCGGCCTTCCGTCCGAGGGCCCGATAGACGAGGACGACGTTGGTGACCGCAGAAGGATTCGCCGCCGCGAAGGCCTGCATCCCCGCCCCCGACGGTGGATCGATGAGCGCTGCTGCCGCCTCGTAGCGCTCGAACACGGTGAGCGCGCGAACCGCGGCGACCACGACCTTCGGATCGTCGAGGTGGCGCTTTGCGATCTCGTGGGCCTCATCGATCTTGCCCCGCATGGCGAGCGCGGATAGCCGGCTGGATGGCGCGTCAATTTCGAGCGCCCGCTTGACCTCTTTGAGATCGAGAAGTGTATAGCCCAGCGCCTCCTGGATGTGAGCGTTGCCGGGGTTGGACGCCGCAGCGGCGCTGAGGTGACGATAGGCGGCCGCGACGTCGCCCATCGTCAGCGCGATGTAGCCGCGGATAGCGATGATACGGGGGCGAACGCCGGGTATGCGCTCCGCGCGATCGAGCAGTCGCTCGAGCGACTCGCGCTCCATGCGCATCGCGTAGTGCGAAGCGAGCATCTTGATCGCGGGGTAGAAGCCGGGGTCTCGCTCGACGATGCTTTCGAGGATAGTGAAGGACTCCGCGTTCCCGAGTGAATTCGCGAGCCACAGCTTGGCGTCGGAGAGGTTCGGGTTGAGTTCCAACGCTCGACGGAGGGCGGCGGCGGCTTCGGCGGCGCCGGTCCCCGAGTTGCGAAGAAACAGACCGAGGACGGCGTGTGCCTCGGCGAGGTTGGGGTCTTGGGCCATGGCCCGATCGATGAACGTTTTGGCTTCGGGCAGCGCTTCCGCGGCGTCACGATCGCCGTAACAGCCGGGGGCGTTGCTCAAGAGCATGGTGCTCAACGCTTTGGCGGCCAGGACCGGGGCGTATGTCGGCGCCAAGACGATCGCCCGGTCGAGCAGGCGGTCCGCGGTTTGAATCGTCGACAGCTCCCGCTGGTGTAGGTGTTCGCGCGCCCGAAGGTACAGTTCGTACGCTTCGCCATTCTTCGGTCGTTTCGAAGCGGCGCCGGTCAGCCGCAGCTCGAGGGCCTTCGCAATGCGAGTGGAGATGTCGTCTTGGAGCCGAAAGACGTCGCGAAGCTCGCGCTCATAGGTCTCCGAGAAAACGTGAAAGCCGTCTTGCGCCTCGATGAGCTGGGCGGTGACCCGAATTCGGTCCCCGGCCCGCCGGACGGATCCCTCGAGGACATGGGTGACGTTGAGCGACTTCGCGATCTCTCGCAGGTCGATGTTCTTTCCCTTGAACGCGAACGACGATGTTCGTCCCGCGACCTTCAGATTCGACAGACGGGTGAGCGCATTGAGGAGCTCCTCGGCGAGACCGTCCGAGAAGTACTCCTGGTCTTTGCTCGGCGACATGTCCGCGAACGGAAGCACGGCCACGGAAACGCCGCCGTTGCCGACGGCGCCGCCGCGGGGCTTCGCGGCGCCATCCGCAGTCGCGAGGCCGGGGGATGTTGCCGCCGGCTCGGCGGCCGACGGTGCGGTCCCCACGTCGACCTCGGTGATCCGCTGGATGCTGAACCAATCGGCGGCGATAAGCCCCCCCACCGCGATCAGCACCACCAGCATCAGGGCGTCCCATCCCCGAAACCGGACCGGCGCCGAGTCTGCTGCGGAGGGGCTCGTCAATCGCACGCCGTCGGGGGTCAATTCGAACGCCCACGCGAGGATCAGGGCGAGCGGGAACCCGAGCAAAACGAGCGCGGTCACCAACCCGTCGAACCAATCCGGGAGCTTGAGGGAGGTCTCGAGAATGGTCGCGACCTGCATCAGAAGCCATGCGACGACCAGATACAGTCCGGCGACCCGAAACACGTTACGGCGTTTGAGCTCCGCGAGCAGCCCGGCCATAGATGGGTTCCTATCACGGTCCGTTGACCAAAAGTTGTTACATGCATTGACGCAAGCCTCAACGACACGTAACAAAAAAGCGTATGGCCGTGGAGCCCACGCAGCTCATCTTGGGGCTGCTGTCCTCGGCGAAGGACCGCACGGTGACCGCGGCCATGCTCTCGCGGGCCGCAGAGCTCTTCGATTTTGCGCCGGGAACGATTCGGGTCACGCTGACCCGCCTCAAGCAGCGAGGTACGGTGCAAGCCGTCGGCCGGGGTCGGTATGCACTCGGGCCCCGCAGCCAAGTGGTTCAGCGCGACGTCGAGCAGTGGCGAACCCGATCCGAGTTGGTGGTCGAATGGGGCGGCGATTGGGTCGCGGTGTCGACCACCGCTGTGAGCTTTGATCGGTCGGAGCATCGGCGCCGCAGCCGAGCCCTGCTGCGGGCGGGGTTTGCGCCGGCCCATCCGGGCCTGGAGATTCGCCCTCACAATCGGCGACAGACGCTCGAAGACACCCGAGCGTGGCTCGGCGACGTGGCTCCAGGCGCCCCCGTCTTCCTCGCCGCCCAGCTGCCGATGGATTGCGTTCACCGCGCGCTGGAGACCTGGAATCCGAAGGCCCTGCTCCGCGGCTACCGCGAGCTGGTCGATCAGATGAACGCCGCGGAGCAGGTCTTCGACCAGCTACCGGCCGAAGGCGCGGCCGCGCTCGCGTTCGACGTCGGTGACCGCGCCATCCGGGCCATCGTCGCCGACCCGCTGCTCCCCGACGCGTTTATCGACACGGAGGCACGAACCCGCTTCTTTCACGCCATGCGCCGCTTCGACGAGCTCGGCGTGGAGATCTGGGACCGCATCATGAGTGAGGTAACG
>JANQQN010000173.1 GCA_028289325.1 Myxococcota bacterium | reverse complement strand
AGACCAACGACGGCTATCTGAACGACATCCGGGCCCGCGCGCTGACGAGTCGCGACATCCACCAGGCGATCGTCGGGGCGACCGGTGGCCCGGTGATGGAGGGCAGCGTCGGCGCGGGACGAGGGACGATCGCCTTCGGATACAAGGGCGGGATCGGCACCAGCTCGCGTCGGTTGCCGGCGCCAATGGGGGGTTACACGGTTGGGGTGCTGGTGCAGTCGAACCACGGGGGCGCGCTCAAGATCGACGGGGCGCCGTTCGGGCGGACCGCGGCTCGGGAGGCGTTTCGACGGCGGAGTGCGGTCATGGGTGATGGCTCGATCATGATCGTGGTTGCGACCGACGCGCCATTATCGGCTCGCAACCTGCGTCGGCTGGCGAGCCGCGCGCTCGCCGGTCTCGCCCGAACCGGGGCCTCGATGACCAACGGCTCCGGCGACTACGTCATCGCGTTCTCCACCGCGGTCGAGGTTCGCCGCACCGTCGAACGCCGGCGGTCCGTGGCCACCGTGGCCGACCTCGCGAACGATGGGATGTCGCCGCTGTTTCTCGCCGCGATCGAAGCGACCGAGGAGGCGATCCTCAATTCGTTGTTCATGGCCACCACGGTCAGCAGCGTCGGCCCCCGCGGGCAGCCTCGGACCATCGACGCCATCTCCCTCGACGAGGTCCGGGCGTACATGTCGTCACGGCGCCCGTGACCCATCGATCGGCGGCCGGTCCGGTGACCGGCCGCCGATCGATGGGGGCGGACCGGTGAAAATGCAGCGGCGGGGTGCGCCTCGTCGCGATGGCCTCGTTGACGCCCCACCCGGGCGGGGGGGACCGGCCGGCTGGCTCGACGCCCGTCGGGGCATCGTGCTATCTCCCGCTCCGCGAATGAGTGCCCCGCGTTCGGAGCCCGGAAATGGTCGCGGCGCCGCGGCCATTCTTCTCGCCAAGATCGTATTCATGGTGACCGGCTACGGCTTGGTCGCCGGGTTGACGCGGGCGCTCGGACCGGAGGGCTTCGGCGTTTACAGCGTGGTGTTCGGGGTCGTGGCCCTGGTCAACATGGTGGTCATCCAGGGCGGGCTGCAGGCGTCCAGCCATTTCGTGGCGCGCAATCCGGAGCGGGTGACGAACGTTCGCTTCGAATCGCTGAAGTACCAGGCAGTCCTCGGGCTCGGTGTCGTCCTCGCGCTGGAGCTCTCGGCCCCGCTGATCGCGGGCATGTTGGGCGACCCGGCGTTGAGTCCTCTGCTGCGATGGTCCGGACTCATCACTGCGTTCTACGCGATCTATGCGGTCAATGTAGGCTGCCTGAACGGGGCTCGCCGCTTCGTGACGCAGGCATCGTTGGATATCACCTTCGCGCTCGTAAAGGTGGCCACGATCCTCGTCATTGCCTTCGCGGGGTTTGGCGTCCCCGGCGTCATCGGTGCGTTTACGTTCTCGGCCGCCCTCATTGTCGTGGTCTCGTTTGCGGTCATGGAGTGGCCGCGAAGGACCGAATCGTCTCCCGTCGTTTCGGTGTCCACGTTCGTAGGGTTCGTGGTGGCCGCGATGTCGGTGGCATTTCTCTTCAATTGCTTGCTGCAGGCCGACTTGTTCATGCTCAAGCGCGCGCTGAACGACGACGGAGCGGCGGGGATCTACGCCGCGGCTCAACACGTCTCTCGAATCCCGTATTATCTGCTGACCGCGGCGGCGCTGGTCATCTTTCCCAACGTGGCCAAGGCGGGAGAGGTCGCATCCGATGCGCGTGCCGAGCTGGTTTCGCGTGCTTTCACCGGCCTGGCGGGTATCCTGGCCGGCATGGCCGCGGCCACTATCCCGATCGCGCCCCGGGTGGTGCGGGTTCTGTACCCGCCCAGCTTCGACCCCGCCGCCGCGCCCCTCGCGTGGCTCATTGCAGGCCTGGTCTTGCTTACGCTTACCTTCCTGACCCTGAGCATGATCTCGGCGTCCGGATTCCCTCGGGTCTCCGCGCGCATTCTCGGGATCGCGCTCGTCTGTCAGTTGATCTGCACGTCTTACCTGATTCCACAGAAGGGAATGGTCGGCGCGGCGATGGGTACGACCGCCGCTGGCGTCGTGGGCCTGCTGCAGGCGACGCTGTGGGCCCATGCCCGGCTCGGTCTGGGGGTGCGCGGACGGGCGGTCGTTTCGGTCTTGGCGGCGAGCATCGTGACGGCGGGGGTGGTGGCGGTCTTCGATGCCCTGGCGCCGAATCCCGGGCATCCTTTGCTAACCGTCCTCGCCGTCGCGTTCGCGTTCGGCGTTCATGTCGTTTCGCTGCTTCTTTTGGGCGTCCTGTGTGGGCTGCCGGCCGAGGCGAAAAGAGTCCTGCTCGTGACGAAGCCGCTCGGTCGTCCCTGGAACGATGGCTCGAAGACGGTGGCGAAGACCCTGGCCGCCGCGCTGCCTCCGGAACGGGTGACTCTATTCGTGGAGCCGGGCGAGAAGCTGGAGGATCTGGATCCACGGATCGAACGACTCCGCCTTCGAGGCGCGAGCCTCAGCGGCGCTCGCCTGGGGGCCAATCTACGGTTGTTCTTCGCGGTTCTGCTTCATCGCCATCGATTTCAGGTCGTACACTTCATGTTCGCTCCCAATCGCCCGGCGTGTCGGGCGATTCGGTACCTTCGATGGATATCCCCCGGCGTCGTTTTCGGACAGACGGTCATGTCGCGTCCACGAAACGATGACGAGCCTGCGGGCCTCAAGTTTGGCCACTTCATCGTTGCTCACTCCGAGGCGACCGCTCGCCGGTTAGGAACTGAAGTGGAGGTTCTTCGTCCCCCCGTGTCCGTCCCCCCGCAGGTGCGGCCTCGGGGGGAGGCCCTCGAGCGACTGTGCCTCGACCCAACGCAGACCCAGCTCCTGTTTGCCGGCGACGTCGATCACGGGGGAGGGCTGGAAAATCTCGGCCGCATGCTCCCGACGTTGATGGCCTCGGAGCCACGGCTAACGCTGCATCTTTCGGTTCGCACGAAGACGGGCGACTCATTGGCTCGAGCTCGGCGTTTCGCCGAGGCTCTGCCTCCCGATATCGCGCGCCGAGTGGTCCAACACGTCGATTATCAGCCGTTCGAGTTCCTGCTCGACGCGGCGGACGCCCTCGTCCTACCACTCGAAGATCTGACGGGCAAAGTCGATGCGCCACTGGTTGGTCTCGAGAGCTTCGCGCGCGGCAAGCCGGTCTTTGCGCTGGAACGTTCCCCCATCGACGAGATGTTCGCGAAACATGACCGAGCGCGCTGGCTCGCGGCAACGCCGGAAGAGCTCGTGGAGCGCATCCGGCAGTGGTTGCCCAACCGAGACATTATCCCCGAGCTGGCCGAACACGCCCACCAGCGCTTCTCGCCAGAAAAGTACGCGCGTCGCCTGCAAGCGTTGTACGGTTGGCGTTGAGCCCACGGTACGGCCGCTCAATGGACAATCAGAGCTACTACGACGCGTTCGCGACGAACTACGAGCGCCGAAGACACCACGGCTATCACGCCATGATCGATCGGATGGAAGCGGAAGTCGTCTTGCCTCATGCTCGAGGCAAGAGCGTGCTGGAGATCGGCTGCGGCACGGGACTGATTCTCGGTCGATTGGCCCCGGTCAGTGCGCGCGCGGTCGGCGTCGATCTCTCGCCTCGGATGTTGGCGCGCGCGCGGTCGCGAGGCCTCGAGGTTCAGGTGGCCAACGCGGTTTCGCTTCCCTTCGCCGACGAGAGTTTTGACGTCGTGGTGAGCTTCAAGGTTCTACCTCACGTCGAACAGATCGAGGCCGCGCTCCGCGAGGCCGCACGCGTGGCTCGCCCGGGCGGACGCCTGTTCCTCGAGTACTACAATCGCCACTCGCTTCGACACATCATCCGCCGCATCCGTCCCTCCGAAATCGTGGGCGGAACCGTCGACGAGCGCCAGGTCTTCGTCCGTTTCGAGTCTCGGGACGAGTTCGAGGGTCACCTACCCGCGGAGCTGCAGACCGTCAAAACCCATGGCCTTCGCGTCTTGACCGTCCTGCCGTGGACGTTGGGGCTCCCCGTGGTCGGCCGGAGGCTTCAGCGGCTGGAGGCGTGGGCATCTCGCAGCCCCCTCGCGCGTTACGGCGGGTTTATGATTGTCGAGTGTGAAAAGGCCGCTCGGTAATGCACCTTAGAATTCAGATTCCTGCCCTCGACGAGGCGAAGACGATCCGCTGGGTGTTGGAACGGTCCATAGAGGCCGGGCGTGAC
>JANQQN010000168.1 GCA_028289325.1 Myxococcota bacterium | reverse complement strand
GTCCACCCGTTGTCTTCGCGGGACAGCGAGTACTTGGGCTCACCGGCGCCGTCGGTGACGCGGACTTCGGTCACCCGGTCGGGGATGGTCGCGAACACCTGCTTGCTGCGAAAGTCGTCGACCGGACGCTCGAAGTTCCAGACCCCGGTCGTGGCGACGAAGCCGATGATCTTCTTGTCGCCGTCGGTGACCGGGTATCGATCGACGAGCTTGTTCAACCGGCCGATGTGCATGGTGTGGGTCTGGCCGTCTCGAAGCTCGACCCTGAGGGTGGATGCGGGGCGGTCGAGACCGGCTCGACGAAGCTGCTCATCGTCGGCGTCTTCGGTCAAAACCCGATCCATGATCGTGCCGGCCATGCTGTCCAGCAGGCTCGCGAAGGCCTTAGGATCGCCCGGCCAGGCCACCGGCTGGGTGAGTCGATACTCGTCGGCCCCGACGACCTCGAAGGCCACGGTCCCCGTCGTCGTTTCGAGTACCCCCCGCGCGACGTCGGCGCGACCGAAGCGGAACAGCCGCTGCGACTCTCGCAGGGCCAAAAGCCGTTCCTCGGGGGTCTTCACCTTTTCGTACAGGGTGTACAGGCCCGCGCCCCCGCCTCCAAAGACCAGGATGCCCGCGGTGAGGAGCTGCTTGTGGATACGTTTCATCGTTGGCCACGACCCTCACTGCCGCTGGCGGATGGCCCACACGGAAAAGCCGAGCCCGATGATCAACAGGGGCAGCAGGTTCACCGAGAAGAACATGATTCCGTACTGCTGACGCTCGGTCAGCGGCAGTCGATCCCCGTACCGGGGCCGCGGTCGGATGGTGATCCGGTCTTCATCGCCGGCAAGCCAGTTGGCCGCGTTCAAGAAGAGATCGCGGTTCGCGACCATCGTTGCGAATCGGTTGGTGATGAACCCGAAGTCGCCGAACACGACCAGCCTCGCCTCATCGGTCTTCTTGGATCGGTTGGCGGCGGTGTCGCGGACGATCGCCACCGCGATGGGGACCGGCCCCGGGACGTCGTTCTCGTCGCGTTCGAAACGCGTCGTGTCTCGGTAGCTCGTTTCGCCCCACGCCGAGGGACTGGAGTTGATCAGCGTGGTCACCGTGACCTGAGCAAGATTCACTCGTGGCTGGACCGATCGGGCCTTCGGGAACACCGCCGCTGACCCCTCGAGCTTGTTCGTAATGGGGTGGGCCTCGAAGCTGCGGATGATCGAGGTGTCGGGACCGAACCCCTGAGCTTTGGTGACCGGGCTCGGATCAATGACCAGATCATCGCCCACCAGAACGCCGTAGGGTCGAAAGATCGACTCGAGGCCGTACTCGTAGCCCGGCTCCAACAGGACCATCGCCCGACCTCCGCGATCGAGGAACGCTTTCAGCGCCTGGACCTCGTTGGGCAGGAGGGCGGACCGCGCCCCGGCGAGGATCACGATCGACGCGTCGCGGGGGACATTGGCCTTGTCGACGAGGGTCGTTGCCTCCACTGCGAAACCCTCGTTGCGCAGACCCGACGCGGCCCATGCGAAGCCTTCTTCGGTCGTACGAGCGTCGATCGCCGGTTCGCCATGGCCGCGGAGGAAATAGACCTTGCGCGCTTCGCGCTGCGCGACCTTGATCAGCGCGTTGGTCATGCCCTCTTCGGTCGGGGTTCGGAGCTTGGCGAACTGACCGTTGGCGGCGGTCACGACGATCCGGGGGCTCGCGGAGTTCAGGTCATACTTCTTGATCAGTTCCGCCGGCGGGTTGTCGGGATTGATGAACGTGAGCTTCAAGCGATCGGTGTGCTGACGATACAAGTCGATCGTCTGGGTCAGCACCGCCCGCGCCGGCTCCGCCGGGCGAAAGAAGCCGAAGACCTCGACGTCTTGGGGCAAGGTCGAAGCGACCTGAACCGACTGCTCCTGGAGGGTATAGAGGCCGTCTCGAGTCAGATCCCACTCCTTGGGGCTCTGGGCTGCGAAGTAGTTGATGACCGCGACCGCGGCCAGCACGCCGAACACGATGAGGCCTTCGAGGGCGATGAACGTCGTGGACCGACCGGCCATCGTTCGGCCGAAGGTCCGTCGATTGGTCGCCGCGTAGGTCACGACCCCCACCAGCCCGAAGGCCGCGTTGCCGATGGCCAGGGGCAAGACTCGCGGATCGATCGCGTACAGCACGCCCGCGAAGATGATGGCGGTGATGCCCACCACCCCACCGATCAGGCCAACGGTCTCCAGGGGAGATCGGGCCTCGAGCCGGCCTTCTTGGCTCTTGGCCGGCTCGGACGCGGGGGCGTCGCTGGTGGCGGCGGTCGTATCGTCTGGCTTCACAACGGGTCCCTCATCGCCACCGATGGGATTCGACGACGCGGAGCGTCAGATAGAGGAACGCGCCGATAGCGGTGCCGAAGTACACGAGGTCCGCGAGCAGGACTCGGCCCTGCAGCCCGCGGTTCACGTGGGCGAGGGGGCTGAGATACTCCACCACCGACCGCCAGTCGCCGTCGAGGCGGCCGGCGATCATCGGCAGCACGAACGCGAGAAGCAGGGCGGCGAAGGTGAGGAGGGCGGCGATGATCTGGGACTCCGAAAGGGCGGAGATCAGCAGGCCGACGGCGCAGAACGTCAGCCCGAGGAGGAGCACGCTCACCGAGCTCGACCATACGGGAGCCCACTCAACCGCGCTGCCGGGCGCGGCGCTGGTCCCGTAGATGTGGAGGATCGTCGGGAACGTCAGCGGGATGATCGCCATGACCAGCATCATGAACGCCACGCCAAGGAACTTGCCGAGCACCATCTGCAGCGAGGTCACGGGGGCGGTCATCAGCAGCTCGAACGTTCGGGCCTGCTTCTCCTCCGCGAACAGCCGCATGGTTAAAAACGGGACGAAGAACAGGAACATCCAGATACCCGTGGAATAGGTCGGAAAGATGATCTGGTCGTTGAAGTTCAGGCGCTCGAGCAGGGCCGGCTGCTGCTGGCTCAGATAATACGTCGTGGTCTGCTGAAAGCGGTTGAGGGTCGAGATGAAGATGAGGCCGAGGATGAACGTATACGCGCCGAACCCGCTGTAGCCGACCACGGTCGTGAAGTAGATGCTCAGCTCTTTTCTCGCGATGGTGAGGATGTTGTGCATCGTCGTTGATCTCAGGACACCGCGAGGGCGGTGAACGCCTGCTCGAGTGAGCCGCCGTAGCGCTGCTCGAGCTCAGCGATCGGCGCATCCGCGACAATCCTCCCGCCCGCGACCATGATGATGCGCTGGCAGGTCGCCTTGACCTCGCTGAGGATGTGGGTGGACAGGATGATCGTATGCCGGCCGGTCTCACCGAGGTCGGTGATCAGCTTTCGCACCTGTTCGATCTGAATGGGGTCGAGCCCCACCGTGGGCTCGTCGAGGATCAATACTTCAGGACTCATCAGCAGCGACTGCGCGAGTCCCACTCTTTGGCGGTAACCCTTGGAGATGTTTCGAATCAGTCGCCCGAGGATGTGGTCGACGCCGGCCAGGCCGGCGACCCGCTCTACCTCCGGCTTGAGCTGGGCGCCACGAGCGCCTTTCAAGCGGCCCACGAAGCCTAGGTATCCACGAACGGTCATGTCGAGATACACCGGCGGCATCTCGGGTAGGTACCCGATCCGACGCTTGACGCCCATCGGATCCTCAAAGATGTCGATCCCTGCGATCCGGGCCGTGCCGGCCGTGGCCGGCATGTATCCGGCCAGGATGCGCATGGTGGTGGATTTGCCGGCGCCGTTGGGTCCGAGGAAGCCAACAATTTCCCCAGCCGCGACGTCGAAGCTCAAGCCCTCGACCGCCACGTTATCGCGGTACCGTTTCGTCAGGCCACGGACTTCGATCATGGCGTTTTGGCGTCGGTACGTTTTCTTCGAGTTTTCTGTCAAGCAACGACGTTTATGCTACGTCAGCGGCGATGACCACCGAGGGGGCGGCGTCGAACAGACGTATCGGGGCTTCGGGAGAAACCGTCGCAACCTTGATTGCGACCCTGGCCGAGGTTCAGGGGTACAGAGTGGGTCCTCCCGACCCGGAGGCGAGCCTAAATATTCAGGAAGTGGGCGCAGCCAAGGACGTATGTCTGGTCGGTGAGTCGCCGACGGTTGCCGTCGTGCTGCGGCGGCTTCGTCTCGGGGAACGGGTTGCGTTCCGAGAGGCCGGGGCCCGTCAGGTGCTCGACGCCGATGCGACGTTGACCGACCTCGCGGGGGTGGTGGTCGACACGCTGTTCGACGGGATCTGTCAGGCCCGTCGACACGCTCGTCGGCTCGGTGGGCGTCCGGTGCAGCTCGAGCCCGAGGGCGGTGATCCGGCGCTGGCTCGCCTGCAGTGCCTCACTCGCCGGGTGGCCGAGGTCGCGACCGACCTGAGTCTGCCCCTGGGCGCTCAGGTGCGGATTCTTCTGAGTGCTTCGGGTCATCCTGTGCCACTCGAGGGGCGGGTGGCGTGGTGCGAGGTGGGGCGAGGGCTGGGCGTCGAGCTGATCGAGCCGTGCACTTCGCTCGGGGAGCTCGCCCGCCGAGACCCGCTTAAAGCGACCGCGGAATGATCACCAGCTCGAGGCGGAGATCGCCCTGCGCGGTGAAGCCGACGTCGACGCCACCGACGAACGCGGTGGTCCCTCGGTGCGCTTGGGTTGCGTAAAACCCCGCCGATAGTTCATCGACGTCGCCGCGGACCACCTCGGTGGTCCATTGGCCGTCGACCCGGCGCGCGAACAGCAGGTCGATGCGGGTGGGGTCTTGATACGCGATGGTGGGCTCTCCGGCCGCGTCGAACACCAGATCTGCGTCGGCGCCCACGAACCGAAGATCCGGCGGGGAGACGCCGTCATCGACGATGACCCGCCGATCTTCGTTCACGTCGTAGTACACGAGGTCGTCGTACGTCGCGTCGACGTACGCCACGGCGATCCGGTCGTCGGGCCCGATGGCCACCGACGCGTGCTGGCCGACGTCGATATCGGGACGGCCGGGGTCGTTCGGGTCACGTTCGTCTAGGCTTCGGACCCCGAACCCTCCCTGCGGCCGTTCGATGGCCAGCCGCAGTTCGCGCGCCAGCCGGTCGTAATAAGCCACGACGGACAACCCGGTCGAGGTGATGGCCAGGCTCGCGAACAGGCCGACGCCGGGCAGCAGATCGTCGTTCGGGACCTCCTCGAACGCCGATGCGCAGCCGAAGCTGTTGGTCGCGATCTCCACGCAGGACTCCCCGGCCCCGCATCCGTCGCAGGCCGTCGTGGCGCTGATGGTGAAACACGCGGGCTCGATGTCCGTGTCCAGGTCGGTACACAGCTCGCCGGACGGGCATTCTCCCCCGCAGGGCGGTGGGGGCAACGGGCGCTGGTCAACGAGCTTGATGGTCCAGTCGGCCGATGTGGGGCGGGTCACGGATGCGGTCGCGACCTTGAGCCCGCTGCGGACAGTCGGGTCTGCGCCGACGGTGCCTTGTGCCATCATGTACGCGATCCGGGGTCGGCCCCCGGCATCGATCGCGATGCTGGTATACAGACCCGCGTCGCCGTCGTCGTCGACGACCGACGTCGTCCAGGCCCCCTCGCCCCCGTACGCGTACTTCAGGCGCCCTTCATCGCGGTCATAGTACGCGATGTGGATCGTGCCCGCGGCGTCGATGGCCACCGACGTATGCTCGCCGACGGTGGGGCCCGGATCGATGCGACCGCCGCGAGGGCCGGAGGGATCGCCGACCACCGGCCCCGAATCAGGAAACCCGTCGACGTATTCGATACGGACCCGGGTGCCGGTTTCGCTGAAGTAGCCGACGACGAGGTCGCCGTAGACGGGATCATAACCCGAAGCCACGAGCTGGTTGTCATCGGCCGCGAGGTCGGTGAACCAGCCGAGCTGGCCCTCGTCGATCGCGGGCAAGACGGCGCAGGCGCACTCGACCGCGCAGCACATCGGTCCGCTCATGAAGTCGGGGTCGGCGACGACCAGGATCTCGCCGCCGCTGCACGTCGTGTCGCACGACGGCTCATCGAAGCAGGTGTCGGTGTCGAGGTCGCAAACTTGTCCGTTCGGGCACCCGCCGCCGCAGGGGGTGACGGTGATACACCGCCGGCCAAGGCAGGTGCGGCCGTCAGCGCAGTCCTCCGGTCCGTCGCAGCTTTGGGTTCCGGCGTCGCTCAGCTCGCGGCTGCGGTTCGGGTAGCCGCAGAAGCGACCGCCCCGAAAGTCGATGCACCCCTGGCCGGCGACCGTTGCGCAGTCGGCGTCGGTGGCGCAGGCGACGGTTTGGTCGACGCACAGGCCCACCGCGACGCTGCACAGCTGGCCGGGACAGCAGTCGGCGTCGGACGTACAGCGGGAAGGCAGGCACGCCCCCCGTCGATATTCGAAGCCCACCTCGCACTGGAAGTCTTGCTCGCAGGTCCCCGGCGTCTCCGGCTCCTCGTCAGGACCAGCGATAATCGCGTCTTCGCCGCAGGCGGCCAGCGCCAGCGCCAGCACCGTCAACGATGGCGTCGAGAACCGCATCAGCCGCGTCAGCTGTTTACGCACACCCATTCGACTCGAGCGCACGGTACCACGCGGCCGTCGGCGATCCGTGCGATGTGCGTTAAACGTGATCGGCGTCGAGTTTTGATTTCGTTTGGGTTGGTGGCCCCCGGCGCCGGCGGCCGGCAACGAAGGCACCGAGCTGGCCCCGGATAGGGTGCACCCGACACCGGCGGCCGGTAGCGACGGCACAGCGGTCGCCCCAAGCTGCGCCCGGAAGGGCCCCAATCTACACCGAGCGCGCCCGCTCGAGGATCGTGGGGAGCACGGCGAGGGTGTGGTCGACGTCGTCTTCGACCGACGCCCACCCGAGACTGAAGCGCACGGCGGACAGGGCGTCGGTGGCGGGGATGCCCATCGCTAGCAGCACGTGGGACGGCTCCAGGCTCCCGCTCGCGCAGGCGCTACCGGATGAGGTGGCGATGCCCTCCAGATCGAGGCCTTGAAGGACCGCCTCGCCGTCCACGTCCGAGAACACGGCGGTGGTCACCGGTGCGACCCGATCCGCGCCGCGGCCGACGATGCGTGCGCCCGGGAGGGCGGCGACCCCCGCT
>JANQQN010000150.1 GCA_028289325.1 Myxococcota bacterium | reverse complement strand
GCGATGACCACTCGCGGGGGAAGCGGGCGCGCCACCGGCGTCCAACGGACGGGAGAGGTCATGGCGCCTCGGGCGGGGTGGGGGCGGAGGGGGCCACCTCGGCCACCAGCCGCGTTCGGATCGCGGATAGCGCGGGGGACCGGTCGTCGGGCGCGAAACCGGCGTCGATCTCCCGCACGATCCCCTCCAGCTTAAGAAGCCACGAGGCGCGGGGGGCATCGGTGGTCGGCGCAGCATCGAGCAGCGTCTCCGCCGCTTCGATGAGTCGACGGGCTCGAGCGGCGGGGCCGGCCGAGGCCTCTTCCGCCGCGTGGGCCAGAGCGGGGTTGTCAGCGGCGGCGAGCAGATCTCGCAGCGCATCTCGCGCCAGCCGCTGGCCCGCCTGGTCGGCGACGACATGGATCAGCGGCCACAGGTCGGCTTCGGTCGGCGCGTCTCGACCCGCGAGCAAAGCCGCGGCCGCGATCAGGCGCTGCGTCTTGACCGCGCGCCGGTCGGACAGTTCGATGCCCTCTCGCCGCAGGGTGCGCAGGGCCTGACTCAGGGTCGGACGCACCGCGGTCAGGTCCGCGGCGCGGGCCCGCTCGCCGAGCGCGTCGAGGGCATCGAGGCCCACTGGGGCCCGCTCGATCGGGGCCAGCGACCACCCTCCTTCCAGCAGGGCCTCGAGCTGGGGGTCGGCGACCGGCTCCGCGAAGTACCGCAGTACGAAGCGGTCGGCGAACGCGTTGAGCGCGTCATCGTCCGGCAGCCGGTTCGTGGCCCCCACGCACACCCGAAGCGGACACGGCATCGACGTATGACCTCTTCGAAACCGTCGCTCGTTCAGGATGCCGAGGAGGGTGTTCAGGATCGCCGTCGAACCGAGGAAGACCTCGTCGAGGAACGCGAGCTCCGCCTCGGGCAGCATGCCCGCGGTCTCCGTCTGCACCACGCCCTCCCGCAGGCGGCGAAGGTCGATGGGGCCGAAGATCTCCGACGGCTCCGTGAACCGTCCGAGCAGGTATTCGAAGTATCGGCCGCCGAGGACTCGCCCGACCCGACGCACGGCTTCACTCTTGGCGGTCCCCGGCGGTCCGACGACCAGAAGGTGTTCCCCGGCCACCGCGGCGAGGGCCACGAGCTCCACCAGCGCCTGGCGGTCGACCAGTCCGCGGCCGGCCTCCGCGAGCGCGCTGGCGATGGCTTCGGCCGCGGCGTGCGGGTGGATGTCGTTGGGCGCCCCGGGCACGTCCTCGTCATGGCGCGCTTGGCGTCCGCGCTCAAGGGGCGCGCCCGGGCACTGGCCCATCGTGTTCAACGCTCTGGTTGGCGCCGTCGCCCGTATCTGGTACTGAACGGGTGTATGGGTCGAGCGACGGGGCGGGCAGATCTTCCTCTGCATGGCGGGCGGGTCCCGAAGTGGCTGGCCGAGCGTATGGCTCGGCTCGGGGCCATCGCCGTCGAGGCCCTCGTTCACACCTACGGGCGAGACGAAGTGCTCCGCCGCCTGGCCCATCCGTTCTGGTTCCAGTCACTCGGTTGCGTCATGGGCATGGACTGGCACTCGTCAGGGATCACCACCAGCGTGCTCGGGGCTTTGAAGCGCGGTCTGGCGCCGCTCAGAGACGAACTGGGGCTCGAGGTCTGCGGGGGCCGAGGACGCCATAGCCGTGCGACGCCCGACGAACTGATGGCCGCTGCGGGGCGGTGGGGGCTCGACGGTGACGGGCTCGCGCGCGCGTCCCGGCTGGTGGCCAAGGTCGACAACGCGGCGGTGCAGGACGGCTTTCAGATCTATCTTCATGGGTTCGTGCTCGCCGCCGATGGACGGTGGACGGTAGTACAGCAGGGCATGGCCGCCGAACGGGGCATCGCTCGCCGGTATCACTGGCTGTCGGAAGGGTTGCAGAGCTTCGTCGACGACCCCCACGCGGCCATCGACGGCGAGTGCAAAGGCCGGATCGTCAACCTCGCCGACCGCCGGGCGGCCCGGGCGAGGGCGAAAACCGTCGCCCTGGCCCGCGAGGGGCCGGACGCGATCGTCGGGGCGTACCGAGAGGCGGTCCGGGCCCGAGCGACCGGATCGTCCGAGCCGGCCGGTGCGCAAGCGCCATTACCTCATCTCGTGATGCCCCGTCATCACGAGGTGCGGCCCGAGAACGTGGTCGAGCGCCGACTCCACGGCGCCCTGGCGGCGGTGGAAGCGACCGGCGATGCGCTGGACGGCAAGCTGGGCTTCGAGGCGCTGCTGTCCGTGCCGGGCATCGGACCCCGAACCCTCTCGTCCCTCGCCCTGATCAGCGAGGTGCTTCACGGCGCGCCGTCTCGATTCACCGACCCCGCTCGTTTCGCGCTCGCCCACGGCGGCAAAGACGGTCACCCGTTTCCGGTGCCGCTTCGGGTCTACGACGCCGCCCTGGCGGTGTATCGCGACGCGATCGACAAGGCGAAGCTCGGTCGCGACGAGAAGCTGGAGGCCCTTCGACGGCTGGGAGAGCAAGCCCGGCGGCTGGAGTCCTGGGCGGCCGGGCGTAACTATCCGGGGGTCGGCGAATACATGGCCGCCGAGCGTCGCGATAGTTGGCGATACGGAGGCATGACCGTCGACGGGCCGGCTCGGCCGCCGCCGGCGGCTTCTGGAGGACCGGCGCCTCGGCCGAGGGCCGCGCCATCTGGCCGACCAGAGCGTCGGCCGAAGGCGCGGCCGCCTGGCCAGCGCGCGCGCGTTCACCGCCGGCAGCTCGGCCTACCAGGACTGTAGCGTCGACCGGTCATCGGTCACATCGACGTCGGTGCTCGCACCCCGATCAGCGCCAGCCCGTGGGACAACACGTGACGGACGCCGTCGATCAGGTGGAGGCGGGCGGTTCGGAGGTCGGGGTGGTCTTCGACCAAGACCCGCATGCCGCGATCCCGGTTGCCGGCCGTCAGGTAGCTGGCGGTCGCCCCAGCGACCTCGAGCAGGGCCCGGGTGACCACCGAGGGCTCGGCTTCGTCGCAGGCCTGCTGCACGGCCTCCGGGTAGCGAGCGAGGGCCATGATCAAGGCCCGTTCCTCGGGTAGGTCGAGCAGGGTCAGGTCGGCTTTTTCGGGGACGGTGCCCGCCTTGCGCAGGATGGAGCACGCTCGAGCGTGGGAGAATTGAACGTACGGCGCGGTGTGGCCGCTGAAGTCCAGGACTTCGTCCCATCGGAACTCGTAATCGCTGGTGCGAAGGTTGCGCAGGTCCCCGAAGATGACCGCGCCGACCCCGATCGCCTCGATGGTGGCTTCGATGTGTTCGGGGTCCAGGCGTTCGGACTGCTCACAGATCGTTCGCGCCTTCTCCACCGCCTGGTCGAGGACCTCGTCGAGAAACACCACCTGGCCCCGCCGGGTGGACATGCCGTGGACCCGTCCAAAGGGGACGTGTTCGCACCGCGCGGACCACTCGAGCCCCATCGCGGCCAGGGTTCGGAACAGCAGGTCGAAGTGCAGGCTCTGGTCGGCGGCCACGACGTACAGGGAGCGGTCGAAGGCGAACCGCTCGTAGCGATCGATCGCCGCTGCGATGTCCCGGGTCAGGTAGAGGGTGGTGCCGTCCCGGGTCTTGAGCATCGCCGGGGGCTCGCCGGCCTTTTGCGGCATGTCGACCACCTCCGCGCCCTCGCTCATCCGGGTTCCGGGCTGGGTGCGCACGAGGTCGACCGTGTGCTCGAGAACGTCCTGGTAAAAGGACTCGCCCTCGAGGCCGGTGAACTCCACCCCCATTCGCGCGTACACCCGCTTGAAGTCCGCGATCGACGTGTCCCGGAACCGGCTCCACTCCGCCAGGGCGTCGGGATCCTTGTCTTCCATGCGCTTGAGAAAGCTTCGGGCCTCGGCGTCGCGGGCCTCGAGCGATGGGAGGCGCTCTCGAGCGGCCTGGGCCTCGTTCTGCAGCCGGGTCACGAAGTCGTCGAAGCCCTCGAGCGGGTCGCCAGCGTCCATGTCACGCAGGGCCCGGACTTTCTTTTCGAGGGATTTGACCGATTTTTCGGCTTTCTTTTTCGCTTTGGGGTCGTCGGCCCCCTCGGCCTCCCGCTTGGCGTTCGCGAGGGCGTCGGCAAGCTCCCGGGCCTTGGCGGGGGCGGCGATCGCTCCTTTGGCCCCCCCGACGTCGGCTTCTCGGTTGGCCTTCACGTACACCTCGACGAGGTGTTTCGCGTCGGACCGCCGCTCGGGCTCTCCGTGGCGCTGAAAGCCGGTCGCGAGCAGGCCGAACTGCTTGCCCCAGTCACCGAGATAGTTGAGTCCGAACACCTGCCACCCGCATGCGGCGTAGATCCGCCCGATGGCGGCGCCGATCACCGTCGACCGCAGGTGATGAAAGGCCAGGGGCTTGGCGATGTTCGGCGAAGAGAAGTCGATGACCACCCGGCGGCCTTCGCCGCTTCGGGCGTTGCCGTAGTCTACCCTGCGGGCCACCGCCACTACGGTCTCAGCGAGGAGCGAGGTCGCGAAGGTCACGTTGACGTAGGGCCCGACCGCTTCCACCGATGCCCATCGCGGATCGCCGGTGAGTGCATCGGCGACCCGAGGCGCGATCGCGGGCGGCTTGTCGCCGAGGATTTTTGCGAGCTGAAAACACGGCAGTGCGAGGTCGCCCCGACCTTTGTCAGGGGTGCGCATGAAGCCCGGGAGCTGAGCTTCCACGTCGCCGGGCAGGGAGAACGCCTCGGCGACGGCTCGGGCGAGCGCGGTCCGAAGTTCGGAGAGGACGGACGCCATGGCGGGCTCGGTTACGCGAGCGCTCCCTGGTTGGCAAGGACCGGACCGAGCCCGCCGCCGGGCATATGGCTCGAAAAAAGGCTTGGCTCCGCGCGGGGGAGTTGCCAACACAGCCTTTGCGCCTTGAGGGCGCGTCTGAGGTCCCCACATGTTCGGAAAGAAACCACCAGCCATTTCGCCCGACGACGTGCGGGCCGTTCTCGACCAGATCATCGACCCCGAGGCGGGCAAAGGCCTCGTGGAGGCCGGCTTCGTCAAGGACGTGTCCGTCGAAGGCCAGAAAGTGCGGATCGGGCTGACCCTGCCCACGCCGGCCTGGGCTTCCCGGCCGGAGCTGGCCACCAAGATCCCCGAACAGGTCGCCGCGGCCGGCGACAAGCTCAAGGTGGATATCGCGTGGGGCAGCGACGTCTTGAGGTCCCGCCCCGAGGCGGCGGGGGAGCAGAACCTGGTTCCCGGCGCGCGAAACCTCATCCTGTTCGCGTCGGGCAAAGGCGGCGTCGGAAAGTCCACGGTGGCCAGCAACGTCGCGGCCGCGCTGGCGCAGATGGGGGCGAACGTGGGGCTGCTCGACGCCGACGTGTACGGACCGTCGATTCCCACCATGCTCGGCACCCACGAGCGGCCGGAGGTCAGCGGACAGAAGCTGGTCCCGGTGGTGAGTCACGGGATGAAGCTGATGTCGATCGGGTTCATCGTCCCGCCGACGGAGGCGATGGTGTGGCGCGGACCGATGCTGGCCGGAGCGCTCACCCAGTTCATGCGAGACGTCGAATGGGGCGATCTCGACTACCTGATCATGGACCTTCCACCGGGCACCGGCGACGTGCAGTTGACCCTGGCCCAGAACGTGAAGGTCTCGGGGGCGGTCTTGGTCTCCACCCCCCAGGATGTCGCCTTGGCCGACGTCCGGCGGGGCAAGGCGATGTTCGACAAGGTCGGGATCCAGACCTTGGGCGTGGTCGAGAACATGGCGTACTTCGACTGCAACAACTGCGGAACGAGGCACAACATCTTCAACTCGGGCGGCGCGAGCCGGCTCGCGGATGAGCTCGGGGTGCCGGTGGTGGGCGAGGTTCCGCTCGAGACGTCGACCCGCGAGGCGGCGGACCAAGGCCGGCCCGAGGTGCTCGCTCACCCCGACAGCAGCGCCGCCAAGGCGTTCAACGGCATCGCTCGAACCCTGGCCACCATGCTCGCCAAAAAAGCGATGAGCCAGCCCAAACAGAAGGCTTCCGGCCTGAAGATCATCCAGTAATGGCATCGTCGGACAAGGCGGTGACCAAGCCGCCGCGCGGAACCCGCGACTTCTTGCCGAGCGAGCTGTATCGACGCCAGTACGCGGCCGGCGTAATTAGAGATGTTTACCTGGCCCACGGCTTTCAGCCGTTGGAAACGCCGACCTATGAGCGCCTCGACACGCTGACCGGCAAGTACGGTGACGAGGGCGATCAGCTGATGTTCAAGATCCTGCACCGCGGTCAGACCCTCGTCGACGGGATTCGGGCGGCGCAAGAACACTTGCAGACGCCGGGCAACGTGGTCGTCGGCCGCAGTGGGGAGACCGCGCCGGGGGCTGAGCGGCTGCTGAGCGACCTCGGGCTCCGCTACGACCTGACCGTTCCTCTGGCGCGGGTGGTGGCCGAATACTCGGGTAAGCTGCCCCCGGTATTCAAGCGCTTTCAGATTCAGCCGGTGTGGCGCGCGGACACGCCGGGCAAGGCCCGCTACCGGGAGTTCGTGCAGTGCGACGTCGATGTGGTGGGCTCGACGTCGCTGCTGGTGGAAGCCGAGGTCAGCGGCGCGGTGGCCGCGTGTTTCCGACAGCTCGGGGTCCACGACCTCGAGATCCGGATCAACCACCGCGCCCTGTTGCGCGCGTTCATCGACAAGGCCGGCATCCCCGTCGAGCGGGAGACGGAAGCGATCGTGGCTATCGATAAGCTCGACAAGGTCGGGCCGGACGGTGTGCAGCGAGAGTTGGCGGAAAAAGGTATGTCCGACGAGTCATCGCAGGCCCTCATGTCCCTGGTCATGGGCGGAGATGACCTGGAGCGCGTGAAGGAAGCGATGGCCGACCATGCCGCGGGCGCGGCCGCGGTCGAAGAGTTGGCCCAGGTCATCGCTCTGTCGGCGATGACCCCGGCTGACGGTCGACTGGTGTTCGATCCCACCCTCGCTCGCGGCCTTGGCTACTACACCGGCTGCATCTTCGAGATCCGGGTGCCCGACCTCGGCAGCTCCCTCGGGGGCGGCGGCCGGTACGACGGTCTCGTCGGGATGTTCTGCGGGCGCGAGATCCCCGCCTGCGGTTTTTCGATCGGCTTTGACCGCCTGCTGTTCGTGATGGAGCAGCGGGGCTTGTTCCCCGAAGGCCTCGGGGCTCCCGACGTCTTGGTCGCGTCGACGGAGAAGAAGCGGGAAGCGGACGTTCTCCGCGTCGCGTACCAGCTCCGTCAGGAGGGCTTGCGAGTGGAGATCGTAGCCAAGGCCGAAAAAGCGGGTCGGATGCGAAAGCTGGCCGACGATCGAGGCATCCAAGCCGCGGTGCTTTTGCGCAAAGACCAAGATCAGGTCAACGTCTGGCGGCGCTCGGCGCCCGAAGTGACGGATCGGATGGTCGCGATCAGCGAGCTGTCGTCGGCGCTTCGCTGAGTCGACCGTGTTCACTGGCGCTCAGCATGCCGCGCCCATCGTCTTCGAGCACGAGGCTGAGGTGGCCGGCCCCCGATGGGCGGGTGCGGACCTGGATGGCCCGAATCGCGCTCCGCGCGGCCTGACGCAGCCTTTGGTCGAAGAAGCTCGCTCGCAGCACCGCCCGCACCGGCTCGACCGCAGCTTCGGTCCCCGCGATCGACAGCGCCTCGACCGCGGCCAGCCGCACGGCGTAGGACGGCCGCCGGAGGGCGGCGATGAGAGTATCGTTCAGTCGAGGCGGCGGTCGGTCGAACACCCGGGTCAGCCCTCGCAGCGCCGCTGCGGCGACCGACGGGCTGGGATCTTCGGCCAAACAGAGCAATAAAGACGGCTCGCCGTTCTCGCGGCGGGCCAGCGACTCGGCGACCGCCTGGCGCACGGCGGAAGACGGGTCGCGAACGATCGCCGAGAGGAGGTCTTCGAGAGGGTCACCGGCGAGGTGTGGACCGCGGTCCGAAGCCGCGGCCCCCTGGTCATCCGTGCCGTCGATGATTCGCAGCGCGCGAACCCGAAGCGCATCTGGCAGGCCGCGATCGCCCACGATGCCTCGCAAGACCCGACGACCGTCGGGAGCCAGCCGTCGTTGGCCGGTCGCGAGCAAACGAAGGGCGGGATCGACGCCCTCGATCAGGGCGCGGCAAGCGGATTCGGCGGCGCCCGTCTTCGGGTAGTGATGGATGAGCGCTTCCAGGTTCCGCCACCGGACGGCCTCCGGCTCGTCCAGACACAGCGCGTTGCGACCGAGCTGCTCGGCCACGTCGCCGTCCAGCGCGAGGGCGTCGGCGATGTCGGCGAGCCTCTGCACGACCGCCTCGAGCCGTGCCGCGGGCTCGACGTGGTACTCGGCGTCGTAGGTGACCCGGCCGCCGGTGACCACCACCGTGGCCGCTGGTCGGGACGGCGTGCCGATCGCCGCCGCCACCACCGCCCGTGCCCGCGCCGTCAACCGGGCCTGCACCTGGACGGCGGGACCGGCCACCCGGACCGTCCGATCGAAGGGGTCGTCCCCAATCCGGAGCGGATCATCGCTGATCCGGTCGCCCCAAGTTCGCGCGCAGCAGTGAATGTTGCGGGGAAGGTGGTCCGCATGCAGCACCACCGAAGTGTGTTTTCGCCCCAGATTGTCGAGCTCTACCCGGTAGCCGCCGAGACGGCCGACAATCCGGTCGCCTTCGAGCAGCCCGCCCGGCTGAAACCGCATGCCCAGCCGTCGGGCCGCGACCCGCCAGCGATGCTGGATCCATTTGTCCCGCGCGAGCACCAGTCCGAACAGAGCCGCGGCCACGCCGACGAATAGTGCGAAAGGTCCCAACGCGCCCAGTTTGCCGGCGGTCCCGAGGTCATGTCCATTGGGCGGGGCAGCCCGGCACTGTATCGGTCCTGCCAGCGGTCCCCTAAACCCGAGGCGTAAGCCAACTCCACACCAGGATCATAAAGAAGGTCACCGCGAACCCCAGCAGCATCCACAGAATGACGGATGGCCTCGCGGGGCGGACCATCGGCGGAACCGAGAGGCTGTGCGGGTCGTAAGCCGAGTTCATGAGCAACGGTGCGCCGGCGCGATGGGGCGGGGATAAGCTCGGAGGAGGCCCTCGGACCGGCGCTGGACCATAAAGGGGCACCCCCGGCGCCGGCAGCGCCCGGGCGACGGCAGTAGCCGGGGATTGGGGATCCCGGATCGCAGCGGCCGCGGTGTCCTCGCTGTCCGGCGACCATCCGGTGAGGCCAGGCGGCTGGGCGTGCATCCACGAGGGGGTCGTGGTGTCGGTGACCGAGCTTGGACGGCTCGTCTCGTCATCCTCGGCTGAGAAGTCTTGGGGCTCGACCGGCTGATCGCGGGCCATCATCGCCCGCGTGAAGTAGCCGTGCATGGTCGCCACCGACAGCTTGGGGCGGTCGGTTGGCGTTTCGCCGGCGAGATCATCGGCGGGGCCCGACGGCCGGCGCGCTTTCTGCAGCCACGCGGCGACGATGGGCGCTCCATCTTCATCGTCCGCGCCGAGGGTGCCGTAGAACAAGTGGTCGAGCATCGTGGCCAGGTCGCGGGCGCTCGACGTGCCCGTCCACGCCGCGGCCAGCACCGCGTCGACCTCGGGCGGGAGCCGAGGTTCGACGGCTCGCGCGGACCAGGGTCCGGGGGTCGTCCGATCGACGGCCTGGCCGGTGAGGAGCTCGAACAGGATCGAAGCCACCGCGTACAGGTCAGCGCGCGGCTGGGGCCCCGCGGACGGGTTTTTGGCGGCGTAGCGCAGGTCGACGTAGTCGGTGAGACCCTGCGCCGGGCCGCGACTGACCGACAGGGTGAAGTCGACGCGGACGGCGCCCGACTGCTCCAGACGAACGTGGCTGGGGTTCAGCCCGCCGTGGGCGATGCCCAGGGCGTGCGCGTGGGCGAGGGCTTCCAGGATCTGCCGTCCGGTCCACAGGGCGGCGGGTGCCGCCAGACGGGGCAAGCCTTCGGCCCGCAGGACGGCCTCCAGGTCGTGGCCGACGAACCACTCCAGGAGTTGAACCACTTGTTCCGGGGCCACCTCGAGGGTGCCGAAGCACTGCACGGTCAGGTGGTGCTCGACGTGCAGGGCCCGGTCCGAGCCCAGCCGGAGCCGGCGGGACAGCACGTCTTGATCCGGACGGTCGGGGTGTGGACGCCGAGCGATGAACCGCGGGGGAAGGTCGGGGCGATGGACCCCGGTGGCCGCCCACTCCTCGTAGGGCCCGACGGTGCGCATCAGGCCACGCAGGGCGATGGACCGGTGATCCGCGATCTGAGTGGGCGCCGTCACACCGCTAGCTGAGCCACGGGGTCACGAAAGGCGCAACCCTCGTCCCGACTCACCGATAACGCTCCCGTATGGCCGCGTCTCGCCTCGATGGAGCCGCACCGCCCAATCCGGCCGCGGTGGTGCCGCAGCGCGTTACTGCGCCTCGGGAGATTCAGCGAAACGGGGTCCCCTCTTCGCGCGGGACTCGCGCCGACAGCGTCAGCGAGTCGACCGAGACCGTTGAGACCGACGGGTGGTCGGCGTCCGACGAGGCCTACGATCATCACGAGGTCGCGGTTCGACGGCGCGAACGTTGGGCCGGCTTCGAGGGCCGCAACCGGGGTTGGACGCCTGCCAACGACGAAACCGCGCCCCTGTTGGCCCGCGCCCGCGACCACGGGCCGCCGCCGTTCCAGGCGCCCGAGCAACAGCTCGGCGAGCCCGCCCTCAACTATTTCATGCGCTTCTCGGCCGCGCTGAACGAGTTCTACCGGGCTCACGGAGAACGGGTAGGTGTCAGCCCCTACGGCGACAGTCCCGACGCGATCCGCGGCGCCCTGGCCCGCAGGGCCCGTTTTCGGCGCGGCTTCGCCCTCGAGTGAAGGGGTGAGCTGGGCCCGGCTTCGGATGAAGGAGGGGTTCGAAGGTGCTAGCGTGAGGGGAGGATGATCCGACCCGCCCGCCGGC
This sequence comes from Myxococcota bacterium, assembly GCA_028289325.1. Classification (GTDB taxonomy): domain Bacteria; phylum Myxococcota; class Kuafuiibacteriia; order Kuafuiibacteriales; family Kuafuiibacteriaceae; genus JANQQN01. The sequence continues at coordinate 39,965 of JANQQN010000150.1, read as the reverse complement.
CCGCGACCTATCAGGACGTGATCGACGCACCCGAGAACATGGTGGCCGAGCTGATCGACGGCGCGCTGTACCTTCAGCCACGCCCGGCCAAGCCTCACGCCGAGGCGGCGTCGGTCCTGGGCATGCTCATCGGGCCGCCCTTCCGGCTTGGCCGCGGCGGGCCCGGCGGCTGGTGGATCCAGGACGAGCCGGAGCTGCACTTCGGCGACGACGTGTTGGTCCCGGATCTCGCGGGGTGGCGGCGGACGGCGATGGCCGAGATCGACCTTCAGCAGGCCTTCTACACCGAAGCCCCCCAGTGGGTATGCGAGGTTCTGTCGCCCTCTACGGCGGGCAAAGATCGGGTCAAGAAGCTGCCCAAGTACGGCGCAGCGGGGGTCGAGCACGCGTGGCTCGTCGATCCTGTCCAGCGAACGCTGGAGGTTTTTCGTTTCGAGGGCGGTCGCTGGTCCCTAATCCTGACCCACGAAGGCGGGGGGGCGGTCGCCGCGGCCCCCTTCGACGCGGTGCCGATCGACCTGTCCGAGCTGTGGATCGGCGAACCGACCCCGTGACCGCCCCCGACGCCGAGGGCGAGGTGGTGCTGTCGAGCCCGACGGATCTGATGCTCAGCTGCCGATTGCATCGCTTCGGACCCTCCGACCCCACCTTTTCGTTGGATTCTCGCAAGCTGGTGCGCGCGTTCACGGGTCCCACCGGGGCCTTGACCTGGGCCGCGAGCGCCGCCGACGACGGGGGCCGGCGGTTTCGAGTACGGGCGTGGGGACCGGATGCCGCGTGGGCGGTCGCGTCATCGGCGGAATGGCTCGGCGCTGCGGATGCGCCCGAAGCCTTCGACCCCGACCATCCGACCCTGCGTCGGTTGAAACGGGACCTGCGCGGACTGCGGCTCGCCCCCAGTCCCTCGGTCTTCGACATGATGGTTCGCCTCATCCTCCAGCAGCGGGTGGCGTGGCGCGACGCGGCGCGGTCGTTTCGGCGTTTGACCCTCGCCTACGGCGAACCCGCGCCCGGACCGGCCGCGTTGACGACGGCGCTGGGCCCAGCGGGATGGCGCCGGATCCCGCTCCCGGAGTTCGTGGCCAACGGGGTCGAAGCCAAGCGGGCCCGGACCATCCGCGACGCGGCCACCTCTGCTCGCCGGGTCGAGGAGACTCGGGATATGGGCCGCGAGGCGGCGAACCAGCGCCTGCGCGCCTTTCCCGGGGTCGGGGTGTGGACGGCGCAAGGCGTGCTCGGCTTTGGTCTCGGGGATCCGGACGCCGTCCAGGAGCAAGACTACGATCTGCCGCGGCTGGTGTCGGTGGCTCTGACGGGAGAGCCTCGTGCCGATGACGCCCGGATGCTGGCGCTCCTCGCGGCCTACGCGGGCCATCGGTTTCGCGTCTGCCGGATGTTGCACGAGTCGAACATCCGGACGCCCCGGTTCGGGCCCCGACGCGCGCGGCCGCGTTGGGAAACGGAGCGATAGGCGGCGGCACCGCGCGCCGTCTCGCCGACCGGCCTAGGGCCCCGGGACCGGGAGCGCTTTGACGTCGAACGGCTTCTTGCGCGGGCGGTCACACGCTTCATCGGTGCAGATCTGGTACTGAAACAGTCCTGTTGCCCGCTCGCCGGCGGCCTGGGGGCGTTTTTTGACCGGGGCTACGATCTTGGCCCGACCCTCGACGATCACCGACGGGCCGATCGGGAGGTCTTTCTTGATGCCCTCCGGATAGACCACGTCACCTGTGAGGACGTATGCCCCATCGGGGGCCATTCGCACCGCCAGCGGCCGGCCCGTCGACTCCCCGATCGTGTAGGCGTGGTAGCCGTCCTCGATCTTCATGTCCACGACCACCGCCTGTTCACCGGCGTCGAATCGGACGCGATACTTGAAGGCGCTTTGAAAGTCGGGCGCCTCTTCTTCATCGACGACCGGGGCGGCGGGCGTGGTCGGGACCTTGTCGGGCGCGGCGGGGCACCCGGCGATCAAGATCGGTGCGATGCGCACGAGCAGTACCCAAGATGTGGGCATCCACGGCTTCATGGCTGGAGTATAGTAAACAAACCAGGGAATGAGCGAGGACCGTCCTTCCGGCCGGATTTTGGGCCTGGATCCTGGCACCCGTCGCATCGGGGTGGCGATCTCCGATGATCTGCAGTGGTTCGCGCGCCCTCTTGAAGTCATCCATCGGGTGAAAAAGGGGTTCGACGAAGCGGTGACGAGGATCGGTGTCCTCATCGACGAACACGAGGTCAGCGAACTGGTGGTGGGGGTGCCCTATCGACTCGACGGAAGTCCCAGTGCGTCGACGGAGATGGCGTTGGCTCTGGTGGCCGCCGTCGAGACGGCTCGACCGGATCTGCCTATCGTTCAGCGCGACGAGACGCTCACGAGCTGGGAAGCCGAGCAGATCCTCGCCGAACGGGGGATCAAAGGGCGGGATCAAAAGGCGCTCGTCGATGCGTTCGCCGCCGCCGTGATCCTGCAGGAGCTACTCGACGAGCGCCGCGCCGCCGACGCTAACCATTGAGGGCCTGCACGGCCAGGCTTCGCACCGCCTCGTCGTCGTCTTCGGTGGCCGCCAACAGGGCGGTGCCGAACACGGTCCGCCCGAGCTGGACCATGGCGTCCACCGCGTAATACCGAACCACCGCATTGTCGGAAAGACTGTCGTCCTCCAGGCGCCGCTGCACCGATCTTCGATGGTCCTCGTCGGTCGAGTCCATGTACTCGGTGACCAGGCGCTTGTATACGGCGGGGCTCGGAAGGTCGCCGGTGGCGGCATTGGGGTCCGCCGGCGGCGGTCGAGGCAGCCCCGCGAATCCATCGGGGTCGTCTTCGCTGCCCCCGCGGGGCCCGTTCGAAGCATCGACACGGCTGTCGATCACATCGTCGGCCGAAGCTCCGGCCTCCGCCGGGTCCACGAAGCCCCCCGGCGCGGCGGGTTCGGCCAGCGCCGCGGGGTCGGGCCGAGGGGCGCCGTCGTCGTCGATAAGGTCGTCCGCATTCGCCTCCACCCCGAGCTGAGTGTTCTGGCGCAGCGCGACTTCGTGAGAGTCCGACGAAACGAAGGGCTTGGCTCCCGGAGCGTGGTCCGCGGGTGGCGGATTCTCCTCGGACGCGATCACCGCCGCCGGCGCAGGAGCGGGTTCCGGGGCCGACGGCGGTTCATCGGCGAGGACCGGCTCCGGTCGGGGGGTGGCGGACATCGCCGGCGCGCCTGGACGGCGCCGCCCTCCGGGGCGTCGAGCCCGGGGCGCGGGCCGGTCCAGCAGCCGCGGAACGCTGGTCGCTGGAGGCAGCTCGATCGCCTCCGTCCGTGCGTCGGACGGATACGATATCGCGGGCGACGGTCGAGCCCGGGGCTCAGCGTTCGCCCCCGCGACCGGTTCGCCGAGTCCGAACGGCTCGTCGAGCTGAAGGCCCCGGTTCGGTCGTCGCGCCCGCGTCGGTCCGTCGGTCGAGGGCTCCAGGGCATCGACGGCTGGCCCGCGGCGGCCGGCCCGAGGCCGGCGGGGCCGTTCCGATGGGCGGGCGTGGGTCCGAAACAGATCGAGGTCGCCGATTTCTCCCAGCTCCAAGCTCGGCAGGTCCTCCCGGACTTTGGCGCCGATGACCTGGCCCTCCCGCTTTGCGTCGCCCAAGAGCGCTCGGATGCGCATGGGGAGGGCTTGGGTCACCGCGAGCAGGCGAAGCACCGGCTCCGCGTTCGGGTCGTCGATCCGATAGATGCCCTGGTAGATGGCCGCGCCTTCCGTCTCGTTCTTCAGGACTTCGTTGATCGACTCGAAAGCGGAGACCGCCATTCGGTTGAGCACCGCCGGCGGCGCCTCCAGGATAAGACCCAGATACGAGACACGGGTGATATCGAAGCCGCCGGGCATGACGTCGCTGCTTTCGATGTTGTCGCGGACTCGACCCACGACTTCATCGACGCTCAGGTCCGCGATCGGCGACGTGGCGTAGTTCAGAACCCCGCCGGCGAGGAGCAGCTTTCGAAAGTCTTCGCCGTCGAAGGATCGGATGGGGCGGACGTGGGCCCGGGCGTTTAGCCGGTTGAGCTCGTCGAGGGGGTCGACGACCTGGCGGTTGATCCGCGCGTAGTACTCGGCGATCGAGACGTCGGGGTTGAGGGCCGCGAGTCGACCGTTATCGACGAAGATCCACCCGAGCAGACCGGCGCCGACGACCTCGTTCACGGACCGGACGGCGTTGACTTTCGCAAGCCCGCTTTCCGCTTCGGTGGGGAGGGTCATCAGCCCGATCAGCGGCAGGTCGTCGTCCTCGAGGATCTGGACCAGGGTCGAGAACGCGGAGCCCGTTCCGCCCCCGAGGCCCGCGCAGATGATCACCGCGTCCGCGGCCTCGCCGAGCTTTTGGGCGTGGTCTCGGATCCGGTCGGCGTGGGCGAGGATGCAATCCCGCCCGTAGTTGGGATCCGCGCCCGCCCCATCGTATCCATCGAGGCCGATATACAGCCGCCGATCGGGAGGCATCGCGGGCCCCTGCCCGCCGGGTTCGAGCGCCGCGAGGTCGGTCTCCGCGGTGTTCAAGGCGATCGCACGATAACCGCGCGAGTAGAGCTCCGCTGCGAGGTTGCCGCCCGCCTGCCCGAGGCCGATCGCGACGATGTCCAGAGCGCGTCCGTCCGGTTTCACCGAGGCGACGATATGGCACAGACCGCGTTGCCGGGGCCAGACCTCTATGTCAAACCCGAGCGACGATGGTGCACCGTCCTATCACCCCCGGGGGCTATGCTCGGCTCGAGAGGGAGCTCACGGATCTATGGCATCAGGAGCGGCCGAAGGTCGTGCAGGAGGTGTCTGATGCCGCCGCGCTCGGAGACCGCTCCGAGAACGCTGAATACATCTACGGCAAAAAACGCCTGCGCGAGATCGACCGGAGGATGAAGTTTCTCACCGAGCTCCTCAAGAAACTCACGGTCATCGACCCCGCCCTGAACGCTAGCGACCGGGTCGACTTCGGGGCGAAAGTGACCATCGAAGACGAAGAAGGTCGCGTGCGCACCTACCAGATCGTGGGAGAGGATGAGGTCGACGCCAAACAAGGCCGAATCTCGATGCAGTCGCCGGTCGGCAAGGCGCTCCTCAAGCACCGGGTCGGCGATGAAGTGCTCGTCCAGCGACCGGCCGGCGAGCTGGAGATGATCATCACCGCGCTGTCCTACGATTAGCTGGCGGCTTGCGCCGGGGGTGGGGCCATTACCGCGCTGTTGACGGTCGGTCCGCTGGGTTGCCTTCGTCGGCGGCCGGGTCCGCCGGGGTTCCATGGCCGCGGGTTGGTTGCCTTCGTTGGCGGCCGGATCCCCTGGGGTTCCATCCCCAGGGGACCGGCGCGCCCCGAGCCTTTGGCCTTCGGTAGGTGCATCAGCGCCCAAAGGGTGGGGGCCCAGGCCTGCCTGTACTTCGAAAGACGGGCGTAGGGCCCCGCAGCCCTTCCGCCGTCCTGGCGGTCGCGCTGCGCTTGGCCGTCCTGGCCAGCGCACCCCTTCCGCCGTCCTGGCGGTCGCGCTGCGCTTGGCCGTCCTGGCCAGCGCAGCCCTTCCGCCGTCCTGGCGGTCGCATTTCCCCTGGGCATGGAACCCCACCGGCCCCGGCCTCCGTGGTCGCTCATCGGCGCTTCGCGTTCTCTCATTCATGCGACTCGCTGGGGTGCTACCCATAGACGTGACCCTGGTCGGACTATCGCGGGCGCAGGCCGGCGGCGTCGGGGGCCGTGTTCCGGGGTAAGTGCGACCGCCAGGACGGCGGAAGTGCTGCGCTGGCCAGGACGGCCAAGCGCAGCGGGGGCCCTACGCGGCGCGAACGGAGCAGAAGCAGATCGGGGCCCCCACTTTAGGCGCTGATGCAGCCTATCGAAGCACCATCGCTACATTGGCGCCGGTACCCCGGACGCGGTCCCCCGGCGACGCAGGCCGGCAGCGAAGGCACCCACGCCACTCGGTACCCCGACGCCCGGCGACACAGGCCGGCACCGAATGCACCCCGACGCTAGCAAACCCAAAGCGCCCAAGCCCAAGCCCACAGCAACACGCATCACGGTCGTTCGCGGTCGGGATACGTTCCGACCGCGAACGACCGTGATGCCCACCGAACAAGTATGTCATAGTCCGACCCCGGAGGATCGATGCCGCAACCGTTGACCGCTCGAGTCACACCCGACGGGGCGACGAGCTTCGAGGCGACCATCACCAATCTGACGCCGTCCAGCCTGTTTCTGCGCGCTCCCTGCGACCTGAGGTTCCGGCAATCGGTCGCTCTCGAGCTGGGCGCCGTGACCCTGTACGGGGAGGTCGCGTTCGTTTGCCATGAGCCGCCAGGGGCGGTGGTGGTGTTTCGGGCCACGGCGGAGGATCTGCACACCCTCGAAGACCATATGGACGAGGCGCCGGTGGTCGAGGGCGGCGAGCCGTGGACGCCGCTGTCGGACGAGGATCCGACGAATCCGGCGGCCAAAGTTCTCGCGTCGCCGACGAGTCTGCCCGCGGAACGGTCGCCGGCGGGCGGGGAGCTCGGCGCTCGGATGGCCACCGTTGTCGCGCCCCCGGCCTCGCTGCGGTCTCGGACCGACCAGGCCATGGTTGTCGATGATCCCACCGACCCGCCGACCGTAGACGGCGTCAACGCGCCGCGAACCTTTTCCGACCTCGAGGAAAGCCAAGAGGCGACCCTCCTCGACGAAGCCTCGAACTTTGGCCCGCGATCGAGTTTGGACCAGGAGATCACCGGGCATCCGGCGGGAACGAAAGACGATCACGGCGACTGAGCACGAAACAGGGTAAGAGCACGGGACAAGTGGTGTCATCGCTGGATACGACGCGCCTCGAGACGTTCGTCTTGGCTCGGTTGCTGGTGCGGCCCCGATCGGGCCTGGGCCTGAGTGATGTGCGCAAGCAGCTCTTCCCGTTCGTATCCCACACTTTGACCGACGCGGGGTGGCGGGCGGAGTTGACGGCGGTCGTCGCTCGCCTCCGCGACGCCGAGCTGGTCAAAAAAGACGAACTCGAGCTGACCGCGTCGGGGATCCAGGAGATCCTCGCCCGGCTGTCGCTCAAACGCCGGCCCAAGCGAATCAGCTGGCCGGCTTTTCTGGCCGAGGTCGTGGTGCCCGCCGCGATGTCCGTCGAGCCGGAACAGGTCCAGGTCAAGACGAGTGATGATCTGGTAGCGCTTCTTCTCGCCCAGCACTTCGACGTCCCCGTCGACGGCCGCCTATCGTTGCCTCGAGTGCTGAACGCCATCGTTTGGCGTTCGCTCGGCGAAGACTCCGACGAACGGCTGACGAGCGGCGCGCTGCAGCGGGCCGTTCTGAAGAAAGAGCTGACCGGAACCCGGATCAAGGAGCCGACCCGGCTCGCGAGAATCCTGTCCGCGAAGGTCAGCGGGGCCCGAGCGGCGGGGGCCGCCTCGTCTCGGCAGGCGATCCTGCGGGACTGGCTGGCCGGCAAGGGGGAGCCCAAGGCCGAACAAGACGTCCCGGCCCCGGAGATGCGAATCGAAACGTTTGCCGAGGCCGCGCTCCGCGCGGCGCGTGACCCGCAGACGGTGCGGTTCGGCACCCACAAGGCGTTCATCGACTCGGTCTTCGAGCGGTTCCTGTCGGCCAGGAAGGCGCCAGAAATGGAGCTGCCGATGTTTAAGCAGCAGCTCGTCGCCGCCCACCGAAAGGGCCTACTGACGCTGGCCCGGGCGGATCTGGTAGAAGCGATGGATCCGAAGCGAGTGGCGGCCTCCGAAACGCATTACCTCAACACAACTTTCCACTTTGTGGAGGCTGACTAATGGAATCTGGTCAACCGACTGCCCCTGAAGCGCTGGCGGTCCTCGTCTTCGAGGAGCTGATGAACCTCGAACGCGCCATCGACACCGCGCTCGACCGCTACGGTCGCGACGCGATTCTCGGCCCCCGCTTCGGTACCTTCCTCGGCGGCGAGCGAGCGCGCCACGCGCCGGCGTTCATCCGGTTGGGATTCTTGAAGGACACCCTGACCGTGGTCTTCCAGGCCCTCACGACCGAAGGCGCGGTGAGCCCCGACGAGCGAGCCCTGATCGGCCCCTTGGTGTCTCGCCTCGTCCGGCGGATGGCCCGCCTGCTGCCGACCTATAAGCGGTTCGAGCGCGCGGAGCCATCGGATATCGAGCCGTTCATCGCCCACCACCGACAGGAGGCGACGCTGTTCGGCGGCAAAGACAAGAGCACGTCCTGGGTGGGTTACGAGCTTTGCGATCGGCTGGCGGGGGCCACCGGCGACGAGTCGGTGCGGTCTTCCTACGAGCAGTTGATGTTGCGGGTGTTCGATGAGGTCACCCGGTTGCAGGGATCGACGGCCGAGAGCCAGGCGAAGCGAGCGGCCATGCTCGAAGACATCCGCGAGCGAGGGCGCTTTCAGGGAGCTGGCCGTGACGACCGAGTCGACGCGTTTCTCGCCGACCGGGCGCCGGAGGTGTTCCATGCCGTCGCCAACGCCCACGAGGTGCACACCCGCGACGAAGTGGACGTCGAGACCATCCACGAGGACGCCCGACGAGCGTTCGCCCGAACCCTCGACTCGACGGGCGACGTCGCCGGTCATGGCCGAGTGTTACTCGTTCTCGGCGACGGCGGCAGCGGCAAGACCCACCTGATGCGCATCTATCGCGCGATGACCCACGACACGGGTCGCGGCTACGCCGGGTACATGCAGATGTCGTCCTCGACGGACAACTACGTCCGGTACGTCTTGCGCAATCTGCTGGACAGTCTCGAACACCCGTACCTCAAGGAAAACGGGCCCCAAAGCGGTCTGTTCCGCCTCTCGTCGGCCCTGGTGGAGTTGGGCGGCATTCCCGACGATCGACTGCAGTCCCTGCGCGAAGACGAACTCGACCCGGAGTCCCTGGGCATGCTGGTCGCCGAATGCGCGGACAAGTTCATGAGTCGGCCCGGGCTCGACCATGTCGACGTCGACCTCCTCCGCGCGCTTTTGTACCTGCAGCGCGCCGACGCCGCGATCAAGCAGCGGGTTCTCAAGTATCTGCGCTGCGAGGACATGAGTCCCTACGACCGAAAGATGCTGTTCGACATCACCCCGAGGACCGACGGTGAGGATCCGCTGCGGGTGATTCAAGGTATCGGGCAGATGATCCAGGCCACCCACGACGGGGCGCTGGTCCTGATGATCGATCAGCTCGAAGACGTCATCGTCGTCGAAGACCAGGAAGACCGCTTCAGCCGCGCGCTGTTCGCGGTTCGCAACATCATCGAACACGTTCCGAACGTGGTGGTCGTGATCTCCTGTCTCGACGACTACTACTCGAAGATGCGGCCCCAGATCACCCGGTCGCTCCTCGACCGTCTCGAGCACGCGCCGGCCCCCACCCGACTGCGAGCGGCCCTCGAACAGAACGAGATCGAGGCCCTCATTCAACAGCGGCTGCGGGTCCTGTACGAGCGGCAAGACGTGCAGGTTCGAGAGACGGAGCCGTTGTTTCCGTTCACCCAGGATGACGTCGCAAAGCTGTCCCATCTGCGGACCCGCGACGTCCTCAACTGGTGTCGCGCCTATCAGGAGCAGTCCCGCGCCGCCGGACGGCTGGTGAACAAGCCGGACAGCCTGCCGGACTTTCCGAACGACGTCGAGAACCAGTCGCTGGTCATCGAGCAGCAGTGGAACGACTTCGTGTCCGATTTCGACACCAGCACCCCCGACGACGAGGAGGCGCAGGCCTCCCTGATCCGGTACGCCGCGGATTGCTTTCGGCTCGCCGCGGAGCAAGACGGCCGGCTCGTCTCCATCGAGCAGAAGCTGCTCGTCGGTATCTGCAACAAGCGCCCCCACGCGGGCGCGCTGGCCAAAGAGATCGACGAGGTTCTCGAGAAGGCCGGGGACGGCATAGCGGTTCTGGTTCGTTCGTCGGAATTCCCATCTCGTCCCGGGTCGGCGATCTACGAGAAGCTCGGCCAGATCGTCGCTTCCGGCGGGCGTCGGGTGGTCATGGAGCCCGCCGACTGGCGGGTGATCCAGGCGTTTCAGAGCTTCAGCGCGTCCCACCAGGAGCGTCCTGGCTTTTGGGCGTGGATTCAGAACCGCCACCCGATCCGCTATCGCGAGACCTTCCAGGCGATCTTCGAAATGCCCGAACGGGACCTATTGAGGGACGCCACAGCCGGCAGTGACCCGATCGAAGGCGCCGCGCGCGTCGATGGGCCATCGACCCTCAGTGCGGTGCGTCCGGCGGCTCGGAGCGCGTCTCGACCGTCGTCGAGTCGCTCTCGTGAGCGTCCCGACGCCGCGGCGGCGGCCAGCGGCATCGTGCTCGGCGACACTCGGTCGGCCAACGCCGAGAAGCTGACCATCGAGCTGCACGACCTCAAGCGACACGTCGCCATACTCGGGGCCACGGGCAGCGGCAAGACCACCCTGGCCCTCAACGCGCTGGAACAGATCGTCCTGCGCGGGGTACCCGTGCTGCTCATCGACCGAAAGGGCGACCTGGCGGCGTACGCCGACGAGGGGTTCTGGTCGGAGCCCGCCGACAGCCCGGAGTTGGCCGCACGAAAGGAGGCGCTGCGAGACCGCCTCGACATCAGCGTCTTCACGCCCGGCGAGCCATCGGGGCGGCCGTTGGCGCTGCCGATCATCCCCACCGGCCTCAAGGAAGCGGCCTCTCACGAGCGACCGAACATCGCGCGCTACGCGGCGGCCGCGCTCGGCGCGATGATGAACTACAAAAGCTCGCAGCGAGACAAGACCCACCTCGCGATCTTGGGGCGAGCGATCCTGCTGCTGGGCGAGATGAGCGCCTCCCCCGAGGACGTCGACCTCGAACAGCTCATCGCGTTCATCGCCGACCAAGATCCGAACCTCGTCAACGCCGTCGGGCACCTCGACGCCAAGCACTTCGAGAAGCTGGTCGAGCATCTCGAGACCCTGCGCCTGCAGTCGGGTCCGCTCATCGAAGGCACCAACGCCGAGCGCCTCGACGCGGCCAAGCTCCTCGGCCTCGACAAGAAGCGGATCCGCGGCGAACGGACCCCGTTTACGATCATCAGCACCAAGTTCCTCTCCGACAACGACGCGATCGACTTTTGGGTCGCTCGGCTGCTGGTCGAAGTCGCGCGAGCGTTCTCCAACCGACCGGCGGAAGACCTGCAGGCGGTGCTGTTCCTGGACGAAGCCGACACCTATCTTCCCGCCGCGCGTCGCCCCGCGACCAAGGAGCCGCTCCTCGATCTGCTCCGTCGTGGACGCTCGGCTGGTCTCGGCGTGTTTCTGGCCAGTCAGAGTCCGGGCGACTTCGACTACAAAGCGCGGGACCAGGTGCGAACGTGGTTCGTAGGACGGGTGGCCGAGAAGACGGCGGTGGACAAGATGAAGCCGCTGCTGTCCGAGTGCCGGATCAACGTTGCTGCCAAGTTGGCCACCGCGGGACTGGGCGAGTTCTTCCAGCTCGCGGAGGGGGACGTGACCCTGTTCGATGGCCAGCCGTCGGTCATGAAGACCCGGCAGCTCGGCGATATGGAGATCCGCGCCATCGCCGGACGCGGAATACGCTAACCCCGCCGCGTTGATGTCCGAACGCGTTAGGGGGTCACACCTTCATACCCCCGCCGGCATGTTCGTGAATCACTGACCAGTTGGCCCAAGATTCTTGGCTTCAGGCGCGCTCAACAGCATGATGTTGCGCCATGCTTCGTCATTACCCTTACCACCTGTTGGCGTGCGTAGGCCTGCTGATGGGTGCCTGCAGCGACGACGACGACACGGATCCCACCCCGCCCGACGCGGGCCCGACCGATTCGGGGGTCACACCCGACGCCGGCCCTCCCGACGGCGGTGTGGTGACGACGACGACGTTCACGCTCCATTTCTTCCGCGCCGGCCCGCCGGGCTCGGCGACCTACACCGGCTGGACGGCGAGCCTGACCGGCGACGTCGCCGAGGCTTCGGTGCCGGTGTCCAGCGTCGACGACTTCGGCGCGGTCTTCGAGATTCCACTGTCCGCTGGCGCCCAGTCATTCACGTATCAGCTGACGGACGGCACCAACACCGAGGCCATGGTGACCGTTGATGTGTCCGGTGCCGCTGACGAGGGCTGGCACTGGCAGGGCGCAGAAACGGCCCGCCTGACCGCGCCGCCTGCGGTCCCCACCGCCGACCAGATCCTGTTCTATTACAACCGCTGCGGCGGCTCGTACGGCGACCCGCCCACGCAATTCGGGATCTACACCTGGGGCGAGAAGGCGCCGATCTACGCGTGGCCCGACCGAGAGGCCCTGGACGGCATCGATGACGAGCTCGGGGCCTGGTTCCTGATCGACCTCGAGTCCGGCAACCCCGCGGACTCGTGCCCGCCCAACGACTTCTGCTTCATCGTGCAGGCCGGCGGCGACGACTCCAAGGATCCGGCCGTCGATCGGGGCGTCGTGGTTGCGGAAAGCGGCAATCAGATCTTCCTCATCACCCAAGATCCCGGGGTGTACACCTCGCCGCCGGAGTGCGGAGAGCTGAAGATCAACGGCGCCCGCGCCCACATCGTCACTCGAGACACCATCGCGTGGGACGTGGGCGAGGACAGCGCGGCGACGTACGAGCTGCTGTATTCGCCCACCGGCGATATCGCGCTCGACGGTCTGCAGATTACCGGCGGTACGGCCATCGAGCTGACCGCAACCGGAGGCCTCACCCAGGCGATCCTAGCCTCGAAACCCCACTTGCAAGGCTTCGCCGCGTTCTCCATCGGGGCGCTGGGCGGGACGACGATCAACGAGGTGCTGCGCGGCCAGCTCATCGCGGTCGCCTACGATGCCTCGGGCAACGTGGTGGCGGCGACGAAAGTGCAGATCCCCGGCGCCCTCGATGACCTGTACGTCTACGACGGTCCCCTGGGGCTCGACTTTTCGACGACCCCGGCCCAGGTCCGGCTGTGGGCCCCGACGGCCCAGAACGTTCGCTTCGAGGTCTACGACGAACAGCTGAACCAGACGACGACCGCGACCATGGCCCGCGACGACGCGACCGGCGTTTGGTCGCGACAGATCGACCCGGCGTGGGTGGGCGGTTACTACACCTACGAAATCACGGTGTATCACCCTCTCAGTGACCAGATCGAGACGTACAGCGTCACCGACCCCTACGCGACGAGCCTGTCCACCGACTCGAAACACACCCAGATCATCGACGTCATGAACGACCCGTCGACCAAGCCGGCGGGGTGGGACTCGCTGGTGAAGCCGGTGCTGGAGGCGCCCGAAGACATCACCATCTACGAGCTGCATGTCCGCGACTTCAGCCTCGCCGACGCCAAGGTCGACCTGGCGGACCGAGGCAAGTTCACCGCGTTTCTCTACAACGGGACGGGCACCAGCACCCTGTCCGACGGCATGAACCACCTCCTGCAGCTGCAGGCGGCGGGGCTCACCCACGTCCACTTGTTGCCGGCGTTCGACATCGCCACGATCGAGGAAGACCCGGCCAACCGAGTGGAGGTCACCGACGGCTTCGACCGTCTATGTATGATGGCGGCCAACGTTCCCGCCGACGACTGCACCCAGTACGGCACCACGCCCATCATCGACGTGCTCGATACCTTCGGTCCCTCCGACGAGGATCAGCAGCGGATCGTCGGCTACATGCGAGACCTCGACGGCTTCAACTGGGGCTACGATCCGTTCCACTACTCGGTGCCGGAGGGGAGCTATTCGACGGAGCCGATGGGCGCGCAGCGCATCCTCGAGTTCCGGCAGATGGTGCAGGCCCTGGCCGACGTAGGCTTCCGGACCGCCCTCGACGTCGTCTACAACCATACCTCGAACTCGGGTCCGACCAGCAACAAGTCGGTCCTCGACCGGGTCGTGCCTTGGTACTATCACCGGCTCGACGCGCGCACGGGCATCGTCGTCAACGAAACTTGCTGTCAGGACACCGCGACCGAGAATCGGATGATGGAGAAGCTCATGATCGACTCCGTCGTGTTGTGGGCGAAGGCCTACAAGCTCGATGCGTTCCGGTTCGATCTCATGGGTTACCACCTGAAGTCCCACATGGTCGCGCTGCGGGCCGCCCTCGACGGTTTGACCGTCCAGAACGACGGCGTCGACGGGAGCGAGGTCTACGTATACGGCGAAGGCTGGACCCCCGGCATCCAGGGGCAGCAGCGCGGTACGGCGAACTCTCCCAATGCGACCCAGACCGAGCTCGACGGCACGGGCATCGGGACCTTCTCCGATCGTCTCCGCGACGCGGCGCGGGGCGGCGGTCCGTTCGACAGCGGGGCTAGCCACGTCAACAACCAGGGATGGCTCAACGGTCTGTCCTACGACCCCAACAATCCCAAAGACTTCGATCCGGGCCTGGCCGACCGAAATCCGGGTCAAGACGTCAACGTTGCGCGGGGCCGTGCAGACTGGATTCGGGTGGGGCTCGCCGGAAACCTTCAGTCCTATCGGCTGCTCAGCGCCGCGGATGCGGTGGCGACCGGGGCCCAGATCACCTACAACGGGGCGCCGGCCGGCTATACGTCCGACCCTCAGGAAGTCGTCACCTACGTCGAGAAGCACGACAACGAAACCCTGTTCGATATCAGCAACTACAAGAACCGGCTGGACATGACGATGGCTGACCGGGTTCGGGTGCAGAACATGGGTATCAGCGTTGTGGCGCTTTCGCAGGGCGTCCCGTTCTTCCACGCGGGCATGGAGCTCATGCGGTCGAAGTCGATGGACCGCAATAGCTTCAACTCCGGCGACTACTACAACGCCATCGACTGGACGGGGATGACCAACAACTTCAAGAAGGGGCTGCCGCAGCAGGGCGACAACAATCCCAGCTGGCCGTTCCAGAAGGTGGTGCTCGACGCCCCGAACATCGATCCCTCGGTCGACGACATCATGGCGGTGAACGCCCACATGCGGGAGATGCTGGCGATTCGAAAGAGCTCGCCGCTGTTCCGACTGCGCACCGCGGCCGAGGTCGAGGCGCGGGTGACGTTCTTCGCCGGCGGGAGCACCCAGACACCGGGCCTCATCGCCATGGGCATTACCGACGGCACGGCGTGCGCGGCGGCCACCGATCTGGATCCGAACTACGATGCGGTGTTCGTGGTGTTCAACGCCAACGACGAGCAAGCGGTGGTGCCGGTTGCCGGCGCCGAGGGATTCGTCCTCCATCCGGACCAGGTGACGTCCGCAGATACCGTGGTGCAGAGCGCGAGCTTCGACGAGACGTCGGATGCGTTCACGGTGCCGGGGCGAACGACGGCGGTGTTCGTCGTTCCTCAAAACGGGGGCCAAGGGGCTGGATTGCCCTGCAATCCATACCTGCCGTGATCGAGGTGGTCCCGGCGATCCGTCGCCGGGACCACCTTCTTTCAGCCCCTTACCGCAGCCGTATCGCCGCAGTACTGCGTCGGCGGCTCGAGCGTTCTCGAGCCGCCAACGCTTCGCCGAACAAGAAGGTCAGTCGGCGAGAACGATGACCACGTCGTCGTCGATGGTCCCGTCGTCGTACTGGCGCGAAAAGGCGTAGCCGCCGTTGCCGTCGATGGGCAGCTCGGCGTGAGCGCCCATGCCCACGGCGCGGTGCCGCTGCCGGAACTTGCCGATGCGCCGCCAGTGATCGAGCAGATCGTCTCGGTCTCCACTGTCGATCTCGGTCCAGTTCATATCCGAGCGGGTCTTCTGTTCGCCGTCGCTGACATCGGGGCCGGGCGGCCGCGCGCTCTCGTCGCCGTAGAAGATCTGCACCGCTCCCGGCATCATCAGTAGGGCCTGGGCGAGGCGGAACTGAAGCTCCAGATCTCCTTCGGTGACGTCGTAGAACAGTCGCGTGTCGTGCGACGACGCGTACGTCAGCTCTTGGCGCCCTGGCGCGGCCACGACGGGAGCCCAAAAGCTATAGAAAGCCTCGAGCAGGTCGTAGTTCTCAACCCGGCCTTCCGCGGACCTCTCGAAGTCGAAGTTGATCATCGCGTCGAAGCCGCCGTTGGTGAAGTACTGATCGCGCGGCGGGTTGGCGACGGGCGGAAAGGCCTCGCCCACCATCCAAAACGGCTCGTCGTCGATCTTGTCGTTGGGGTTGTTGGTCTTCCACTCCGCGAGGGCCGTCGTCGCCGCGTTCTTGAGCGCTTGCCAGGCCGCGAGTTCGACATGCTTGGCGGTGTCGGCGCGAAAGCCGTCGATGCCGAAGTCCCGGACCCATCGGGTGTGCCACGCGATGAGGTAGTCACGTACGGTCGCGTCGTCGATCTTGACCACGCCGGTGTCTGCCTTGTTGGCGAACAGAGGCGGCGGATCGACGATCTTGGTGCTCTCGGTCTTGAAATCGGGCAGAAACGCGACGTCGTCGGTCTGCACGGTGCCGCCGTTGGGGTCGTAACCAGGGAAGTCTTTGTTGGCCATCGAGTCGCCGGCTCGGATCCAGTCGACGCCCCACCACTCGGTGAGGGTCGGTTCCTTGTAGTTAATGAGGCTGGGGTCGTTGTTGAACGACTGCCAGTTCTCGTTGGGGCCCGGGGTCCACGACAGCGAGTTCGGGCCGATCGCGTTGGGCACGTACAGCGAGGCCTCGACGATGTTCAGGTAGCCGGGGTGGTTCAGCACCACGTCGAACAAGATGCGGATGTTTCGCGCGTGGGCTTCTCGCACGAGGGTGCGAAGGTCGTCCTCGGTCCCGAAGTTGGGGTCGAGGCGGGTGAAGTCGCCGGCCCAGTAGCCATGGTACGGGAAGTACTGAAAGTCACCTTGCCCGCCGCCGCCGACCCAGCCGCGCAGCTGCTCGACGGGCGGGGTGATCCAGATGGCGTCGACGCCGAGGCTTTCGAGATAATCGAGGCGCTGTACGATGCCCGCGAAGTCGCCGCCGTGGAAGGTGCCGACGGTCTCCCCCGGCGCCTCGAGCGCCTTGCGGCCGAAGTTGTCGTCGTTGTTCGGATCCCCGTTCTCGAAGCGGTCGGTGAGCATGAAGTAGATCGTCGCGTTGTCCCAGGAGAACGGCGTCGACTGGCCGGTGCTGGACGCGCGCTCCAAAAGAGCGACCTTGTTGGCCCCGTAGGAGACGTCGACGTTGCCGTCCGTGCCGACGGTCAGCGTGCGCCCGGAGTAGGCGTCGGTCAGCGTCTCGCCGGCGCTGAACACGCCCGAGACGTCGACGGTCAGAGTCCCGAGGATCGGTGCGATGCCCGAGTCTGGCGGGCCCGCGTCCGGGAATCCGGCGTCCGGCGGGGCTTCGTTCCCGCCATTGGAATCGCTACAAGCGAAGTGAAAGGCGGCCAGCAGAGCAGCAGCCGCGAGTGTTGGTTGAGAGGCTAGATGGCGTCGGCTCATCGGCCGGAAGTATACGCGCCTCATGAGAACCGCAAGACCGGTAAACTTGGTCTCTTGATGCGTTGGCGAAACCGGGGTTGCCTAGCCCCGGATCGCCTCGACGATGCCGCCGCGTCGAGCCCACGTCGGGCAGTACGTGATTGCGAATCACGCTCAGGTTGATCCGTACGCACTACGTCATAGCGCTCGGAACGAGAAAGTAAAAAGCACCTATCGCACCCACGAGGTCTTGCTACTTTTCTTAGATGGGTTGAGGCTTCCGCCGCTATGCCAGCGCCATTACTAAAGATTCCAAGCATTACGCGTTTTTCGCGTCGGGTTACGCCTGCGCTCCTGTTCGCGGTCGGCGCCTGCGCGAGTGGCGGAGGCGCCACTGGAGGTGGGGCCCAGCCAGGCTTCGTTTCGCTCCAGGATCCCTCCGGCGACGACAACGGTGACGGAAAGTATGTGTATCCGACGGATCAGGTCTACAAGCCGTCCAGCTTCGACATGCGAAGCTTGGAGGTCGAAGACAAAGGCGCCACCGTCGAGTTTCGTTTGAAGATGGGCCGTCGCATCGAAGACCCGTGGGACTCGAAGGCGTGGGGCGGCAACGGCTTCTCCGTGCAGATGGCCTTCATCCACATCGACACCGACCACAAGCCCGGGAGCGGGGCCACGGTTGGCCTGCCGGGCACCAACGTACGATTCGCCGACGCCGAGGCCTGGGACAAGGTGGTCATCATCAGCCCGCAGGGCCCGACTCGACTGGCCAGCGAGATCGAAGCGAAGGCGGCCGAGCACAAAGCACGGATCATGGTCCCCCAGATCACCCGCGCCACCGGTCGAACCTTGATCGCGGTGGTGAGCAAGGCCGAGCTCGGCGGAGCGCCTCAGCCGGGTTGGGGCTACCAGGTGCTGATCCAGTCGAACGAAGGCTTCCCCGCCAAGACCGACCTCCTCACTCGTAAGGTCAACGAGTTTGAAGGTCAGCATCGATTCGGGGGCGGAAGCGACTACGACAACGATCCGCACGTCATCGACATCTTCGCTGGCGGCGCGAAGGGCGCGGCCGACGAAGCAGCGACTCAACATAAGATCCTCGGCAGCTACAAGAAGGACGTCACCGAGCCGAAGCCCGAAGACCTGGCCCTCGTCCCGATGATCTATCCCGACGCTTGACCGCGGTTCGCGGCAACGGCTGCCTAGAGTGAGGGAAGGGGAAAGTCAGTGAAACGTTATGCCTTGATCGTCCTGCTCGGCGGGATGGTCATGTCGACGGCGCGCCCGGCCGTCGCAGATACCGAAAATTTCGAGCTCAACGGAAAAATCTATACAAAGTACCTGTACAAGAACGATGACACCCGCGGCTGTCTGTCGCTGTCGAACCCGTTCTGGCCAGACAACATCGGCGGCGGCAACGGCATCTGCTCGGAGTTCGAGCTCAACATTCTGGGCCGGGTCAGCAAGTTCGTGACCGCCGGCATCCGCATCAAAAGTCGTTTCGGCGCTCTATGGCAGGGCTGGTGGGAGAACGGTGATACTCGCTGGGCCATCCCGCCCAGCGAGCCCCGGTTCAACGAGAATACCTCCGGCGAGGTGTTGGGCATGAACCACGCGCAGTACATGAAGCTGCGTGGCCTGTACATTCGCGCCAACCTCCCTATCCCCACCCTTCGCTTCGTGCATATCGGAGCCACCGACTTCGGCATGTACAACGAGTGGACCATCGGCAAGTCCCGTTTCATCGACCGAGACAACGGTAACGGCATCTTCTTCGACGGCGCGGTGGGCAATCGGTTTCGCTACCACCTCGGCGCGGTGGCGCTGCCCAAGCTGTTCGTCGGCCCCCTGTGGACCACCGGCCTCGTCGACGCCGACCCGCTGGCGGGTTTTTGGGGCGCGGACTGGGGCTACACGCTCAAGCTCGAGGCGGATCCCACCGACGACTTGTCCTTGCGGGTTATCGGCACCTACATCCAGGACTGGGAAGGCGATCGCGACGATCCCGACAACACCGGTCCGTCGGATGTCACCCGCGGAACGGACCGGGCCGTCGACTGGCGCAGCCGCTTTCAGGCGGTCACCAGCTCGTTCGACGCTCGGTATAGCCCGGAGTGGGCCGAGTTCCTGAACATCACCGGCATTCTCGCGTTCTCGGCCAACCGGCCCAACTACGACTACGCGACCAACGGAACCCTCAACAACAATGGCTTCTCGCCCATCGTGAACCTGGTCGACGAGAACGGCGATGCGAAGTGGTCGACCGGATTCGGAGGCACGGTGCGGGCCGAGCTGTTCGATCCGTTCGGCATCGGTCTGTCGTTCAAGGGCGAGTATTTCAATATCGGCGACGAGTTCAACGCGATCTTCGGGGCTCGACGTGAGGCCGACGTGTTGTTGACCGACGGTTTCATCGGTCGAGGATTCATTCAGGGCGGGCAGTTGCCCACGCTCAACCTCGCGAACGAGTTCGTCGATTTCGACGAGCCGTGGTACGAGACGGTGATCGGTTGGCACGGCGGGACGGGCGTCGTCGAATACGTTAACGGTGGCCTCAACCTCAACTTCGAGTTCACCTACCTCGACTTCAACACCGACGCCCAAAACCGCGACGTCGACGTTCAGTACCCGGACTTCCTGTGGACCGATGGTTTCCTCGACCCGATGGCGTTCACCGCCGACATCCGCGGCCGGGCCGGCTACTCCAACACCTTCGACCGCGGCGCAGATCCCCGAAGCGTGTATGCGGAGTTCCAGGAGCGAGAGGCGACCATCCTCGTGTTCAACGGTGAATACCTGCTCCCGCAGATCCCGCTATTCAATCGCTGGCTCCTGAAGGCCAAGGGTAAGTGGGTACGGAAAACCGATGATCGAAACACCAACGAGCCCGACGACAAGCCGCCCGGCTTCGACGACTACGTGGGAAACATGTATCTCGCCTGGGCTTTCCTCGACCTTCAGTGGAACAACGAGCTCAGCACGGGATTCGGCTACGAGTACAATTTCTGGGACGAAGAGAATCGACAAGGCAGCCAGGAGAGCGACTACTTCGAGTATGAAACCACGATTCACGTGTTTCGTGGGACCATAGGGTATAACTTCGGTGGGCTCCTGTTCAGCTATCTGTTGGAGTATTACCATAAGGATCAAGACCGATTCCAAAGGCTCCCCAATGGCGACATCGACGACACCGTGGATACGAATCAGGCGTATCGGATCTGGCGAGCCAAGGCG
Source organism: Myxococcota bacterium (assembly GCA_028289325.1). GTDB lineage: Bacteria > Myxococcota > Kuafuiibacteriia > Kuafuiibacteriales > Kuafuiibacteriaceae > JANQQN01. Next base: position 19,441 of record JANQQN010000150.1, on the reverse strand, counting down.
ACGATCGAAGTCAGCTTCTGAGCGCCGGTCCCAGGAGTAACGAACGATGAGAGCATCGAAGCGTATCTTTGGCCTCGGGGTCGCGTTCGTCGGCATGAGCATGTCGGCTTGCGGTATCGAAGGCCTCATAAACGGTGGCTTCACCGGCGCCAACGAGCTGGAGGTGGTTACCGTCAGCGGCACGTTCAGCAACAACGCGAGCGCGGTGACCCTCGTGAACTCGGACGGCGCGGTCATCGAGCCCCTCGAGCAGACTGTGGGTGGCGGTCAATTCGAGCTTCAGCTCGAACCGAGCGGCGAGCTGGCCAACGTGATCGCGGTGGCCACCGAGGGTGAGAAGCTGCTGTGGCTGTTGATCCCCCGGGTTCCCGGCGAGGGCGAGCTCACCGGATTGACCATCGACGTCAACACCACGGCCGCATTCCTGGTTGTGGGCGGCGCGCTCGCACCGCAAGGGCGGGACCGAAAGACCCTCGATCCCAACGTGGCGCGGGTCGCGCTGGAGGATGCCCAGTCCGGCTTCACGGACACCGCCACCGGCACCGATTTCCTGGCCTGGGTCCAGGCCGCGATCGATGCCGCCGACGGAAGCGCGACGGTGTCGGGGGTCGATGCTGGCCCCTTTCAGCTTCCGGTGCTCGACGCCAGCTACGGCGTGGAGACCTCGGCCCTTCGCGACGAGTGGTGGACGGCCAACTCGGGCAACGTCAGCTTCACTCGGGAGGCATTCGATGGGGCGCTGGCCACGTCGGCCTCGGTCTTGAATCTGATCGGGTGCGTCGATCCCGACGTCATCCGGGTGGTGTTCGAGGCAGACCTCGGCCCCGACCGGGTGAGCCCGGTGGGCTTTCAGTGCGTGACCACCAACGGCTTTGCGTTCGGCAGCAAAGACTTCGTGCAGCCGGATCCCGGCGACGCGATGTTCTTCACCGGCAGCCTTCATCCCGACTCTCTGATTCCCAGCGCATCCTCGGAGCGAATCCCCATCGACAATTTGCTCGGGCAGTTCGATCCCGGGGCGGTGCCGATGTTCGACGATGGCACCAACGGCGACGAGGTGGCGGGCGACAACATCTGGACGGTCACCTTCGACCTCCCTCGCGGCGCCTTCATCCAATACAAGTACACCTGGGGCATCCCTAACGAACCGTGGACGGGCACCGAAGAGTGGCCGGGCAACGAGCGCCTGCTGGAGATCGCCGACGTCAACGGCGATAACTTCGTGCGCCGCCGCGACGCGTTCGGCGACGAGGCGACCAACAAGAGCATCGCCAACGAGTGCTGCGGGCTGGCCGGCCTCGGCAATCGGCTGGAGTTCGATCCGGCCGAGGATCGAACGGGCAACGGATACGTCGAGACCCGGGAACAGCCGCTCGACGGTGCGCCGGTCCCCGTCGATCGGCGCTACGACTGCTCGGTGGATGAATCCGACTGGGTAACGCCGGTGGGCATCGGCCCCGTGCTCATCGATTGCCCGACCGAGTAAGGTCTCTTTTCGAGCGATCCCTGACCCCCTCGCGACGCTCGCGCCACCCTTGCCTTGGTGCGGGCGTCGCTCACGACAAACGTCTTGTGGTAGACGATCTTGCGATCTGGTAAGGCCTAGTGGCTGGATGCGGACGATGCGGGGACAACGACGGCGACGGTTGCTGACGAAGTGCGTCATGACCGCGCTCGGGGTGTTGAACTGCGGAATGTGGCTCGTCTCGGCCCGTGCGGCGGCGCCCAAGCTGCTGACCCGCATCGACGACCCGCGCTACGACGACCGGGGTTCCGGCGAATACATCTATCCGACCGGCCCCTGGTATCAGCGCGGCCAGTTCGACATCCGCGCGCTGGAGGTCCTGACCAAAGACGGCATGGTCACGTTCCGCGTGACCCTCGACTTCCCGTTCCGTCGGCCGGATACGGTCATGACCGCGGGCAACGTCGCCCTCAACTTCGAGAACAACATCTACTTTCAGAACATCGACATCTACGTCGATCATACGCCGGGACAGGGCGAGACGCAGGGCGTGCCGGGCCGCAACGTTCGCTTCAAGCGAGAGGACGGGTGGGACTTCGCCCTGGTTATTACCCCTCAGCCCTACGCGGTACGCTCGGTCCTGAGCGATTGGCCGCCGCACACGAAGGTCGTGGTTTCCGACGTCGTCCAGTCCTACGGACGCCAGGTCTGGGCCACTGTTCCCGAGATGGCCATCGGCAAGCCGTTGGGCCGCAAAGCGGGATACCAGGTCGCGATCAGCGGCGCGTTGTTCGAGAATAACTTCGAGGTCTTCCGGTGGGCCACCGACCGCCTGATCAAGAACGCATACACGATGCCGGTGTTTTCGGTTACCGAGCAGCTGGCGTTCGGCGGCGGTGCCCTGTCCCGCTGGCAACCGCGAACGATCGACATTCTCGCCCCCGGCGGTCGCAGCCAGTTTTCCATTCTTAAGAAGTTCGACCACGACACGGCCACGGTGGCCGCGATCCCCATGGTCTACCCCCGCGGGCGTCCGGCCGGAGCGGCGACGTCGTCGACCTCCGAGCCCCTACCGGGGCTATCGTCGGCGTCGACCCTCGGTGCGCCACCCAAAGACGAGGTGCGGTCCGATGGGACGGTCGTGGCCTCGATCCGAGATGTCAGCGATCAGATCGCCATTCTCAAGCGACCCAACGCGGACATTCCGCTGTATCGTCTCGGCGTTGTACGCAACCTCGAGGGGGAGATCGTGGGGCGGGTGGTGGTGATCGCGGTCTTCGCTGAATTCATCCAGACCACGATCGTCGAAGGCAAGGGTCGGGTGCGCCGTGGCTATGAGGTCCGTTTCGAGCCCCCGAGGAGTAAATGACGATGAAGAAGCTTACAGTCCTTTTCGCAATCCTGCTGTCCGCGGTGTTCGCTTTTGAAGCCTCCGCGGCGACGACCATCAGCCTTTGGCACTCGTACCGGGCCCAGGAGAAAAAAGCGATCGAAGGTGTTGTCGAGAAGTACAACGCCAAAGGCGGTCAGATCCAGATCAAGCTCCTGTACGTACCGTACGACGCCTTCCCGGATAAGATCACCGCCGCCGTGCCCCGTGGTAAGGGCCCCGACCTGTTCATCTTTGCCCAAGACCGCGTCGGTGACTGGGCGGTCAGCGAGTTCATCGAGCCCCTCGACTTCTGGCTCACCGACGAGCTGCGCGACAGTTTCCTGGAGCCGACAGTCGAGGCCCTGACTTACGACGACAGCGTCTACGGACTGCCGATGACCTTCAAGATGGTCGCGCTGTTCTACAACAAGAAGCTGGTGAAGGCCCCGCCCAAGACCACCGACGAACTGATCGCGACGGCCAAGAAGCTCACCGATCCCAGCCAGAAGCGCTACGGCTTGGTCTACGAGAACGCCAACTTCTACTATCAGGGGGCCTGGTTCCAGGGCTACGGGGCCAAGGTCTTCGACAAGAAGGGTCGGCCGCTGCTGGCCTCAAAAGAAAGCATCGCTTCGCTCACGTTCGCCCAGGAGCTCGCGCGCAAACACCGCATCATGCCCGAAGAGATCTCCAGCGTTCTCGTAAGCACCCTGTTCAACAACGGTCAGGCCGCGATGGCCATCGATGGTCCGTGGTTCATCGGGTCGATCGACAAGGGCGTCGATTTCGGCGTCGCAGTGCTTCCCGAGATCTCCGCGACCGGGAAGCCGGCGACCCCGTTCCTGACCTCCGAGGGCATCATCATGAGCGCGCGCTCGGAGCACAAGAAAGAGGCCTTCGAGGTGATGAAGTACATGACCAGCGTCGAGGTCGGGAGCGTCATGGCCAAGGTCGGGCGGCAGACGGTGGCGCGCAGAGAAGTCTACGACGATCCCGAGGTTGGCAACGACCCGGTGTTGACGACCTTTCGGGCCCAGCTGAAGAACTCCAAGCCGATGCCCAACATGCCCGCGATGCGGATGGTGTGGTCGCCGGCGACGACAGCAATGAACAAGGTGATCAACGGCGGCGTGGCCCCTGATGCAGCGATGGGCACGGCTCAACAGGAAGTCGTTCAGCTGGTCAAAAGAGCGAGGAAGTAATGGCGAGTGTAACCCTCGATCACGTGTACAAGCGCTTCGGTGACGTCCAGGTCGTCACCGACGCCCAGCTCGATATCGAAGACGGCGATTTTGTTGTTCTCGTCGGTCCCAGCGGTTGTGGCAAATCAACGACCCTGCGGATGGTGGCGGGCCTGGAAGAGATCAGCGACGGGACGATCAAGATCGGTGAAAAGGTCGTTAACGACCTGTCGCCGCGGGACCGCGACGTGGCCATGGTTTTTCAAAGCTACGCGCTATATCCCCACATGACCGTCTACGACAACATCAGCTTCGGATTGAGACTGCGAAAGTACGATCGAGGGGAGATCGACAATCGGGTTCAGGAGGCGGCGAAGATCCTGGGACTCACCGACCTCCTGAACCGCAAGCCCAAGCAGCTGTCCGGCGGCCAGCGGCAGCGGGTCGCGATGGGGCGGTCGATCGTCCGCCAACCGGCGGTGTTCTTGTTCGACGAGCCGCTGTCGAACCTCGACGCGAAACTCAGGGTTCAGATGCGAGCGGAGATCGCCCGCTTGCACCAGCGGCTGGGAACCACCACCCTGTACGTGACCCACGATCAGGTCGAGGCGATGACCCTCGCGAAACACATCGTGGTGATGAACAAAGGTATGATCCAGCAGGTCGGTGCTCCGCTCGAGCTGTATGCGCATCCCGCCAACACGTTCGTCGCCGGCTTCATCGGCAGCCCGGCCATGAACTTCTTCAACGTCGACGTCGATAACGAGGGAGGCGTTCCCCACGTCAAAGGGGAGGGCGTGCACGCAGAGGTGCCGGAGCGCTTGCGCTCGCAGCTGAAGACCAGCGAGCTGGTCCTCGGCGTTCGTCCCGAACACCTCAGCGAAGCCAACGGCACTCCCGCTCACCTCACCCAAAGCGTCGAGGTTCTCGAGCCGCTCGGGTCCGAGGTCCACTCCCTGGGCACCGTCGGCGATACCGCGGTGACCGCCAAGCTGGAGCCGACGACCCAGGTCAAGGTCGGCGACCGGGTTCCGCTGTCCATCGACCTCGCCCACGTTCACCTTTTCGATCGCGCCAGCGGCCTGTCCGTGGCGGTGAGCTGACCGATGCGGGACCTCCAGCACTTCATCATCTCCGCGGCCGTGGTCACCTTCGGCCTCGGCGTTGTGGCTGCGGTCCTCGGGAGCATGGATCGGGGCCGCTTCATCGAAGACCAGGTCCTGACCGCGGCTCGAGCCACGGCGTGGGTCGTTCAACAGGAGCGGAACCTGGATGACCCGCCCGAGGACATGGTGCAGTCCTTCGTCACCGCGATAGCCAAGGATCCGGCGGTCATCGAGGCGTTCATTCTTCGGAAGACCAAGGTCGAGGTCCACAGCGATCCGGACAAGACTGGACGCCGGCTGGACCGAGACAGCCTCGCCGACAAAGCGCTGTTCGACGCGGCTCGGGAGATGGGGTCCGACGCGCGAAAGAACGACGAGGAGCGAGTGAAGAAGCCGGCGCTCGACTTCGAACCGTACCCGGAGGCCGAGCTGGTGGCCGGGGCGGGGCAGGGCGGTGGCCTGACCGCTCGGGCGCCGGTCAAGGTCGACGGGCGATTCCGATCGATGGCCCAGGTTGTCGGCAAGCCGGCGCCGCTCGACACCGGCTACCCGGTGATGTTGTTCCTGTGGCTGGCCGTCGCAGTCTTGCTTTACGCCGGCCTGAGGATGGTGGTGGCGGGGCCGGTCCGTCTGGTCGTCGGCAGCGCGCTGGTGGTCGCGATGACCCTGGCCGGGGCGCTCCATACCGTCGTCGAGTGGCGCGCGAGCGTCCGCACCGCGGCGGAGGCGCGGGAGGTTCAGCTCCTCGGTCGGCTCGGCGATGCCGGGTTGAACGCCGCGACGCCCGCCGAGGCCCGGGCGGACCTCGCCGCGTACCTGGCTCGCGACGCCCGGGGCCGGTCGACGGGCGATCTGCTGGAGGTCCGCTCGGCCGGTGACGGTGGACCGGCGAACGGGGCCTTCGAAGCCGGCGGCACCCTCGTCACCTACGACGACGGGTACCGAGGCCGGCGCAAAGCGGCCGATGGGCAGACGATGCTGCAGTGGGGTGTGGCCATCGGGCTGATCGGGCTCGCGGCGTTCTTGCTCGGCGCCTTGGGCTACACCGGCCAGGCGACGTCCGCCCTCGTGCATCACCGGCGAGCGTACGGCTATCTGTCGCCGGCGATGCTGGGGCTCGGGGTGTTGGTCTTCATCCCGGTGGTCTACGGCATCGTGCTGGGGTTCATGAACCGCCTCTACAACGACTTCCAGTTCGCCGGCCTCGCCAACTACGTGGCCATCCTTTCCGACTTCAACGTGTCTCAGCCCTCGAACTTCTACTTCACCTTGGGGGTGACGGTTCTATGGACGACCCTGAACGTCGTCCTCCACGTCAGCATCGGGCTGTTCTTGGCCCTGTTGCTCAACGATCAGATGCTGAAGGCGCGGGGCGTATTCAGGGTCTTGCTGATCGTGCCGTGGGCGGTGCCCAACTACATCACCGCGTTGATCTGGAAGCAGATGTTCCACCGCGAGTTCGGGGCCATCAACTTCTTCGTCACCGGTCTCGGTGGGGAGCCCATTTCGTGGTTCCAGACGTTCTGGACCTCGTTCTTCACCAACGTCGCTACCAACACTTGGCTCGGCTTCCCGTTCATGATGGTCGTGTCCCTCGGGGCGCTGCAGAGCATTCCGACCGACCTTTACGAAGCCGCGTTCGTCGACGGGGCGTCGCGGTGGCAGCGGTTCAAAGACATCACGTTGCCTCTGCTGATGCCCGCCCTCGTGCCCGCGGTGATCGTCGGCTCCGTGTGGACCTTCAACATGTTCAATATCATCTACCTGGTCAGCGCCGGTCAGCCGAACGGGGCTACCGACATCCTGATCACCGACGCCTTCCGTTGGGCGTTTGAGCGAGACAGCTACGGGTACGCGGCGGCGTATTCGACGATCATTTTCATCATCCTGCTCACGTTCACGGTGATCACCAATCGGATCACCGGCGCGACCAAAGGGGCATTCGAATGACCGGCAACGAAACCAATCCTTACTCGTCCGGGCGCATCGGCAAGATGGTGTTTCTGACCTTCATGACCTTCGCCACCCTGTATCCGGTGTTTTGGGTGTTCAAGATGGCGCTGACCCCCTCGCAGGGGTTCGACGCGTCGCCGAATCCATTCCCCACCGATCCGAAGCTCGACAACTTCAAACATGTCTTGTTCGAGCTGCCGTTCTTTACCTGGCTGTTCAACAGCGTGGTCATCAGCGCGGCGACGACCCTGCTCGGCGTCTTTCTCGCCTGCACCAGCGCCTACGCGCTCAGTCGATTCCGGTTTCCGGGACGAGCGCCGGCGATGCTGTCGTTCTTGGTGACCCAGATGTTTCCCGGGGTCCTGATGCTGATCCCGTTGTACCTGATCATGGACGCCTTGGGCCTTCTCAACCAGCTGTTGGGACTGGTGCTGGTGTACTCCTGCACCGCGATCCCGTTTTGCGTGTGGATGCTGAAGGGTTACTTCGACACCATTCCCAAGGAGCTCGAAGAAGCGGCGCTGATGGATGGTGCGACGACCGGCATGATCTTCTGGCGCATCATGCTGCCCCTGAGTTTGCCCGCGGTGGCGGTGACCGCGCTGTTCTCGTTCATGACCGCCTGGAACGAGTTCATCATCGCCGCGGTGTTCATGAACGATGAAGACAAGTACACCCTACCCGTGGGGCTTAAACAGATGGTGGGTCAGTTCGCGACCGAGTGGGGTAACTTTGCCGCCGCGGCCATCCTGGTCAGCATTCCCGTGGTGGCCCTGTTCTTCGCGCTTCAAAAGAATCTCGTCGGCGGCCTGACGTCGGGCGGGGTCAAGGGGTAGCGTACTCGCATGCACAACCTGGACCCGCGATCCCTGGCCGAGCGTTGGACCCCAGCTCTGTTGACCGTCGCCTTGCTGAGCATTCACTGCAGCAGCGACAGCACCACACCCGAGCCGATCCCTGATGCGGGCCCGCCGGACTCGGGGGTCACCATCCTTCCCGCGTACAGCCACGTCGAGCCGACGTTGTCTACGGTTCCCGCGGCCCTGACCCCGCAGACCTGGATCGACCACCTCGAAAACGACATCCTCCCGTACTGGCGGCAAACGGAAGCGCGCGGCACGCCGGTCGGCAACTTTCCAACCGAGCGGACGATGATCGGTACGCCGACCAGCAGCACGGATCGACGACCCCGGATGCTCTCCCGGCAGACCTACGCCTACGCGATCGGTTACCTCCTCACCGGCGACCCCGAGCTGCTTCGGTTGGCCCATGCCGGCGCCCAGTGGCTCCTGGACCACGTTCCGGACGATACCGCCGGCGGTTACCACAGCCTCCTCGATCAAAATGGCCAGCCCACGGGCAACGAAGCGAAGTCCGCGCAGGATACCGCCTACGTGATGCTGGGGCTTGCGGCCTACCACTTTGTGACCCGTTCCCCGGCCGCGGAAGCGGAGCTGCTGAAGGGTTACGACCTTCTATTCGATCCCACGACGTACTTTGACGCCGACAATCAACGGATCCGGGATGGGATGTTGGCGGACTTCTCGGGGGAATGGGACCGCTTCGACGACGGTGGCTGGGAGCTCGTTTCGCAGCTGGACCCCATCAATGCGTTCATGCTCCTGGCCCAGCCGGTGCTGTCGAATCCCGCGGACCGCGAATTGTTCTTGAGCAGCCTCCGGACCCTATCCGAGACGATGATCCGCGACTTCTGGCAAGACGGCATCTTCTGGGGGATTCACAACCGCAAGGGCGCGTACGGTACCCACCACGTCGATTTTGGCCACACCCTCAAGACCCACTGGATGATTCTACAGGTCGATAAACGCCTCGATGATCACCCGTTCGAGGCGTTCCTCGACGACCACGCCCCGGCGGGGGTGGCCGCCGCGTTCGACGCCGACAACGGACGGTGGGCGAAGCGGCCCACGTCGGCCACCGCCGTCGAGTACGGCTCCGACTGGTGGATCTACGCGGAAGCCGACCAACTGGCGGCGACGTTGGCCCTGCAAAACGGCGCGCCGACCTACGTCGACGACACGGCGGCCAACTGGTTGACCGACTACGTGGACACCCGACCGGAGGGTGAGCTGATTCCTGGCATCCGTCGCGACGGTAACCCGGTCTTCAACTGGCCGCCGTGGGACACCGCCAAGTGCAACCTGTGGAAGAACGGCTATCACTCGTCGGAGCACGCGTTGATGATGTATCTCGTATCGAGCTACTTCTCGAACCAGGCCGCCACGCTCTACTTCGCCGTTCCCGCTGCCGACGCGCAGACGTTCATCGCGCGACCGTATTACCTCGATGGAGAGGAGACCGGACGCGAGGTGCTTGACCCTGTGGACGTCGACGGCACTCCGCTGACCCGAGTTCGGGTGGTCTTCGAGCGACTGTACTGAAATTGAAACGGTCTTCGCCGCTTCGGGGCTGGGCGCCTCGCGAGCGCGGGCGGACGGCGTCGGTCTGGGATCAGCGTGCCGCCGCGCGCTTGGCCGCGCGCGGGAGGGGGATCTCGGTCAGCTTGATTTCTACCAACGACGTTCGACGATGGCCGTCGCCGCCCGCGAGCATCTTCTTCTGGTCTTCGCGCGTAGGGGCCAGCAGGTCGATGATCGCCGGGTTGTACGGGCTCAGATCCGCGCCCCCGAAGTGCTCGCGTCCTGGTTGGGGCCGGACGGGCATCGTCAGCGCCGTGGTGTAGTCTCGGTCCGCCCGCCGGTAGTCTTGGATCAGCGGAAGCGCACCGGACACGGTGACGGCATAGCGCCACGACTTGGGGTTGCGGTCGCCGATCTGCTCTTTGGGGACCCGGACGAAGAACCGGGGGCCGATCCGGCGCACGACGTTGGGAACCAGGGTCGAACCCCCCGCATCCCATTCGGTCAGCAGGCTCGCGACATGGCTCGGATACGGGGTAATAACTACGGCCCGATTCCATTCGTGTCCGGGCGCGAACTTGAAGTTCCGGCCCGGAATCGAGCGATCGAAACGCGTCTCCTTGTCTTTGGGGGTGCGGATGTAGATATCAAAATTCTGAAAGAAGACTTCCCCCTCGAATCGGATGTAGCGGGCGCGGGTCGCCCGCAGCTCGATGGGCCGATCGATGGGCCGGTCGACTTCGACCTCGAAGATCCAGTCGTCGCCGCCGTCACGCACCCGGAATCGCTTGAGGTCGAACACCCCGCGACGAAGGAAGTAGGGCTCCAGCGGATACAGGTAAGTACCCGGTCCGTAGTCGTCGACGTCGGGGTCGACAGCTTCGACGACCGTGTTGGGCGCGGCGAGCGCGGCGGAGACACTCGTCAAGGCGGGCAGCACGGCGAAGGCCGTCGTTCTCAGGAAGCGTTTCACATGAGTGGTACGCGCGACGGGCGCATTCTGTTTCAGGGACGCCGACTTGGCGCGGACTACCGGCAAAAAGTGACGCCCCGATTCGACCTGAACTCCAGGTCTCCCCAATACGCCTCCGTGCCGCGGCGGGTGGTGAACTCGAGGCCCACGCGGAAAACGACGGGATCGACTTCGCGCACGTCGATACGGCCCGTGACCGCGGTCGCGGACAGCTCGGTGTCGAAGGCCTCGGTGAGCATCGCGCGAGGGGGGGCCGTCGTCGACCCCTCGGTCCACAGCCACCGGTCGTCCCACCAGGTCTGCGTAGTCCCCCCACCGGTGAACTCGACGTCTTCCAGGATTTCATCGATGAAGATCGTTTGGTCTTCGGACACCGGCAGGGCGTGCTCGACGAGGAGAATGCGGTCGAGGCCGATGAGCACGCTCCAGCGCACGATGCCCGCGGTCGACGTCGCGGCCGCGCCAAGGTGGGCTCGCAGCGGCTCGAATACCTCGAGGTCTCGGGTATCGGCGCTGACCGAAAGACCACCTTCTCCGCCGCCCCATACGATCGCCGTATCGTCGGGAGGGGCGCCATCGCGGGCCACGCCGCGGATCTCGAGCACGTCGAGGTCCACGCACTCCGCGACCGCGCAGCCGGCCCCCCCTAGGGCCGCAAGGACGAGCGTCAAGCCTAGAGCGCCCAACGCCGACACGTTGGGTGTGTACTGCGGGCCGGCGGTTTTGGGCGCTCTTTCGGATGTATTGCACTGCATCATCACGGATTCGGACTCCCCGCCGGCCGAAAGACAGATTTCGGACCGGGCCGCGCATTGTTAACCGAACTCGGTGCGGGCCGCCACGTAACGAAATCTCCGATCTCTAAGACGTCATCACCTTTGACGTGAATAATGAGTTGTGTAACGACTTCCGAAGCTCCGGCGGTCGCCAGGACCCGCCGGAGGATCGTGCGGCATCGACGACCGGTCGCGATGACGGCCGGGTCTCAACATGAGCGTCGAGCCCGGTCCCCCGCGTCGTCGCGTTTACGCGAACCGGAGCTTGGTTGGGCTAGCGTGCGGAAGAAACCGCACCGAGTGAGCATCGGAGAGAACGAAAGCAATGAAGAAATTTAGTCAACTCAGCTTGACGTTGCTGGCTGGCGCCATGGCCGTCGCCGTCGCCTGTAGCGACGACGACGACGACAACGGCGGCGGCATGAACAACAACGTTCCTGCCAACAACAACAACGACGGCGGAAACGACAACAACAACAACGACGGCGGCAACGACAACAACAACAACGACGCCGGCCCGTCGGTGACCCTGCGGTTCACCATCGACGACACCGCGAACAACACCTTCCAGGACATCGGAGCGTCGTTCTCGTGGAACGACTTTGACCGCAGCGGCGGCGACCGCCCCGCGCTGACCAACGACGGCACCGGCCTGTGGAGTGTCGACGTCGATTACCCGATCCCGGCGATGGACGAGACCTTCAACTACGGCGCGAACGCGGTGTTCACGGACAGCGACGACTGGATCTGGGCCTACGACAGCCGCCACACCGGCAGCTACACCGTTCCCGCCGACGCCAACGACGGCGACGTCATCGACGTTGCGGGCCTGACGATCCCCGCTTTTGGCGACTGGAACATGCGGGCGACCATCGACACCAGCAGCCTGGCGGCCGGTTTCACCGGCGACCCGAGCCTCGGCGTGGGCGTCAAGACCAACCGTAACGGGTTCGGGCTCGTGGTGCTGAACGACGACGGTACGAACGGCGACGAGACGGCCAGCGACGGTGTCTACACCTTCGACATGGACGCTCAGGCCACCGCGGCAGCGATGGGCACCTCGATGTCCTCGGTTGGGCTCATGGCGCCCGGGGAGCGGGTCGAGTTCACCTGGGTCATCGGCGGGACCGAGTACAAGATCGACGGCGGCGAGCGCACCGGCGTGGCCGTGGAGCTGACCGACACGTCGACCCCGACCAACCCCTGGGTTCCGGCCAGCGTGGTCCGGCTCCGGTCCGACCGAAACACCGGCGTGATCGCGACCTCGTCGACGAGCCAGTACGACATTCGTATCCTCGTCGACACCAGCACCCTGTCGACCACGCAGTACACGGCGACCTCGACCGTGTACTTCAGCAACACCTGGATTGTTGAGCAGGAGAACGGCACGTTCACCGCGCCGCAGATGTTCGACAACGGCCGCTTCGGGGACGAGACGGCCGACGACGGCGTTTACACCCTGGTGCTTTCCGAGTGGGTCGGCGGCCAGTGGGTGTCTGACGACATCCTCTTCCCCACCGGCGGTAACGCGGATCAGCCCGCGAACGACGCGGATCTGCGCAGCTCGACGCTGCTCGCGGCGGGCCCGGACCCGCTGGGCCGCGATCCGGTGATGAGCGGCAGCGAAGCGGTCTTCAAGATTCGCTTCGATGCCAACGGCTACTACGAGAGCCTGCAGGGTGTGACTGTGCAGTTCAAGCGGCCGGGCGAGGACACCTGGAACGACATCGCGAACGTCCCGACGACGGGTCCGTTCAACAACTTCCAGCTCATCATTCCCGAGTGAGCTGACTGAGCCGAGGAGCGTCGCCTTCGCGGGCGGCGCTCCCCGCGCTTCCTCTCTGTTCCTCAATAAGCTCGCGATGGACGGCGGCGCATATCAGCGCGGCCTCGCGCTCGTCAGCTGGCGACGCCGGCCGTCTGTGCGATCTCGTCGCGGGTCTTGCGCAGCTTCTTCAGGCGGGCTTCGGCTTGGGCCTGCTTGTCGCGGGTGAAGGCCACCTTGTCCGGCGGCGCCTTGTTGACGAAGTTGGGGTTGGCCAGGGTCTTGGCCGCCGACGCCGCTTCTTGCTCGGCGCGGGCGATCTCCTTGTCGAGCCGGGCCACCTCTTCTTTGAGGTCGATGTACTTGGCGAGGTCGATGTACAGCTCGAAGTCCGGGTCGTATTGGGCCGCCATGCCCTTCTTTCGCCCTCGCGCGAAGCGGATGTTCTCGAGCTTGGCGAAGAAGGTCACCGCCTCCTTGGCCTGCTGAAGCATGGGCCGGGTCGCCTTGTTGATCGGCTTCACCCACACTTCGACCTTGAGGTTGTCTTTGATGTTGGACGCCGAACGTAGCTGGCGCACGGCGACCACGAACCGCTGGAGGATCTCGAATCGCGCTTCGATCTCCGGCTGCGGCGCCTGTTGCGGCGTCGGGTAACGGTCACGGACCAGCAGCTCGCTGGTCGGCGGCTCGTCGGACCACAGGCCGAGCTCGGTCATGGGGGGCACCAGCCGGGCCCACAGGGCCTCGGTCACGAAAGGGATGATCGGATGGAGCAGCCGGAGCATGTCCGCGAGCACCGACCCCATCACCCGCAGCGCCCCCCGGCGAACGGCGGGGTCATCGCTGGTGAGCCGGGTCTTGGACAGCTCAAGGGCCCACGAGCAGTAGTCGTTCCAGACGAAGTGATACAGGGTCTGGGCCATCGCCCCGAAGTCGAAGGTCTCCAGCGCGCGCCGGGTCTGTCGGATCACGGTGTCGAGTCGAGCCCGCAGCCATCGATCCTCGTCGGTTTCGGGGGCGAAGTCCGTCGTTTTGTCGCCACCGGCGAGCTCCGCGTCGAGCGCAGTGATGACCCGCCCCGCGCCGTTCCAGAGCTTGGTGACGAAGTTTCGGCCCTCGGTGAACCGAGCCAGAGACAGGCGGACGTGCTCGCCCTCGGTGATGCTGTAGATGAGCGTCCACCGCATCGCATCGGCCCCCACGGCCTCGAAGCCTTGGGGATAGTTCTTCTCGATGCGGTTGAGGAGCGCCTTCATGTTGCTGGGGCGGGCGTCCATCACCGGCCGCTTGAGGTCATCGACCGTCGCCCCGAGGATGAGGGTCAGGGGATCGATGCCGTTGCCCTTGGACTTCGACATCGTCACCCCGGACTCGTCGGCGATCGTGGAGTGAAGGTAGACGTCGCGATAGGGGAGCCGGTCTTCGAAGCCCAGGCCCGCGAAGTTCATTCGGGCGACCCAGAAGAACAGAATGTCCTTGGCCGTCGACAGCACCGACGTAGGGTAGTAGCGCCCGAAATCCTGGGTTCGGTCCGGCCAGCCGAGGGTGCTCATCGGCCACAGCCACGAGCTAAACCAAGTGTCGAGGACGTCCTCGTCTTGCGTCCATTCCTGCGGCGCGTCGAGGACGGCCGGCGGGGGCTCCATGGCCACCAGACACTCGCCGGTCTCCTTGTGGTACCAGGCCGGAATCCGGTGGCCCCACCAGATCTGCCGGCTGATGCACCAGTCGCGGATGTTGCTGAGCCAGTGAAAGTAGATCTTTTCCATCCGGTCCGGATGAAACGCGATGCCGCTGTCGGCGGATGCCGGCTTTTCCCAGCCGTCGTCGGTCTTGCGGTAGCCGGAGGCCTCGAGGGCCTGCTCGGCGAGCGGGGCGGTCTTCACGAACCACTGGCTCGACAGCCGATACTCGATCGGCACCTTCGAACGGTAGCTGCGGCCGATGGCCAGGGTGTGGTCTTTGACGTCGTCGAGCAGCCCGAGTTCTTCGAGCTCGGCCAGCAGCTTCTTTCGCGCGGCGTAGCGGTCGAGGCCGCGGTACGGTTCGGGCACCACCTCGTTGAGCGAAGCGTCCTCGTTCATCACGTTGATCGCCTCGAGATCATGGCGGCGCCCGACCTCGTAGTCGTTCGGGTCGTGGGCGGGGGTGATCTTCACGACGCCGGTCCCCTTCTCGGGGTCGGCGTGCTCGTCGCCCACGATGGGGATCACGCGGCCTTGAACCGGCAGATGGAGAGAACGGCCGATGTATTGGGCGAGCTTGGGATGCTGGGGATGGACCGCGACCCCCGTATCGCCGAACAGGGTCTCGGGCCGAGTGGTGGCCACGACGAGGTATTCGTCCGGGTTGTCCTCGAAGGGGTACCGGACGTGATACATCTTCCCCTTCTCGTCCTGCTTTTCCACCTCGTCGTCGGACAGGGCGGTGCGGTCGACGGGGCACCAGTTGACGATGCGCGTACCCCGATAGATGAGGCCTCGCTCGTAGAGGGTCACGAAGCTGTGTCGGACGGCCTTGTTGAGGCCTTCGTCCATCGTGAACCGGGTCCGGGTCCAGTCGCAGCTGCAGCCCATCTTGCGAAGCTGCTCGAGGATGGCGTCGCCATACGTGTTTCGCCACGCCCAGATCCGCTCGATGAGCTTTTCGCGGCCCAGGTCCCGGTAGTCGATGCCTTCCGCGTCGAGTTGTTTCTTGACCACGGTCTGGGTAGCGATGCCCGCGTGGTCCGTCCCGGGAACCCACAGGGCGTCGTAGCCGTCCATTCGTTTGTGCCGGATCAGGACGTCTTGCACCGTGTTGTTGAGGGCGTGACCCATGTGGAGGCGACCGGTGATGTTGGGCGGGGGAATGACGATGACGAAAGGCTCCGCGTTTTTACGCGCCTCGTCCTGGACGTCGCCGGTCGGCGACCAGGCGGTACGGAACGCGTCCGCGTCGAGCCACTGCTGGTAGATCTGCGGCTCGGCGTCCCGAAAATCGAATCGCTTGGGAAACTCTCGCGTGTCGGCCACCTTCGGTGGGTCCGACGATCGCCCCACCAAGTCAAGGTTTCGGGGCGGCTGTCTTAAGCCGCAACATCGGTCGCAAAAGCGGAACTCGCCGCATGGTCCGACCTCGTCGGTGGCCGAACGAAGGGATGTGTTGGCCGGTTCGGGTTCAACGAACTTCAGGACGACGTGGGCAGCGTTCGGCGGGTTGCTGGGGGTCACGATCGTGGTCATCACGATGCTGATCCGCACCCTGCAGCACGGCTGGGGGCCGGCGCTCGCCGGCTACGGGGCGGATCCCGTCGTCTGGCTGGTGACCGCGGCGCCCCTGGCCCTGGGACTGCTCGGGTTCTTCACCGGTCGCGAGCTCGACCGGGCGCGGCACCTGGCCCGGCGCCTCGACGCCGAGATCGAAGTGCGCAACGGCCGACTGGCGGAGGCCCGGCGCGCCACGAACGTCGCCCTCGCCGAGCGCGCTCGACTCCTGGACCAGATCGAGGAGGGGGTGGCGTATTTCGATGCCGAAGGTCGGCTGGGGGCCGAGCGCTCGCCGGCCTTCGAGCGGCTGATCCCCCACGCCGCCGACGTCGAGACCGTCGACCAGCTGCTCGAACCCTGCGGCGCCGAGACGGAGACCGTGGCCATCGTCCGGCTCCTGCTGTGGGACCACCACGATGCCTCGTTCGAGGCGACCACGGCCATGCTCCCTCGGACGTGGGCCACGACCGTCGGCCGCCGCGCGCGTTTTGTGGCCTTTCATTACCGCCCGGTGCGCGACCGGGACGGCCGGCTGCAGCGGGTGATGATGATCGTCGTCGACCAAACCGCGCTCGGCGAGCTTCGGGCCGAGCACGACAAGACCTTGGCTCGAATCGACCGCCTGGGCATGGCCGCGGCCGACGTCGAAGGGTACGCGAGCTTCGTCGACCGAGTGCACGCCCGGCTCGAGGCGGCCGAACAGGCACGCAAGGGCGCCGACGCGCCCAGCCCGAAACTGCTCGCCATCCTGAATTCGCTCAAGACGACGATGGGGCTTTTCGCCTACGGGGGTGCCGTGTCCGTGTGTCACCAGCTGGAGATCGCCTACAGCGTCGGCGATCGGACCGACCACCTGTGGGCGGAGCTGCGGCGCCTATGGCGGACCCAGGCCGCCGATGTGGCCAAGACCCTGGGCCTCGAACGGGGCCGAATGCTCTCCGTCGCTCCCGAGCGACTGGTGGCCGTCCGCCAGGCGCTCGGTGTGTCCGACCTCGAGGCCGCCCGCCGGGCGGTGCTCAACCTTCGCTGTCATCCCGTGCCGCGGGTGATGGGGCGATACACGCGATACGTCAGCGCAAAAAGCGAAGCGTGCGGCAAGCAGGTCCGTTTCGTGGTCGCGGACAGCGCGGACGAGGTCGCGTATCACGAGGTCCAACGGATGGACGAGGCCCTCATCCATCTGTTTAACAACGTGGTCACCCATGCCGCGGTGGTCGGGGCGGTCGTCCAGCTTACGGTCGGCGTTCTCCGGCGGGAAGATGGGGGGCTGCGCTGGATGGTCGAAGACGACGGGGCGGGCATCGATGGCGACCGCCTCGCGGCCCGGGCGGTGCAGGCTGGACTGCGGACGGAAGCGTGGGCCGCCGAGGCGGATCATCAGGCCAAGCTGGACCTCGTGTTCCTGCGGGGCATGACCACCACCGCCACTGGCGACGAGCTCGCGGGCACCGGTCGAGGGCTTCCTGCCGCCCGCGCGTGTATGCGCGCGCTGGGGGGGGATATCCGAGTCGCTTCCGCCGTCGACGCCGGGACCCGGTTCGAGCTGTGGGTCCCCGGCCAGGCGTCGATGGACCTGCGGCGGTGGCACGAGCCGACCCCCGAGCCCGACAAGTCGACGAGCTCGGCCGACTGTCCTACTTGAGCCGGAGCTCGGCCAGGATCGGGAGGTGGTCGCTGGCCTCGCCAGCCTCTCGCATGACCCGCACCGAGACGACCTCGAATCGGTCGCTCGCGAACACGTAGTCCAGCTTTCGGTTGGGGGCGACGGCGGGAAAGGTGAACCAGTCGCTCGGGGTGGAGGTGAATGTCGTCGCGGCGAGCGTATCGGCCACCGCTTTGGTCCCGCGGAGGATCTCGACGGTGTCGTCGGAACGAAAGTCCCGGTGCGGCTCGTCGGCGTAGCCGTGGCGCTGCGGCGACTCGGGCGGCGGCGAGTTAAGGTCGCCGCCGAAGACGACCGGCGCCGTGGTCTCCCCCTCGAGGATCTCGCGAACGCGGTAGGCCTGGTTGAGCCGCGCGTCGGCCTGGAACGCCTCGAGGTGGACATTCACCACCGCGATCTTCTCGCCCGGGGTCTCGACGTCGACCACCTGCGCGTAGCGGAAGGGATAGAACAGGTTGTACCACCACGGGTTGCCGGTCGGCTTGGGCATCAGCTCGACGACATGGCGGCGGATCGGAAACCGACTGAGCACCGCGCTGCCGGACAGCATGGACCCGTAGTGGTGCGACGGCGGCCAGTAAGGAAACGGGACATAGTTCGCCGACCAGCTCAGCGCAGGGGCGATAAACGGCAGCCCACTCTGTCTCGCCAGCCGTTCGGCTTGGTCGATACCGTGGCTGCGGGCGCTGTCGAAGTCGACTTCCTGCAGCAAGACCAGATCGGGCTCGGCCGCCGCCAATACCCGGCCCATCCGGTCGAGGGTCCGCTCGAAATGGGAGGGGGGCTTGGGCCCCCCGCTACCGTGGCTGCCGTCGCCGTAGGCCCAGCCGAGATTCCACACCACGACCGTGAGGCGGTCGGGAAAAGGGTCGGGACGATACTGGCCCCCCGGCCCCGGCGGGAGCTGGCGCATCGAACCCGCGAATCGGCGAGGCCCCTGGATGCCGCCGGCCATCCACATGACCAGGACCACCGCCAGCATGATGATCAGCGCCGCGTACACGTACAGGCGACGAAGGAATCGAGCCATCAGCCGGGCGGCCAGGTCAGGGGCCGACCCCCAAGCAGGTGAAGATGTATGTGAAAGACGGTCTGGCCGCCGTCGCGTCCGTTATTGAAGACCAGCCGATAACCCGAGGTCAGGCCTTCCTGCGCCGCCACCTTCTTGGCCACCAGCACGAGATGGCCAACGAGGGCCTCATCCGCGTCGTCGAGGTTCTCGATCATGTCGACGGGTTTCTTGGGAATGATCAGGATGTGGATGGGCGCCTGCGGCGCGACGTCGCGAAACGCCATCGCCCGATCGTCCTCGTAGACGATGTCGGCCGGTATCTCGCGGTCGATGATCCGCGCGAAGATCGTCTTGTCGCTCATGGGGCAAGGCTAAGCACGGCGCTGCGGCCGCCGTCCAGCGGGGATGGTTCGCGGTCAGGGCGCCGGTTCGCGGATCATGGACGTGGCGGCCAGCGCCGACGCCGCATGAGCCAAAGACCGAGGGGGACGAGCAGGAGGCTAGGGGCGGTGGCGCCGGGATCGACCCCGGTGCAGCCGCCCT